>CAZXEF010000336.1:0-1536 GCA_964639605.1 uncultured bacterium | reverse complement strand
GTCGAGGATGTCTACCCATGGAGGAATGTTATCGCTTCCATAGGAGTGGATGCTGAAAGCAGGATCTGGGTGGAGATGGCCAACGAGGACGAGCCGGTCTTCAGGGTCTATGACTACTCGGGAAACCTGCTGTTCTGCGCGGTGACCGACGTGCCCTTCACTCCTGTGAGCAGGCCGTCCTTCATGATAGACGCAGGTGGTTTCCTGGCATGTGACAGAGACCCGCTGGACTATCCGAAGATATACTCGTTCACACTGTCGGAGCGGTCATGACCTGCGCCATCCTCCTCACCATCCTCCAGCTCCTTACCCCGGCGGAGATAGTCCCACTGGACCCGCAGGCGGGTGATTTCCTCGATGTTGACCTCTCAGGTTACCTCCAGACTGCAGGAGAAGCATATGGAGAGGGCAATTACACCGTAGCAATAAGGTACTACCTGGCAGCCCTGTCAAGGAACATCGACGATGAGATCTCCATCTACAATGTGGCCTGCTGCTACGCCCTGATGGGGGATGCGGAACTTGCGGCCCTCTACCTGCAGAGAGCCGTGATCGCAGGATATCGGGACATGGATTTCATGCGCAGCGACCCTGATTTCAACGGGATCCGGGACGATCCCTATTTCAGTGGAGCCCTGGAGCACATAGCCGAGGCAGTGGGAGAAGCACCTGAATACACGGGGGACAGGTTCCTGGCAGTCGGCGAGGCGGCGTTCCCCTGCCTGGTAAGACTTCCGGAAGGTTACGATCCCTACTACGAATACCCTCTGGTGGTCGGCCTGCACGGTTACGGCGACTCACCCGGGAACTTCATCCAGCTCTGGGACAGATTCTACCAGCCGGACTTCATCTACGCCTGCCCGAGGGCTCCGTACCCCTTCATGGAGAATAACCTCACCGGCTACTCCTGGTTCGTCCCCTACGACGATTCGCTGGATATGGAGGCCATGGACCGCCTGTCATCGGACTACGTGGTCAGGGTGGTGAATGACTTGAAGGACAGGTATTCCGTATCCGACGTATTCCTGTTCGGTTTCTCACAGGGCTGTGCACTGACATGGATGACGGGGATGTACCATCCGGAGGAGTTCAGGGGACTAGTGGGATTTGCGGGCAGACTGGATACGACTTTTGTGGACATGTCGCAAGTAGGCGACCTCTCAGGTCTTGACGCCTTCGTGGCCAACGGGACCATGGACGAGTCGGTGGGCGTGGAGACTGGCATGGAAGCAGTCGAGATACTTGATGAGCTGGGCGTGGAGACGGTCTTTCGAACATGGGAGGGAATTCATACAGTCAGCAGACCGGTCCTTCTCGAAGCCCAGGAATGGATGGAAACCCTCAGGTCCCCCTGATACATTTACCTAAAATGTCCCATTCTCAGGCCCGGCACCAGAATGGGACATTTTTTCATACTATGGGGATGAGGCAGAGGAAGACCAGGGGCTCTTTGCCGGTGTTCCTGAAATTGTGCTCCTCGCCGGGCACCACCAGCACCACGGAACCGCTCCCCAGCTCATGCACCGAATCCCCCTG
>CAZXEF010000335.1:0-1609 GCA_964639605.1 uncultured bacterium | reverse complement strand
TGGGCACCGAGATCTATGCGGTGGGCGATGGAATCATTAGCTTCCGAGGCTGGAGCGGTGGTTACGGCAATATCGTGAGGATAAGGCACGCCAACGGGTACGAGACGGGCTACGGACATATGAGCAGCTTCGCTTCCGGCCAGGAGGTTGGATCCTACGTGAGGCAGGGGGACGTCATAGGATTCATCGGTACCACTGGTCTCTCGACCGGTCCGCATGTACACTTCGAGATGAAGCTTAACGGGGTGTACGTAAACCCGGCAACCGAGATCCTTCCTCCAGCCAATCCACTGGAAGATCAGCAGCTGGAGATTTTCCGGCTGCAGCTGCCGGTGCTGGAAAGCACATGGGGCAGGATGACCGGAGGAAGCCTGCCGATAGCTCCTCCTGAAGACGAATAATCCACATGACGGACCGTGCCGGGATCGAGCCTCCCGGGGGCTGGGTGAGGAACGAGTTCTTCTGGGACAATGTATTCTCCGAGATGCTAACCTCGCTGACCGGGAGGCGTCTGACCACGGTCGGGGGTCTATGCGGCTCCTCTATCTCATTTGCCGCGGCGGCCGTTCACAGGCTTGCGGGACCCACGGTGCTGGTGGCCCCTTCCGTATCACAGGCCGAGAGCATCAGGGACGATCTCAGGGGCATCCTGGGGGATGTCCTGTACTTCCCTTCCTACGAGACCCTGCCCTTCGAGGGTGAACCCGCCCATCCGGGCGTGATCTCCGACCGCATAGAGTGCATGGCCGAGCTTAAATCCGGCAGCAGCAGGGGCATCATCGTACTGCCGGCTTCAGCCCTGGTGAAGAAAGTTCCTCCACCGGAGAATTTCAGCTGCTTCAGGCTTTACAGGGGAATGAGGCTCTCCATTGACAACCTCGAGGCCTGGCTACTGGCCGCTGGATATCTGAGGGAGGACGGGGTATGGGAGCAGGCAAGGTGGGCAAGGAGAGGCGGGATAGTCGATGTAGGCACCTACGGCATGGAGAACCCTGTAAGGCTGGAGTTCTTTGGTGACGAACTGGAATCCCTCCGCTCCTTCGACCAGAGATCGCAGAGGAGCATAAGGAACCTCGGCGAATGCCTCCTACTCCCGGCCAGGGAGGTCATACTCACTCCCGAACACTGGAACAGGGCCATGGAGGAGGTGCCCGAGGAGCACCATCTCAGCGAGAAGCTCTGGACCGCGAATGATTTTCCGGGCATCGAGCATTACCTTCCCATTTTCCTCGACAGGTGCGTCAGCATACTGGATTACGTGGGTGAGGACGGCACCGTTATCCTATCCGATCCCGACGGGATAACGGGGAACATGGAAGAAGCCATGGCCTTCTACAGAGAAAGCTACGACCCCGGCAAGGTACCGTTTGGACTCTCCAGGATCTTCTTCGGGATGGACGAGGTGAAGGATTGTCTCGACAGTCGAGGCAGACTGGTCCACTTCCTTCCGTTCCCCCGGGGCGAAGTCGATGTCTACTACAGGACCCTGCCCCAGGTGAGCTTCACGGGACACAGGGGGGAGATGGTGAGGCAGTTCCTGGATTACCTGGAACAGGGCAGCAGGATATCTGTCATGTGCGACTCCAGGGCGGAGGAGGAGACTTTTCTG
>CAZXEF010000334.1:0-1617 GCA_964639605.1 uncultured bacterium | reverse complement strand
GGGCATACATGGTGATGTTCATCTTGATGTGCATCTTCCATGCAGCAGCAGTCGGCGGACTTCTCCTTCGACACAGGATGCCGTCCGGGCTGCTTTTCCCATATTACTTCTGGCTTATGAACGGGGCGGCAATTGATGGTATAATAAGGGCGTTGTCCGGCAATCCGATGGAAACCTGGGAAAAAGGGAAGGGCGGCGTATCCTGAAGAAGAAGGTCCTGTTCCTGAGCGTCTCCCTTGATGGCATCGCGATCTTTCTCGCCATGACATTCTCTGCATGGATCAAGTTCGATTCCGGCATCTTCCCAGACCTGTCCTCCATCTCCAACACCATCATCTATTCAGGGGCTGCCCTGTCCATGCCTTTCTGGTGGCTGGTGTTCACCGCGTCAGGATCTTACAGGCTCCACTGGGACCTCAGCTGGGCGGACGAGATGAGGCTCGTGGTCAAGCCCGTGACCTCGGGATTCATAATTCTCTTCTTCGGTGCGTTCCTCGTCTCCCCTTCCGCTTCCGTGGGCAGATGGATAATCGTTTTCTATTACTTCATGCTTCTCGTGATGGTGTTCATTTCCAGGGCCCTGGTGAGAATACTCGAGAGAAGACTGGCCAAGAAGGGTTCCCTGAGGCGCACGGCGGCCATAGTAGGCATAGGAGCTCCTGCATGGCACCTTGAAAACTACCTTTCGTACAACACCGCCCTGGGTTATGACATCGCCGGGTTCATTCGTCCGAAGAGCCAGATCGGAAGCGATGCGCAGGTACCTATGGAAAGGATCCTCGGGTTGGTGACGGACCTGCCGGGCATAGTGAGGAAGTACTCTATACAGGAACTCCTGGTCACGATAGCTTCCAATTTCCACGACGATATACTGTCCCTTTTCGTCCCGGCCACGGGAGAAGGCATAAGGGTCAAGGTCGTTCCGGACCTCTTCGATGTGGTGGCCGGTCATGTTCACAGCACGCAGATAATGGGTCAGCCCTTCATGGAGATACTGCCTGAGCGGCTGAGTTTCTGGCAGAAACTGGTCAAGGGGTGCATTGATTACTTCATCAGCATCTTCGTCCTTGTGGCGGGATTGCCGCTGTGGATCCTCACTTCCCTGATGATCAAACTCGACTCCAGGGGCCCCGTGTTCTACAGGCAGGAGAGAGTGGGCAAGGGGGGGAGGATCTTCAAAGTGTTCAAATTCAGGAGCATGGTGAAGGACGCGGAAAGGAAGAGCGGCCCGGTATGGGCGGGGAAGAACGACGCCAGGGTCACCCGGGTTGGAAGGATCCTGCGAAAATCCAGGATAGACGAGATCCCCCAGCTCCTGAACATCCTGAGGGGAGAGATGTCCATCGTGGGTCCCCGACCGGAAAGGCCGGTTTTCGTGGAGGAGCTCAGGGAAGTCTTCCCCTTCTACATGAAGCGCCTTACCATAAAACCCGGGCTCACAGGGTGGGCCCAGGTGAAGCTGGAGTACGACACGGACATCGAAAGCGTGGCTAACAAGCTCAGATATGATTTCTTCTACATAGAAAACCAGTCCATCTTCCTTGACCTGGAGATACTGGCCAGGACATTGAAGGTGGTCCTGACAGGCGCTGGAGCGCATTAGGGACAGAGAAAGGA
>CAZXEF010000333.1:0-1621 GCA_964639605.1 uncultured bacterium | reverse complement strand
CATGCTGCTCCCATTCCGGATGAGACTGATCATGCCTCTCCCACCAGGCAACCTGACTTGGATCTGCACTAGTAATCGATGCAACATCAAGGGTATCATCTCCATCGATATCAGAACAGCAAACGAAGTAAGGATTACCCCAATACACTATCCTGTACCTGGTCCATGAATCGCCCGCTCCATCATCGTTGCTGAACCATTCGAGACCTTCTTTAGACATAGCGACATTAGCACCGACGATATCCATGTCACCATCATTATCCAGGTCACCAGGATATACGCAATAGTAGAGGGCATAATTCTGACTCACGATGTGCATGTCCCAGCCCCCACCGCTGCCATCGTTCTCGAACCAGGCGACCTTGTAGGGAGAGGGGGAACCTCTCTCGGAGGAGACCACGTCTATATCGCCATCACCGTCCATGTCACCGGGGAAAGCGAATTTGCACAATTCCAAATCCGAACTGATCGGATGTGTAATGCCGGTGATCCCTAGACATAACTCGCCAAGAGGGAGCGAATACCAGCCTATGTTCGACTGATCATAAAAGCTCTTGTTCCAGAACAGGCGGACAGGTCCAGCTACACCCGGACCTTCTGACCAGTCGTTCTGAAAGACATAATTGCCTAAAGCTTTGAGCGGGATCAATGCAATTAACACAAGCCATGGTGGAACGAGATATACTGATTTCACGGAGCAGACTCCTCAAGCTTCACCCAGCCAATACGGACATCGATCGGTTCAGATCCATATGGTGGGGGTGGCTCCCCTACCTCGAATCGCAGCCAGAGTTCCGAGGCTTTGCCAGTGCCCCAGCTTAGCCCTGATACTCCATCCAGGTTGATCGGACCGACAACGGCATACTGGTCCCAGCCATTGCCAACTGCATAGTCTGTACCTTCCAGCAGGTTCTTCCAATCGATGAGGGAACCGGTAGAATCCCTCCAATGTACATACAAGCCAAAAGCACCTCCCGGATCGGGATACTGATTTACGCCTACTATTCCCAGGCTCAGCATGTGGTACAGGTCAGTATCTATGTACTGGGAAGGGCTTGCAGGTATCGCCAGGCTTATATCGGCCCTGTAGTCGGTAACGGAGTCATCGTACAGAACAACTCCCTCGAACATGCTGCTCACGGAGTCCGTCCATCCCGTTGCAGTTCTATCCCAGTTGAGAGCTACTGAATCTATGTCATTTGTGTTCCATGCTACCATGGTGTCATCGTCCATGTCCCAGGGATCCAGCCTAACGGCAGTGGCGTAGTCACGGGGATCAAGGAGGACGGTCATTCGAACTGTATTGTCGTGACCCTCTTCACCCGGAATTGAATCCGCCTCTATCTCGATGATGTGAGCTCCTATGTCGGTGGAGTCTGTGCTCCAGAGAATGAGAGCTGATACGCTGTCCGGCTGGTAGTAACCTGACAGTCCATCAAGGCTGATGGTATCCCTGCCCAGGACAGTGGAACCGTTCGTTAGATCGGTGAAAGTGACCTCAACATCTCCTGTGGTATCGGTCCCCATATTGTAGAAAGTGCCGCCGAGATACAGGTTGGTGCCGGCAGTGTACCTGTGCTCAAGGTCCCTGCCCTCGTACCCCAAACGGTAGGTGAAGACA
>CAZXEF010000332.1:0-1631 GCA_964639605.1 uncultured bacterium | reverse complement strand
AGAGGAACCGGACAGGATAACGGACTTCTACAGGCAGGCTTTCAACTGGAAGGTGACCAAGTTCCCGGACCCTCCCGACGGCTGGCGGATGGAATCGGGAAAGGGGCCGGGTATCAACAGCTCCGTATACAGGAGCGACGACTCGCCCATGGATCGTCATCTTTCAATCGCCATATCCGTGAACTCCATCGACGAGGTTGCCGAAAGGATATCCGAGGCAGGCGGCAGGATCATGCATGACAAGATATTCGCGTTCGGGAACTGCTACCTCTACTGTCAGGACCCTGACGGGAACGTTATCTGCCTGGTGGAGTTCGGCTAGGCCGGAGTCTCAGTCAGCCAGGCTGACACCTCCCCTGAGATGCTCCGCCAGCACTTTCACCATGGCCCCGTGGTCTTTCGCCCCTGCCGTCTCGCGAATCGAGTGCATGGAAAGCATCGGATTCCCGGTGTCAACGCTCCTGATCCCCGTCCTCGAGGAAGTGACCGGGCCTATGGTGCTTCCGCATGGCATGTCGTTCCTGCTGACGAAGTACTGAACCTCCACTCCGCACCTCTGCGCGCAGGTGCTGAAATACGCCGAAGTAAGATCGGTGGATGTGTACCTCTCCTGGGAGTTGACCTTTATCACCGGACCTCCATTGAGCAGGGGCCGGCATCCGGGATCGTGCTTCCCGGCGTAGTTCGGATGAAGGCCGTGGGCTCCGTCGGCGGATACCTGTATGCTTCTCGGGATGCTCCTGAAGTAGCTATCCCTGTCACCGGACAGTCTCTCCATTACAGAGTCAAGGAAGAGGGAGCCCGCACCGTTGAGCGTCCGGGAACCCACCTCCTCGCTGTTGAAGAGGCTGATGAGAGTAGTGGAAGGCCCCTCTCCGGCTTCCATGAGTGCCTCCAGAGCTGCGTGGCACATGGCGAGATTGTCCAGCCTGCCGGAGAAAATGAAATCCCCGTCAAGCCCTCCGACAACGGCCGGCTGGGGGTCCCAGACCTCCATGGACCATCCCGCTACTTCAGCTTTTTCCACGTCGGCGCTTCGACATGCCATGGAGAGGATGTCATCGAAGGCGGCCCCGGAAGTGGAGAAGATCAGCGGCGTGTTCTTCTCGGGGTCCACTTTGAAACCCTCTTTGTTGGTCTCCCTCTCGAGGTGGATGGCCGGGGAGGCCATCCTGAAGAGGGGATCCCTCAGGATGAAGGGTGCTCTGGAGATCTCGTCCCCCCGACGGAGTGCCAGGGTACCTGCAACCGAAAGGTCCCGGTCGAACCACGTGGCGATGATCGGTCCTCCATAGATCTCGACTCCAATCGAACTTATCCCTTCGGTCTTTCTGTCCGGGCACGGCTTGATGCGGAAACCGGGGAAATCAGTATGGGCGCCTACTATGCGGAAACCCGTGTCTTTTATGGGCTGAACGCCTGCTATGCCTGCAATGATTGATGAAGATGAGCGGACGATGTAGAACCTTGTCCCGGGAGCCGCCGACAATATCCCGCTCTCCTCCAGCCTGGTGAAGCCGTTCTTCTGCAGCCTGGCAGCCAGACCCGATACGGCCAGCGATGCGGTGGGTGAACCGTCCAGAAAATCCAGCAGGCTCCTGAGGAGGCTCTCATCCTTCATTTTCTCCGTA
>CAZXEF010000331.1:0-1642 GCA_964639605.1 uncultured bacterium | reverse complement strand
GAGATCATCGGTGGAAATCATCCTGCCGGTCAAATCGTAAACGGCAACATTGAGATCTGATTCCACGTTCCTGAAAACAAAGGACATCCCGGACTCTGACGGGTTTGGACCCATCTCGGTAACTGCCAGTATTCGTTCTTCTGCATGTCTGGCGTCCTCGTCACGTGCATCAGAGACTGCGTCGGAGCTTCCTGTAAATTCATGGATTGTGAGGCCAAGCCATCCTTCCGATTCCAGTATATGCCGTCTCCATGAAGTTATCACATACTTTTTATCATTGTATTCGATAGTCCTTAGATCGAAGGCATCAAGTTCAGAATCATCCGGATTGTATTCCGTATGTACGCCGAAGTGTCTGAAAACATCAATGGAGTGATTTTCATAAGGTGCAAAGAAAGTACTGAAATCGAATGTCTTGATACCGTCAGAACCGTCGGCAAGGAAAACGTATATTCCCAGGTCATCTACACCTGTACTATTCCAGGAGAACTCGCCAATTCCAAAGGCGCATGCGGGAATGACTTCAGAACCGTTATAATCAGTGTTCAATCCGGTACCATGCCACTCGTCGAAAACGGGAGTGTCCCCGTCCCACTGCCAGATGAACTGGGGATCATGAGGATTGGTAATGTCGTAGACCATCATACCCATTGTATGGTTCGAGAAGAACAGCAGTTTCGGAAGCGCATAAAAGCCCGTTTGACCCGAGTAGGTCCCATCCACTACCGCTATCCGATGAACATCTCCCAATTCCTCATCAACCCGCAAAGGATCACCATAGGTGATACCAGTCAAACCCCTCTGCCCGGCTGATATTCTGGAATACTCGCAATAATCCTCATTCAACTCGCACCCCTGTTGATCGGACAAACCCCATATTGCAATCCCGCTGTTATGAAGAGTAGTGACGCACAGCGTTTTTACATCTGCGTAATGACCATAGACAAAGTCTTCCACAGTGGTCTCGAACATCCTGTTAATGACCAGTGGAAGACCGTGTGCGGCACCTACTTCATGGGCATAGAACATAGGTGTCAGGTTAATATCTTCATAAATGTAAAAATGACCGTTAGAGAATGTACATAGGTGTAGATTATTACCTTCAGATATCGCATAATACGTGCTATTGATTTGAGCTACGTGATATACATGCCCTGATGCTCCCGGGAAGCAGTCAGAGTTGAGAATATCTCCATCCAGCTGGTAGATATGAATATTACCATCTTCAGAATTTCCGATAACTGGAATCACCAGACAGGGTTCAGGCGTACTGGTATCCATCGGCAGGTCCATGAAGCTCAGATCGAATGGACACAATGTGACCCCTGAAGATGCAAGGTCAATGGTTGTTCGAGTAAGATCCTCACCATTATATGAAAAAAGGTATACTTTCCCATAACCATCCGAAACCGCGATCTTCAGGACACCATCGTACTCCCTTACCGCAAGTTGACCTCCAATATGAAGGTTGCCGGCAGGGAGAACACAACTGGCAACAGTATCAAGGCAGTAGTCCGTTGCAACAACACTCCATGCGCATGCTGAAAGAACAGCGAATACCAATGCTATCTTCATGATCCCCTCCTTGGGTTCCTGAAAAAAAACGTTAACTACTCCCGAAACTACTTCTATTCAGCGAACA
>CAZXEF010000330.1:0-1642 GCA_964639605.1 uncultured bacterium | reverse complement strand
GAGTAAGCTATCTGTCCGTGAACGAGACCCTTGACGGCCCTGTGCGATGGGAACTAATAGACGCAGGGAGTGAAGTGATCCACGAATCGGAGCATGTCCGGTGCGTAAGGGTATCGGACGGGCTGCGCGTCAGGATCGACGGCAGAAGAGGACTTGGAGTGATCATCAAATGAATGAGAAGGGACACGATTCACATCAGCTGCTGAACTCTCTCAGGGAACGGGCCAAGGAGCTGAACTGCCTCTACATGGCCGACGAGATACTCATGACCGACGAACCACTGGGCAGGAAGCTGCAGGGGGTAGCCGACGCCATGCCCCAGGGCTGGTACAATCCCCAGAACTGCGAGGCCAGAATCATCTACATGGGCAAGGAGTACAGGTCCAGCGACTACCGCGATGGCGGGCCGGTCCTCTCGGAGAACCTTGTGATAAACGGCAGTATTGTGGGTAACATCTCCGTCACCTACCCGGAGAAGGTGCCGGAGCTGGACAAGGGGGGAGCCTTCCTGGAGGAGGAGAAGAGGCTTATAAGGACTCTGGCCAGGAGGATAGCGCACACGATACTCCATGACAGCCTGTCCCAGATGTTCGAGGAGGACAGGGCTGAATTCGCAGACTGGCAGGGCGGCACCGAATCCTGGAGAACGATCCTGGACATGCTGCTCATTACAGACAGGAAACTGTATCAGACCCTTTCGCGAAGACTTATAAACTATCTGAGCTTCATAGGTATCCCCGATGCCACATCCCTCCTGAACAGGTGGGCGGGACAGACCACGGCGAAGGACACCGACCTTGATCACCATGGCATCAACCAGCCCATACCCAGGCATCAGTTCGAGGTGAGCTACGAGCTGGTCCAGGAGATCCTGGCCATAGCAGGAAGGGAACTGAGCAGCGAACAGATCCTTGGACTGCTTCAGAGGTGGTTAGGCGAGAACCGGATAGAGCACCTGATCAACGTACTTGACGACCATGCCAGTTCCCTCACCGAGATAATACAGGCCATGGAAACCCACAGGGGCGTGGTGAGTGATGAGGACAGTCTTTCCCGCCCCGTGACGAACGCCCTCAAGGTTTCTCTGATAAGAAGGCTGGTGAGCAGGAGGCTGGACTATATCAGCCGATTGAAGGAGCTGGTCTCCATAGGGGATTTCTACACCCTGATCAATTCCCTCGTCCTTCCGACCAGGAGCCATGGTCAGCTGGGAGGAAAGGGAGCGGGGCTGTTCATGGCGGAGAAGATACTCATACACGTGGGAATCGAAGACCCTGTTCTCGCCGGTGTCAGAACACCGGCCACCTGGTACATCAGCAGTGACGGTATCCTGGACTTCGTCCATCACAACAGGCTGGAGGAGCTGCTGGAGTACAGGTACAGGTACCTGGGGGAAATTAGGCTTGAATACCCCAACCTGATCCAGCTGTTCAAGAACTGCGCCTTCAGCCCTGAGATGAAGCGGGGGCTCTCGGTTACCCTGGATTCAATGGGTGAATACCCCCTGATAGTCAGAAGCTCCAGTCTGCTCGAGGACAGCATCGAGGCTGCGTTCAGCGGAAAGTACAAGAGCCTGTTCCTTGCCAACCAGGGCTCCAAGAGCGATCGGCTGGAAGCCCTAATGGATGCCATAGCCGAGGTC
>CAZXEF010000329.1:0-1678 GCA_964639605.1 uncultured bacterium | reverse complement strand
CGTGCAGCTGAGAACTACGCACAGGCTCTGGCCATCGTGGAGGAAATGGACATAAAGCCCGGAATCGTCGATGATTTTGACGAGTTCAGGGAGATGCTCCTTGAAAGAGGTCTGGCCTGCAGGACCCCATCCGGCTGGAGGGATGAGGGCTAGTAGGGTTCTTCTTCCGACACGAACTCAGTCCCCGTCCAATCATGGTCCGTGGAGTAGCTGTCCGTCACAATGTAGTCCTCGGTGCCTTCGTCCCACTCCGATATGGTGGTCTGAACCCTGACCGTTCCCGGGGAGCCCCCGCTGTCGGATGGCAGCACGAAGCCCTCTATGAAACGGTATTCGGAGGCCTCGAACTGGGAGTCCGCCTCGGGTCCCATTATCAGCTTCTCTCCAGTCCATGCGAACAGGATGTCTCGATTGAGAAAGCCGCAGGCCTCGTAGATGAAGGAAAGCTCAACAAGGTCCCTGATATACTGGAGTCCATCCGGATCAAGGGGAAGGCTCCTTACGGAATACCTGTACGGCACCTGCCCGAAACCGCCGTCCACCGGTCTGAATTCCACTTCATCCAATACACTTCCTGCCGCCAGGACCATGGCGGATGAACGAAGCCCGTAATCCGGGTCATTTCCGGTCACGCTGAACATAAAAAGAGTGTCAGCGCCCAGCTGCAGGGCTGTCATGGCCAGTGAGGAGCCCGGCATGTATCCCGAATACTCAGTACCTGAAAGTACAGCATTAACCTGGTACCAGTAGGTATTGAAACCACTGTCCAGTACGACCTCACCCGCTGAACCTGAAATCTGGACTTCCGTTCCGGCAGGTGTCTCCACCACTATTTCGGAGCCTGTATCCGGCGATGAGTAGATAGGGGAACTCCCGGAAAAAACGAAGGTCCTGTCATCGGTGAAGTCAGAGTGCCAGTAATCGGCCCTCAATCCAGGGAGAAGGGTCAAGGAGAGGAACAATGTAATCGCTGCTGCCTTTTTCATAGCGTCTCCGTCTGAGAGAGTTCAAGGGTTCGAGGTCCGGGCGGGTCATCAATCGCTGAGAATGCTGCTCAGGAGGTCCGACACCTGGTTGATGGAATAGGGCTTGGTCATGACACCGGAAAATCCGTAATTGGCGTATTCATCCATTATGACGGCATTGGAGTATCCGCTGGACACTATTGCCTTGACATGCGGGTCCAGCTTCAGGAGTTCCTGCATGGTTTCCGTGCCGCCCATCCCGTCGGGAATCGTGAGGTCCAGGATCACGGCGTCGTAGGGGCGCAAAGATTCAATACCGAGCCTGTACTTCTCTATGGCCTCTGTACCGTTCGTTGCGCCTTCCACCTCGTACCCGAGTTCCCTCAGGATGGATCCTGCGGTTTCTCTGATCATCTCCTGATCGTCCATGACGAGTATCCTGCCACCCCGGTGCTGCCGTCCGTTCTCATGTTCCGCAGACTTTTCCAGGGGCACCTCGGAACTGACAGGGAGGCAGATGATGAATGCCGTCCCCTTTCCCACTTCGGTATCGACGCTAATATGGCCGCCGTGCTTCCTGATTATCGAATACGCCGTGGCCAGACCAAGACCCGTGCCGTTCTGCTTTGTGGTGAAGAAAGGGTCGAAGAGCCTGCTGAGGTGTTCCTCCTGTATTCCGTAGCCGTCATCCTTTATTATCGATCTGACGTACT
>CAZXEF010000328.1:0-1692 GCA_964639605.1 uncultured bacterium | reverse complement strand
AAGCAAAATCTCTGGGCATATTGTGGAAGGCGTGAAATCCAGTTTCCTATTGCTTATAGTATTCTATGACTGGTGCTTAGCAAGGCGATGGTTGTTCATTGCGTTGGTCGGAATGGGGGGTGGCAATGAAACAGCTTCTTTTTGCTTTGATCTTCCTTTCATGCTTAGCTTCAGCTGATTGGCAGATCGAAATAGTGGACTCGGCTGGTGATGTAGGAAGAGGGGCTTCACTTGCCCTGGACCTTCTGAGTAATCCACATATCTCATATTACGATAATTCAAATGGTGACCTGAAATATGCCTTCTGGAACGGTTCCTCCTGGGAGATCGATATCGTCGACGAAAAGTATGATGTAGGAATCAACACTTCCATCACTCTGGACTCTCTTTGCTATCCTCATATCTCATACTTCGACAACGAGCCCTTGCATGGTCACTTGAAGTATGCACACTGGACCGGTTCCTCCTGGGAGACTGAGACCGTTGACACTGTATACCAGTCTGGATTTCGGTCCTCGATCGCATTGGATTGCTATTCAAGGCCTCATATCGCTTACGTGTGTTATTGGTTGAATGATCTCAAGTATACCTATTGGAATGGAAGCTCCTGGTGTAATGAGACTGTCGACTCGGTTGGTACTGTTGGTGATTATTGCTCAATTGCCTTGGATACTTCAGGCTATCCTCATATTTCATACTACTATGGATCGCCAATTGGAACACAGGGAGACTTGAAGTATTCATACTGGAACGGTTCCTCATGGATCATCGAAACCGTCGATGCAGGTGGGAATGTAGGCAGGTTCACTTCCATTGCTCTTGACTCATCCGGCTACCCTCATATTTCCTATACCGATCACGAGAACAATTGTCTTAAGTATGCCTGCTGGAACGGCTCATCGTGGGAGATCGAAACTGTGAACTCTTCCGGTGACGGAGGTTACTACACTTCCCTGGAACTGGACTCAGATGGTTATCCGTGTATATCCTACTTTGGCTCAGGCAACCTTAAGTACGCGTCCTGGAATGGTTCCTCCTGGGATCTGGAAACTGTAGACACTGAAGGGAATGTCGGGTTGAATAGCTCCCTGGCTTTGGACTCTTCAGATGATCCACATATCGCCTACTTCGATTACACAACCTTAAACTTGAAATATGCTTATCGGATGCCGGTAGGGATTGAGGATGATCCGTTAGTTTCGAATTACTCACTATTGAATATCTCGCCGAATCCATCCAGCGGCGCGATCAGCATACAAATCAATGTTCCAGAAGTATCGCTGGTGAGCTTCTCGGTATTCGATATGTCAGGAAGGCTTGTAAGCGAATTCAAGGACATCGAATACTCATCGGGTTGTCATGATCTTCAGTTCGAATGTCATTCAGCAGGTGTCTACTTATGCAGAATGACAGCTGGAGGATTCACAGCAACTCAGAGATTCGTGGTCATACAGTAGCTGCGAAATTCGAAATGTGTATCGCTTGGTCACCCAGACGGGATTTTCGAACTGACTCCATGCTAGAGTTAGAAATGTGTCAACCACGGGGTAGAGTGAATTCAATCTGGTAATGCGGGCACTGTCTAATCCAGCGGCCACCAGATCGAAGGTTGAGAGAATAGTTGCCAGACATGCCATTCACCAGTCGAATCCTCCCTGCAGATGAAACTGACAACACCCGATATCTGATAAC
>CAZXEF010000327.1:0-1694 GCA_964639605.1 uncultured bacterium | reverse complement strand
GTCAATGAACAATCCAGAGTTTACAGTGTGAAAACCGCGGTACAATTCAGCATATGGCAGACAATGGGAGATTCGTAATGGATAGCATCATGTATGTATTCCAGTTTGCGGCACTGTTCCCAGCAGCGTTTGATTTTGCTATATGTTCGGCCTTTCGAGAACTCTCTGATCAAGAATCCGGTTTTGGACAAATACAAGTACATCCGCTGTGAATGCAACGGCGAAACTGGACAGAGATCCATTCATAAAGTATTGACAGTGAAAAGAATTTTATTATTAAATTGTTAGTATCAGGAATAATTGTATTGATATTATTATGAATATTAGATAAAATTAGTGTTTGAAAACGGAGTAGTTTGTCATGAAGAATCTGTCAATTCTTCTGTTCTCTGCACTTGTTTTTCTGCTTGTGCCGGGTGTATCTGAAGGTTCGGACGGATCGATCGTGGCCTGGGGCCGGAACGATTTCGGCCAGTGCAACGTACCCGAACCCAATGAGGTTTTCGTGGCGGTTGCGGGGGGTTATTGGCACAGCCTCGGCCTGAAGGAAGACGGCTCCATTGTGGCCTGGGGTCGGAACGATTACGGCCAGTGCGATGTGCCCGAGCCCAATGAGAGTTTCGTGGCGGTTGCGGGGGGTTGTTTCCACAGCCTCGGCCTGAAGGAAGACGGCTCGATTGTGGCGTGGGGTGACAACACCTACGGCCAGTGCATCGTGCCAGCGCCAAATGAGGGTTTCGTTGCGGTTGCAGGTGGATTTGGTTACAGCCTCGGCCTGAAGGAAGACGGCTTCATTGTGGCCTGGGGGGACAATAGCTACGGCCAGTGCGACGTGCCAGTACCCAATGCGGAATTCATTGCTGTTGCGGGGGGACGTTATCACAGCCTCGGCCTGAAGGAAGGCGGCTCGATAGTGGCTTGGGGCTGGAACGATTACGGCCAGTGCGATGTGCCCGAGCCCAATGAGGGTTACGTGGCGTTTGCGGGGGGTTGTTATCACAGCCTCGGCCTGAGGGAAGACGGATCGATCGTGGCCTGGGGATATAACAACATGGGCCAATGTGATGTGCCTGAACCCAACAACGGCTTCGTGGGTGTGGCAGGTGGACGTTACCACAGCCTGGGGCTGAAAGAGGAAGGCTCAATAGTGGCCTGGGGTTTAAACGACTTCGGCCAGTGCGATGTGCCCGAGCCCAATGAGGGTTTCGTGGCAGTTTCTGGGAGATACTACCACAGCCTCGGCCTGCATGCTTATCTTCATGTCATAGAACCTGACAGCTCGACCACATGGACGCAATTGACTACGGATCTTCCCGTTGGCTGGACAGGTGTCTACTGCGACAGCGTAAGCATTACTCTCTACGACGGAGCGTTATTCATTGACACACTGGCGGCATCTGCGCCCAACACAGGCTCCTGGGCCTTCGGCGGTCCCGTACCTGTGAGCTGGGATCCCGGCATCGAGTACATGATCCGTGTAGAGGACGATCTCGGCCATTTCGGATGGAGCAGGGAGTTCACTGTTGCGCCGCCTGTTCCGATCGGCGGGGATGAATCAACAGGTGCCTGCAATTATGCTTTGCATGATGCGGCGCCAAATCCTTCCCATGGAATGGCGATTGTCGCTTTCGAGATCCCTGTGATGGAAAATGTCCGTATAACTGTTTACGATATTTCCGGAAGAGCTGTTACCG
>CAZXEF010000326.1:0-1717 GCA_964639605.1 uncultured bacterium | reverse complement strand
AAGCAGCAGTAGACAGGCTTGATCTCCGTGAACACATCAATTTCCTTGGTTCGGTCTGGGTAACCTCAGATGTGCTTTCTCGATATGATCTTATGATCCAGTCGAGTACGGCTGAGAGTTTCGGGATCGCGCTCATTGAGGGTATGGCTTCCGGTCTTCCGGTCATCGCATCCGATATACCCCCATTCAGAGAGATCATTGGAGATATGGAGTATGGGATGCTGTTCAGCACAGGAGATGGTAATGATCTGATGGGACGCATCATTGAACTGACCTCCTCTGAGAGCACATATCTCCGACTTTCAGAGCTGTCGATAGAACGAGCGAAGGAGTTCTCGCCTGAAATGTTCGGGAAGCGTACATCCGAAATGTACAGGGAGCTGATCTGTGATGATACCGGCTCGGAGCGGCAGGATACATGACCGGCAATGAGATAAGAGTACTTCATGTGACCGGCATGTGGCCGACCGAGAGCAATCCGGGATCAGGTACTTTTGTGTATGATCTGGTGAATGAGCTAAGAAGAACTACTGGTATCCATGACGTTGTCCATATCAGGGCTCTCGAATCAAAATACAACTATCTCATTGCGATAGGAGCCATTTCTGGACTCCTCGAATCTGATTGCTACGATCTTATACATGCTCAGTACGCCCACTGCGCAATAGTATCGAGGCTTGCATCTGCCAGAATACCCATTCTTGCCCATTTCCACGGTGAGTTTGGCTACAGCTACAGAGACGGACATGGTTCCGGTATAAAGGGTCTGCTTGATAAGTATAAATGTTATAGGGATGCTTACCTGGCACGAACCATCGCACGAGAGGTTGCGGGTGTAGCTGTAGTACAAGAGAGGGATCTGAAGCAAATAGACAACGATCTCAAGGAGGTCATTCCCATTGGAACTGACAGCAGGAAGTTCTTCCCTGAAGATCCCATGGTGGCGAGGGAAAAGCTCGGACTTGATCCGTCACTCGACTATGTGTTGTTCCCTGCCGATCCGAAGAGACCCGATAAGAACTATAGACTTTTCACTGAAGTCATTCGGATTCTGCAAAATAGAAGAGATAAACTTGAAGCCATGATCCTGGATGGGATTCCGCATGATCTCGTTCCCAACTACATGAACGCCGCTAATGTTCTACTCCTTACATCCTTCTCCGAGGCATCCCCTACCGTGATTAAGGAAGCAAATCTTTGCGGACTACCAATTGTATCCGTGCAGGTGGGAGATGCGGAGATCCAACTTTATGGAGTTGTGCCTGGAGGCGTTTACGAACATGAACCCTCGGTTTTAGCTGATGCGGTTGAATCGATACTGAGTACCGGAGCCCGCTCTAATGGACGGCCGATTGCCCTTCAATCCTGGACCATAGCTGATACTGTCGATAAGACGCTGGCATTCTACGAAAAGATCCTGAATAAGAGGATCAAGTGAACATCTTAACTCTAGCGGATTTCAGTCCTCCATTCCTAGGGAGTTTTGGCAAGTCGCAGCTGGAACTTTCATCCGTCGTGAGAAAACGTGGGCATGGGTTCAGATTGTGTGTTCCCAGCGAACAGCCTTGGCTAGATGCTTTCAGAGCTTCAGGAACCGGAGTCGATATTGTTCCGGTAGACAGGTATCCGACTGGCATGAACCAGATCAGACATCTGGAGAGGATCATCTCAGAGAACAAAATAAATATCGTACATACACATTTTGGTCTGGAGCACC
>CAZXEF010000325.1:0-1729 GCA_964639605.1 uncultured bacterium | reverse complement strand
GATCAGTATATGGTCCGCCGACTGGACATCCATACCGGTGAAGGCCTTGTCCGTGGTCGCGGTTATGCCGTTCTCCTTGAGTAGCACCTCGTACTCGGCGGCCCCGCGGAGGCCTCCCATCTGGCCGATTATCTGTCCCGACTGGATGTAGGGGTAGTAGTCGGTGGCGCTGACGGCGGTCACTCCGAAGGCTACGGGAAGCCCTATCTTCTCCCTTCCGTAGATTACCCAGGCGGTGCAGGCGCTGGAACCGGAAACGGTTACAGCGAGGTCTACCTCCCTCAGGCTCTTGTGCTCCCTGAGCATGGGCATCTCTGACAACGGGTTCTCGTTGGCATCCTGATGGTACTGGGCCTCTATCGAGGCGGTCATTCCAAGGATGACAAGGTAGAACAGCGGCGCGTAACCGAGGTAGGCGAAGTCCCTTCCCTCGAAGACCCATCCCGAGGAACCCTCGGGCAGTTCATGACCCGCCGCTTCCCATGCCACAACCAGTTCGTCCTTGTCAGTTACACCGGCCTCCCTGAGGTCCGCCCACTGGTCGAAGTCAACCCTGGAGTAGTAACCGGGCACCAAGGGATTCGTCACGTAATCCAGCGCCCCCCCTGCCATTCCGTGACCCAGAGGAGTGTAAGCGGTCAGAAAGACGGGTACGTTGTTGTGGAAGGCGTGCCGCATAACGGCAACACCCATGGGGGTGTTCTCGGCCTGGGTACCGGGGTCGTAGTCGAAACCGATGAAAATGGCATTCTCCTTGCCGAGGGAGTCCACATAGTTGAATATGCTCTCCACTTCAGCAGTAGTGCTCACGGGCATCCCTATCTTGGTCAGGAAGGGGACTATGGAGATCACTCCGATGGACAGGAATATCCAGCGCCGGTCAATGTTCAGCATTCGTTCCCATATGTTCACGGCGCTCACCTACTTTCCTGCTCCGCCGAGCCAGTTGCGCTCGACGCCGAAGATGATCTTCAGGTTGGTTGCCAGCATGCCGAAGCCCACGCCCAGCATTATCGCCCTTTTGGCTGCGAGGTTGGGGAACCTTAGTATCCACAG
This sequence comes from uncultured bacterium, assembly GCA_964639605.1. Lineage (GTDB taxonomy): Bacteria > Fermentibacterota > Fermentibacteria > Fermentibacterales > JCC-6 > Aegiribacteria. The sequence goes on along the minus strand of CAZXEF010000325.1, from coordinate 673 downwards.
ACCTATCTGCGGGAACCACTTGCCTATGAGATCCCCGATAGGCACCTGGCCCAGCATGACTATAACGGCCGAAAGCAGCAGCACCGTGGCCAGCGCGGACTTGGCCCTGAAAGCCCTGAAGGCGGCGCTTGCTATGTAGAATGCCAGCATGCTGAACATTGTGGACTGTATCGACACCTGCACGTGCATGAACATGAAATGGAACGCGCTTGGAGGGTCCATGCCGCCTGCAAGGGACACCGGCCACAGATGGGCAAGGATCGGCATCGCATACAGGGGTATCAGAACGGCCCAGCTGAACTGCCAGTTCTGGGACTTCCTCTTTATCTTGTGGGCGTGCACCCTGGTGAGGCTGCCGACACCCAGGATGAGGGCGAAAGCGGCTATTATGGGTGCCCAGGAAACATAGCTGTCGAATACGGCCTGGGAGTACTGGTGGGGTATGAAATACTGAATCATCATCAGTATTCCGCCCACCATCACTATCATCAGCGGAACAGTTCTCTTCACTGTTCAGACTCCTTTCCGGTGGGCTAATCCACTACGGGCATGGTCATGATACCCTTGACCCAGTCAAGGGTATGGGTACCGGCTACCATGTCAACTATTGCCAGGAGCAGTGCCAGTACGATAAGGACCATGATTATCGCCTTGCAGGCGTCCTGTCCCTTCA
>CAZXEF010000324.1:971-1760 GCA_964639605.1 uncultured bacterium | reverse complement strand
CGGCTTCAGGAATGCAGCAACTCATGAAGGGATGCCGTTCCAGTTCCTGGTAACTGCGGAGAAGTAACTTGCCCGAATTCATAGAATTATGTATTAGTATCCTCAACATATCCCAAAGAAGGAGGAACCCATGGGAACTATAGTATTTCTGGTCCTCAGGCTGGCCTTCGGCTACAACGCTATCGGTGACGCACAGACCATCGCAACCCTGGTCTCGCTGGACAGCATAGCACTGATACTCTTCTTCAAGCTGAAGGGCAAGAAGGCCGACTGAGACCCGATCACAGCCTGTCAAAGTATTGTGATGGACCTGCATACAAGTCCAGGTCCATGTATTATATCATCTGCATTCATGCTTACTTATCACTCTGATGAATAGGAACCCGGCGGAACCACTTCAAAGCAGCGTTTCTGCAGGGGGACGGATTCAACGTTAGGATACTTGAACTGATCACGAAAGGAGTGACAATGTCCAAGACCGAATTCAAGCTCAACAGTGACATTACGGGAGTGTTCTGGTTCACCGGATGGCTCTTCACACTGGGTTTAGTGAAGCTGACATTCTGGCAGGGAGCACTGGGCCTCATTATCTGGCCCTGGTACCTGGGCCGCTTCCTGGGCCTTCCGGGCTGATAGCGTACAGTACATCAATTTGTCTCTGAAAAACAATCATGGCGAATCCAGGATCCCGAGACGAAACATCTTACTAGAAAATGCAGATTCTCATTGAAGAGGAGCTTTGCATGAAGATCACAATAGACGGATACTCCATAGAGATCATTCCCGCGG
>CAZXEF010000324.1:0-961 GCA_964639605.1 uncultured bacterium | reverse complement strand
CTCGTTGATGTTGCGGACCGCGCCGGGATAGGTATTCCAGCACCCTGCTACCGTTCTCGGATCAACACCGGATGCTGTCAGATCTGTGCGGTGGAAGTGGACGGCAGTCTGGAATATGCCTGCTGCACCGCCCCAAAGGACGGAATGCAAGTCGCTGTCCGAAGACCGGATCTGATGGAGCTGCGCAAGCAGCGGGCAGCAGACTACCTGGAAGGTGACAAGAGAGGGAACCCGTGTGACTGTGGCTGCTCCGGAGGAAGCTCCTGCTGCAGCTGAGGGGATATTGCCCAGCTGAAGCTACAGGTACTTCTCCAGGAAACCCACGATGGCGTCATGTGATCTGATCTGATTGGCCTTCTTCTGGAACCCGTGCCCCTCGTCATCAAAAAGGACGTACTCTACCGGAACCCCCGCCTCCCTTACCTTCTCAACTATCTCATCGGATTCCGCCTTCAGAACCCTGGGGTCGTTGGCCCCCTGTATCACCAGAAGCGGCTTTCTGATGTTCTCCGCGTGGAATAACGGAGATATGCTCAGCAGATAATCCTCCTCCATATCCGGGTCGCCTATCTTCCTGAGGAGCACTTCCCTGTGCGCGCCCCACCATGCGGGCATCTCCCGGAGCGTCCTCAGCCAGTTGGATATCCCGAAGAGGTCGATCCCGACATCGAATGCGTCTGGACGGAAGGCCAGGGCGGCCAGGACCATATACCCACCGTAACTTCCTCCCATGATGCCCACCCTTTCAGGATCAACGAAGGGCAGCCCTCTCAGGTAGTCCCCGGCGCAAACGCAGTCGTCCAGGTCCAAGTCACCGTGCCTGTGGTCCGCCGCCTTGAAGAAGGTCTTTCCATAGCCGGAGCTCCCACGATTGTTCACGCAGAACACTGCGAACCCGTGGTTCACAGCAAGCTGGAGCATCGGCGAATAAGTCAGGGTGCTTTGCCCGCCCGGTCCGCCA
>CAZXEF010000323.1:1622-1831 GCA_964639605.1 uncultured bacterium | reverse complement strand
TAACGCCGACGCGATCAACCTGGCTTTCGGACCGGATGGCGCTCTCCACGCCGGGGTGCACGAGGATCAGCTGTTTCATTGCCTGCGGACACCATCGGGCTGGGAGATAGAAACAGTGGACGATATCGACGGGTTCGAAGGCGACATGGAGGTTGGCGAAGACGGAACGGTTCACATGGTGTACGATGACTGGTTCTACAGAGACCTCT
>CAZXEF010000323.1:0-1612 GCA_964639605.1 uncultured bacterium | reverse complement strand
TACTACGCCAGGAAGGATTCCTCCGGCTGGTACATCGAGGTTGTGAGCTGGAACGGCAGCTGCGGCTGGTCGCCCAGCATGTACCTGGACGGTTTTGACAATCCCCACATCTTCCATTCCAGGAACACAAGCTCGGAGATAATCTGGTGGGGACCCGACACCCTGTCCATCGAGGAGAAGGCATTCCAGGGTCGGTACGGATCGTACATATCCGCAGCCACGAATCCGTTGACAGCTTCCTCGTCGGTTCAGCTTCAGATAAGCAATCCCGGTACCTATACACTGTCACTGTACGACATTACGGGCAGGCTTGAAAGAGTGCTTCTGGACGGATATCTGGATGAGGGTGAGTGCACTATTGCATTCGATCCCGCCGGTCTGTCCGAGGGGACCTACTTCCTCAGGCTGACCGGTTCTGATACCAGCTGCTGCAGGTCGGTGGTGGTACTCAGGTGACCCTGCGGTTCCCGGGCTTCACCGACTCCCGCATTTCGTCGCAAGTCTTCCCGAAACTCGGGGAGCCGCTCAGTATTCCTCCGGGCCAAGCTCCGGCGGTACGTAGACGTCGACGCACCCCATGACGTAGGAGGCCACCTGGTAGGGAGGGAAGATCACGTGGTAGCCTGCGATACCTCCCGCCTCGTCGGGAACGGGAATCAGGGTATGGTAGTTCTCCACGCTGGGCGAGGCGCCCTCGAGTATCCAGACCTCGTCGACAAGCATCCCGTTAAGCTGCCGCATCACTTCATCGGCCAAGGCCTTCAGTTCATCCTCTCCCCCGAGCAACTCCAGGGGACCTATGTAGGAACCGGCAGTCTCGTCGTATACGAAGGCCCGTGTCCATGTGTTGCCGTGGGCGCCGCCGGAGTACTCGTAGGTCCATGCTATCAGGCAGACCATGCCCTCCGGTGAAGGCTCATGGGTGAAGGTCATCTCCATGGTCCATTCGATGGGAAATGGATCATCGATGCAGTACTCCTGGAAGTTGTCCCTGAACTCCTGCATCTGGCCCGAGGCGTATTCCTCCAGGCTGTCCATCAGAATCTGGTTATCAAGGACTGTCTGGGGGTATATGAGGCTTATGTTATAACCGTGACCCGCCTCGACCCATTCGGAGCCCTCCATCGGAACCTGCGCGACCAGCAGCAGCGCAGCGCAGCAGAATAACATTTCGATCTCCTCTCCCGGCAGATGTTGACAAACTCGATGCTGCGGGCATCGTGTCATGCATGATTGGAATATGGGAACTTATCATGTCGGAACACAGGCATCAGTATTCAGGATGTCCGAATCCAGTCAGCAGAATGAACGAACCTGATGGAATAAATGTACATATTGCATCTGATCCTCTGCCCTTGTATTCTAGTTACCGATACTGCCAAGCCAGCTGGCCGAAGGGGTTCTTCAAGTAGTGCAGCGAAAATGACTCCGCTGCATTAATCGAAAGGGGCAGCCATGACTAGTTCATCCGACTCAGGATCGTTAACGGGCATAACCAGGCTCATCGTTTCCATGTCTCTGCTTGCAGTTCTATTCTTCTTCGCTGAAGCTGACGGGCAGCAGCCGGCGGACGATGATCCGATCATAGTGGTAGTGGCGGAATTCCAGGGGC
>CAZXEF010000322.1:0-1863 GCA_964639605.1 uncultured bacterium | reverse complement strand
CGACCCCGAGGACGGGACCCTGCTTTCCGTGATAGGGTACGACCCCGGGTCCGCCTTTCTCGGAACGGTTGCTTTCGACGCGTTCCTGAACCCCGCCAAGACCATCGCCTACTACGACCACGGGAACGGACTGGTGATCGTCTCATCGGAGTACCCTTCCAGGGCCACAAGGAACAATGCCTCCTATGCCTGGGACAGCCTGACCGGCAGCCTGGTACCGGTGGATTCCTGGGTGTCCGACCCTTCCGTACGGCTTCTGGCATCGGCGGATTCCCTTCTGGCCATCGGCGAGATAAGGCAGGCGGCGGACAGTATTTCCATGATGTTCTACGGATGGGCCTACTACGACCAGGCGGAACTGGCGTGCCGGATACTCAGGGCCGCCCACCTGGCCGCCATGGAAGCCGATGACAGGGGAGACAGGGAGAGTGCCCTCGAGTGCTACGACCAGCTCCTCGACGCACTGGACAGGACCACGGGGGACGAGGACTGGTTCATTACCGTAAGTTCCAGGGAGCAGTACCTCTCGGGGGAATACGCCCGGTTCCTGCCCCCGGAGGAGCTCTCGGAGATACTGAAGGACCTGGCCGACGTGTTGAAGGACAACGGCGTTGCTGCGGAGGCAGTTCTGAGGAACACCTCCAGGCTTCTCGAAGAAGGGGAGGATGATCGATGAGGAGACCTCTGACCCTCCTGGCTGTTCTGGCACCTGCGGTACTTTCGGATTCGGCGGTGATGTTCGAGTTCCCTGACGGAAGGTCGGTGGCCCTGACATCCAGCGGCGAGATAGCAATGGCCGCAGAGAGTGTGAGGATCGAGCCTGCAGGAATGGATTACGAGCCCTGGGATGACGGTTCCGGCTGGTTGCCCATGATGGACGTGGAATGTGTCTTTTATCTGGTCAATGAGTCCGAAGACCCACAGGACGTGACCGTGGGCTTCCCCATTGATGCCAGATTTGGTGACTCCTACACGGTTTTCTCCGACTCCATGCTGGTGGCCTACAATGATTCGGCAAGAAGCGATCCGGATGACAGGGAATGGTACGATACGGGCGTAGCGGCAGGAACGGACGCCTCCGAAAGAGTGCCGCCGGAGCTTCAGTTCACCGCTGCGGCCGACGGGGAGTCTCTGGAGGTCTTTTACAGGACCTGCAGGTTCAGCCTGGAGGAAAGGATGATACGAGACCCGGTGGTGGCGGTCTGGCGCATGCACTTCGAACCGGGTCAGACCCGCAGGCTGGTGAATACGTACACCACCGCCTGGGACTATTTCGGCGGCGGACCATGGGGTGACTTCACGGTGCGTTACATCCTGACTACGGGATCCACCTGGAAAGGTCCCATTGGTGACGCCGTGATCACCCTGGTGGTCCCGGAGAAGATACCGCTCCCCCAGCTCTCGGACACCCTCCAGGCCTGCTGGGACTGGAGCGGAAGCCCTGAGATATCAGGCAGCACCGTAACATGGAGGTTCTCGGACTTCGAACCCTTTATGGATCTGCGTTTTACGGTCATGACCGTCCTGACCGATCCGATCGATGCGTACGTCTCTCCTGTCAGTCTGCTTGAAAAGGTGAAATGGCAGAGTGACAGCATATTGAGTTCAGCAGGTGCATCCCTGGAGGAGATGATCACATGGTCGCAGAACTATCACTCCGAGCTGGTGCTGAGACTGCTGGAGGCAGCGGTTGACCTCGCTCAGGGAAGGGAAACCCCTTACCCGACCCTGATGCGTATAATGAGCCGATATGAGAACGGGTCTGGAGAGTTCTCACTTGAGAAAGCCTCAGACATTACGTCCGCCCTCGCCCTTGAAAGGGCCGTTCTCGAAGAGGAAATGTCACTGGTGGAACAGGCCGGT
>CAZXEF010000321.1:0-1868 GCA_964639605.1 uncultured bacterium | reverse complement strand
GGGAGTATCGAAAGGCATGCTGATCATTAGTGCGAACCGGTGGTGTTCTCAAACAGAAACTGAAAAGAACATCATTTTATTGCTGATTTTGTTATTGGGTAACTGGCCAGAAGTTACGTACGACCCCGCTGGTCCCAGGCGGAGGCGAGGTTGTCCAGAGCTTTCTGAACGGTACTCCTGGGGCAGGCTATGTTCATCCGCATGAAGCCCTCTCCCCCGGGACCGAACATCGTTCCCGTATCGAGACCCAGCTTCGCTCCCTTCACGAAGAAATTCTCGAGTTCTTCCTCTGTCATCCCCATTCCCCTGCAGTCCATCCAGAGAAGGTACGTGGCCTGGGGTCTGGGAACCTTGATCTCCGGGACCGTACGGGCAAGCTCACTCCTTACGAGCTGGTAATTGCCCTCCATGTAGACCATGAGCATCGCAAGCCATTCGTCGCCGTGTCTGTAGGCCGCTTCCGTCCCGACCATGCCGAAGATGTTGGAAAGCCAGAGGGCGCTTGCCTGAAGGGCCTGCTGGAATTTCTCCCTGGTCCTCTTCCCGGGAATGACATTGATGGAAAGGCCGAGACCGGCCAGGTTGAAGGTCTTGCTGGCGGAATAGGCGCAGATGAGGTTCTCCTTCATCGTTCCCGGCAGTCCGGCGGGAACGTGCCTCTGTCCGGGGAACACCAGGTCTGCGTGGATCTCGTCCGAGAACAGAAAGACATCATTCTCGGAACAGACCTTCAGGATGTTCTTGAGTTCACCCTTCGTCCATACCCTGCCCACAGGATTGTGCGGGGAACAGAGGATGAGCATCTTCGCCTCCCCGGCTTTCTCCTGCAGGTCGTCCAGGTCGAAGGAGTACTCACCTTCGTAACATCTGAGCCTGTTCTCAAGAGCTCTTCTGCCGTTGTTCCTCACGGACTGATCGAAAAGGTAGTAGACAGGGGGCTGGAAGACTATTCCATCATCGGGCCCGGTGAATGCGGTTATGGCCGTGCACAGGGCGGGGACCACCCCGGGAGTTGCGACTATCCAGTCCCTCCTGATGGTCCAGCCGTAATGTCTCTCGAACCAGCCCATGACCGCATCGTAGAATGAATCCGGCTTGCAGGGATAGCCGAACAGCCCGTGCCCGGCCCTTCTCACAAGGGCTTCGATTATCTCACCCGGTACCCTGAAGTCCATGTCCGCCACCCACATGGGAAGGACGTCGTCGGTCCCGAAAACCTGCTGGTTCATGTTCCACTTGAAGGAGTCGGTACCCCTCCTGTCTATGACCTGATCGAAATCGTAATCCATTTTCCTCCTTCCTGCAGGACCGAACATAACACCTTGCGGTCTTCGTCCCGAATTGAAGCGACCATGGTGGAGCAGCGGTCATTTGACATATTAGCCCTGGATTGGGCTGGACTACGATCATGGAGAGGATTGAACATGGATGGCAGGGATTTTCTAAAGGCAAACTGGCATCTTCTCGACAGCTTTCAGAGCGATCAGGTGAAGGGCATCGAGCACCCGGATATCCAGAAGCCTGTCCCGGACAGTGCAAGAGTGATCGAACTCCCGGAAGTGGAGCCGGGCCAATACCCCGACGCCACTTTTCAGCAGGTCATGGACTCCCGGAGGAGCGTGCGGAAATATACCCGGAGATCTGTTACCCTGGAGGAACTCTCTTTCCTGCTCTGGTCCGTTCAGGGCGTGCAGAAGGTGGTGAGGGAGGGTGTTGCGACACTGAGGACGGTCCCTTCCGCCGGGGCCAGACATCCCTTCGAGACTTACCTGCTTGTGAACGATGTCTCAGACCTGGATCCCGGTTACTACAGGTACCTTCCCCTGAGCCATTCGCTGGTCCTGCTCGGCGACCGCATATCCCCCGAG
>CAZXEF010000320.1:0-1886 GCA_964639605.1 uncultured bacterium | reverse complement strand
GTCTCACCCACCAGAACGAAAAGGGAATCACCTGCATTCATCCGCCTCCACGGATCGGTGTTCCACCACATGCATCGGACTATATGGGCACCCAGTACGTCAGGGTTGTCCACCCTGTCGGCCAGGCTGGCGTAGATGGAACCGTTTATCTCCAGGGCAAGCCTGGTCCATGGGCATTCCAGCGTGTCCGGCGGAGGGACTTCGACGGTATCCAAAGGTAGAGTATCTGCGGCTATTCTCATCGAGTCTTCTGCAATGACTTCCGTAAGCGAGTCGGAAATAACGGTATCCGCATGGAAGATAAGTATATCCTCGGCGATGACCGTCGAATCGTGCGCGGCAAGGTCCTCCGCGCGAATGACAATCTCACCTTCCTCCGGTTCCTCCCCGCAGGAGAGAACCAGCGCCAGGGCCGGAAGCAGGCTTCCGAGAGCTTTCAGAAGCTTGGACAGGTCATATCTGTTCGTCAAAATGTTGACATCCGCCAGGATTGTGTTACCATACAAGTATCATGAACAGTAATAATAGCAAGAAAAGCAGGATCCTGGTAATAGACGACGAGGAGGACATCACCAATCTTCTCAGAGAGACGCTCCAGCTGTCGGGCTACTACTGCGACACCGCTGCCAGCGGCGAGGATGGACTCCGCAAGCTGAGGAGGAAGACGGGCTACGACCTCCTGATAACTGATCTCAGGCTTCCAGATGTCTCCGGACTGGAGATACTGGAGATGACGAGCAAGAAGTATCCTTTCATCCCGGTAATAGTGATAACGGGTTTTGCAACAATCGAAAGCACCAAAACGGCCCTTCGAATGGGAGCCGTGGACTATATACCGAAGCCCTTCACCACCAACACCGTAATTTCAGCTGTGAGAAGGGCCCTGCATACCTCCATGGGAAGGACCAGGGACAGGTCCACGAGGAAGATAGTCTACCACAGCAGCATCATGGAACAGGTCATCGGCCTTATCAACCGGGTGGCGAAAACCGACAGCACCATCCTGATAACAGGAGAAAGCGGTACGGGAAAGGAACTGGTGGCACGGGCCATCCACAGCAATTCACTCAGGGCCACACAACCCTTCATCTCAGTGAATTCCGGGGCACTTCCGGAAGGACTGCTGGAGAGTGAGCTGTTCGGGCACGTGAAGGGAGCCTTCACTGGAGCCACCGCAACCACCCATGGTCGCTTTCAGGTGGCCGACGGCGGGACCCTCTTCCTTGACGAGGTGGGCAATATGAGCCTGGCCATGCAGGTGAAGCTGCTCAGGGTGCTTCAGGACGGGGAGTTCGCTCCGGTGGGCAGCTCGAAGGTGCTCACGACGGACGTGAGGCTTATAGCCGCCACCAACATGAACCTTGAGGAAGCCATGAGCAGGAACGAGTTCAGGGAGGATCTCTATTACCGTCTCAACGTGATCGAAGTCCACATCCCCCCCCTTCGCCAGCGGACCGATGATATCCTTCCGCTGTCCGAGTACTTCCTGTCCAGGCTCACGGGGCACGAGAACAGGAGCAGATGCATTCTCAGTTCCAGCGCTGCTTCACTACTTCTATCCTACCACTGGCCCGGGAACGTAAGGGAGCTGGAGAACACCATGGAGCGGGCCTGGGTCCTCTGCGAGGAAGGCCTCATACAACCCGAGGACCTTCCAGACAGAATGCGCCCGGACCTGCAGAGACCCCCGGAAACACACCGGGATGGTGAGGGCATCAGCCTGAACGCTCTATTGGAAAATATAGAGAAACACTATATCGTTAATGCACTGAAGAGAAGCGGAGGAAACAGGACCCGTACGGCAAGACTGCTGGGCCTGAAACGGACCACACTTCTGGCCCGGATGAGAAGCCTGGGGATTCCCAGGGAAACTGGCAGGGACATAT
>CAZXEF010000319.1:0-1887 GCA_964639605.1 uncultured bacterium | reverse complement strand
GAAGTGCAGATCGAGATCGCCAATGATTCGGTATACGTCGACACCATCACCATCGAGGAGGTCAGCGGCCCCGTATCCACCTGCCCGCTGGGTTTCACACCTTATGAGGCATGCCCCGAGAGCAGTCCCTCCTGCGTTCTTTATACGGATGCCAATTCGGACCTATTCTGCGACAATCCGGGAGTTCCCGACGATACCACTTCGACGCTGAGGTTCAGTGTAACCGGCAACGTATACAGCCTTGTCCCGATGGGCGGCGGCTGTCCCCTGGGCCTTCCGCCGGAAGCGGCATGCCCTACCCCCGATAACAGGCTCTGCGAACATTACATGGGATGGAGCGGCTGCACCAATCCTTCCGGCGGGGGGATGACCCGCACGATGATCGTACTCATAGCAACGGCTGTACTCCTGCTGGCATCCACCATCCTGAAGCGTCACCTCTGCGGCCTGGGCAGGGCTCAGAGAAAAAAGAGGAAGATAGCGCATATCACCGTCCAGATGCTGTCACTCATTGTTCTGGGCTTCCTGGCGCAGGGATGCTACTGTCCCCTAGGCGTGGTGCAGTATGCGCTGCTTCCTGTGGGCCTCATTTTTCTTGGAATACTGGGGATAGCCGTGCTCATACTGCCGATGATCTGGAGCGCTTTCTTCGATCGTGTATACTGCGGCTGGGTCTGTCCATTCGGGGCACTGCAGGATCTCCTGGGCAAGCTTCATGTCCCCCGGCCGCCGAAATTCCCCCACAAGGTCCATCTTGTAATGTCGGGCTTACGCTACCTCTTCGCGCTCCTGTTCTTCGGCATGATCCTGCTGGCCAGCAGCGGGTACTTTCCCGCCCTGATTCCTGAGGCGTTCTTCTGCAGGATCGACCCGTTCCATACCATTTTTTCCTTTTTCATTGTGGGCTCCTTCACGATCGGTGTCGCGACCATAGCTGTCCTGATCTTCTTCCCCCGCTTTTTCTGTAAATACCTGTGTTTCTACGGGGCCATCCTCAGCTTCCTGGGAAGGGTGGGTCTGTGGAAACGAATAACACACAGGAGCCTGCCGAAGTCCTGCGACGACAAGGAGACCGAAGACCTCGAGTTCCCTCCGGGGCACTAGAAGCAAACCTGCGGTATACTCTCGATACCCTTGACCGGACCCCACCTCCCTTAACAGTTAATTAGCATCATTTGAGGCTGTTGATCCTGAAACTCAGGAAAGGGGGAGAACCTTGGCTTCCATAAGAGAGACCTGGGACAGCAGGACTGCTTTCGTACTGGCCGCAATAGGGTCCGCCATAGGACTGGGGAACATCTGGCGTTTCCCTTACGTGACCTATGAGAACGGCGGCGGCGCTTTCCTTGTGGCTTACTTCATCTGCCTCTTCCTCGCCGGCATACCTCTTCTAATGCTGGAGTTCAGCATAGGACACAGGTTCCAGCAGGCGGCACCCGGATCCTTCAGGAAGATCACACCTCGTCTGGAGTGGTTCGGCTGGTTCGCGGCGGGGGTCGGCTTCATCATCGTGACCTATTACGCAATCATCATGGCCTGGAGCGTGAACTACACGTACGAGGCAGCCACATTGGGCTGGGAGCAGGAAGAAGGCGTACATGCCGACGTGCAGTACGCAATTGCCCAGACCGATCTGGAGGACATGGAGGTGCTGACGGTAGTACCGGATTCCCTTATAGGAAGGAGCTTCGTCTCCCCAGTCACCGCCCAATCCTGCGTGATCTGCGCAGACCCGCCGCAGGAATCCGACGGCTACGGCACCATCCTGATCGCCTTCGGGGGCTATTTGTACGGTTTCAATACCGTGGGTGACGCCAACGCCTTCATGGGCTCCCCCGGGGATTTCTTCTTCAACGATTTCCTTGGGATCACCTCGAGTCCATGGGA
>CAZXEF010000318.1:0-1914 GCA_964639605.1 uncultured bacterium | reverse complement strand
ATTGGCCTGGGTGTGCAGAATCTACTGGACAGGTTCCTTTCAAGCGATCTTCCTGCCGAACAGGTAAGGGTGACCCCGGCAGGGATGCAGGCCGGGTTCTTCCAGACCGAGACAGGAGGGATAGAGATAACAGAGGACGTAAAGCTGGAATTACAGGGCTCTCCTCTGGTGGAGCGGGTCGACCCGCAGATCTATGCGCACGTGCCAGCATACCTGAAGGGCCTGCTGGGAGGACAGCCCTACTACACGGACATCACCATGGAGGGCGTTACGGGTGAGTTCCTGGGCGACTCCATCCTCAACGACATCGACTGGTCCTACACGCTGGCGGATTCCGCTTCCCGCTATCTGCCCATAATACTCAGCGAGAACCTGCTTCTTCTTTACAACGCTGCCTTCGCGGAGTCCAACGACCTCATCGGCCTGACCCCCGAGGGGGTCCTGGGCACTGAGTGCACCGTGACCATTGGAAGGAGCTCCATCGCCCAGATGGACCTGGCGCCCGTCACCGTAAGGGCAAGGATAGAGGCGACCTCGAGGAACATGAACCTGTTCGCCATAGGTGTGCCCTTCGAGTTCGTCGACCAGGTCAACGGCATGTACCTTCCGGGTGACGAAAGACGGTACAGCGCCCTGGTGATAACAGCGAAGAGGGCTGAGGATGTACCCGAGATCGTCCGAATGGTGGAGGAAAAAGGGCTCCATGCGGAGACAAGAAGGGGTATAGCCCAGAAGGCGGAAATACTAGTAGGGGCCGTCACCGCCGCCCTGTCCGCCCTTGCTGCGGCCATACTCCTGTCGGCCCTTTCAAGCGCCATACACACACTGGTGATGGACCTGAAGAACAGGCGGTTCGCCCTGGGAGTCCTCATGGCACTGGGAACCCCCCACAGGAGACTGGCCATGATCTTCGCCTTCCAGATTTTCTTCATGTCAGCTCTGACCATGGTGCTGGGGGCTGCCCTTGGCTGTCTTCTGGCCTGGGGAGCGAGCAGTGCCCTGCTGTCGCTGAGCCCGGTCCTCAGGGCTGCAGTCGCCAGCCTGGCGGTATTCCCTGTGGGCTGGCTGGCCGCCGGTATCGGACTAATGCTGGTAACCTCCACGGGCTTCGCCTACGCATTCTTCGGCAGAATACTCAAGACACCTGTGACCAGGCTCCTCCGTCCCTGAGCCTTTCTCTTCTCCTTCGCGGATCAATCCTGAGAAAAGAGCCGGATCGGTGAAGGTCCTTCTGCATCAATAGAGGTCAAGGTTCACTGAAGTAGTGAAGCTGGTATTTAACTTCTTCCACGAGGATACCTCGGGGGACCTGGTGTAATCCACCGAATAACCCATCGTGACGTACAGGGGGCTCCACGTCCTGAAAGCAAGTGAGATGCTGCCTCTGGAGATGAAGTTCTCCGGATCGTCCGGCGGGAAATAGAGATCGCCCGAGATCTCAGCCCTTCGAATGAAGGTATGGGGCTTGCTGTATATGAGACCGGCGGCGGCGAAGATGGAGAAATCACTGGTGTAGACATCGTCAATCCCCGTGGTCCATCGGGCGTTGACAGAGCCCACTCCGAGCCTGGGAGAGAACCAGAACCATGACAGCATCCATTTCTGCCAGCCCAGGGCACCGTACGAACTCACCTGCCAGGGACGCTCGGTGTACATCTGCCTATCCCAGCTCGAGGCTGCCTGCAGGTACCAGCTGTCACTGAACCAGTAGTCGAAACCAAGATTTGCCCAACCGCGGTTCGTGTTCAGGGTATCCTCCTTTATTCCGTATGATTCCTCCCAGGTCACGGACCTGCCGCCGATGCTTCCGTCGATGGATGTCCCGCGGCTGTCGAACCTGTATGAAACGGATGCGCTGCCGCCCCACTCAAAAAGGGAGCGGCTGCCCATCTCTACGGAAAGGTCCGCCCCAGC
>CAZXEF010000317.1:0-1935 GCA_964639605.1 uncultured bacterium | reverse complement strand
CTGGCCCGGACGCGCCGGATGGCCTACCACTGTGCAATTGTGGTCCTGATGGTCCTGCTGACCATCCTTGAGCTGATCGGCAAGATGTGACCTCATTCCGGCTTCCGGGTTGATCCGGAGGGCCGGGTACAGGTTCATTTGCCTGGCAGGTGGATGGCCGTCGCAGAGCATAAAGCTATCCCTTTTCAACATGACGACCTGGTCTATCATATCGTCTCTCCGGTTTTCATAAATTCCAGTGCTCCACTGCATAATTCGGGAACGTATCCAACCAGGCAACGGGCAGAGGATACCGACTGGTCATGGCGGACAGGTCTACATTTTCACCCGGAAGCTGCAGATCGCAAGCACCTGCAGGTCACTGTGACCCGAGGGTGGTTCCCTCAGCCGGGCCTCAGTACTGGAATATCACCAGGACCGAGTCGGAGTCCGCATCTATCACGGCGGTCATCTGTTCCGTGGTATCGGGTGACATGAACTGCAGGACCGCGACGTTGATGACCCAGGGGAACTGGGAGTAGTCGTTGCCCTTGACTATCAGAGCATACTCTTCCCAGTCGCTGTACTGCGAACCAAGCTGTTCCCTGGCGGCGCTGACCCACGGGCCGGCGTCATCGTAGGCCGGCAGTTCCCCCGACGGTACCGTGGGGTCGCTTTCCCACAGGATATTGGTGGTCCCTATGTACTGGACCATCACGATAAGAACGTTGTTGGAATCCGCCTGGACGCCGTAGTAGAACTGCCATGGTATGGCGGTCTCCGGCTCCCCCTCGTCGTTCACGTCTATACACGAGACCATGTAGAGGTGCCCGTTGGGGAACTCGGTATCCCGTACCCCGTCGGCTATTTCCTGACCCCACCCAAGGCCGTGGTCATCGGGAATTATACTACCAGGTCCCGTGGAACCGTCGCCGCATCCGGCCGCAAGCAACCAGGCGGCAAGGAGACATGCCGCTGCTCTGAGTATGCGTTTCATCTTTTTCCTCCCGTAAGCCGTTTCGGGCTCGAAGTGGTCATCTCATCAGCTGGATCGCTTTTCATTATATCCCATGATCATTCCGAAGACAATGCTTCAGGGAACCATGCACTCTTCAGTATGCCCGCAAAGCTGCGGAGCCCACTCGGCGGTTACCGGTTCTTTGACGGGGAAGCTTCACACGGATATGTTCATCCGGTATTGAAAGCCTATCACTAAGGGGGGTCCCATGAAGCCCAAGCAGACACTCATACTGATCCTGGCCCTGGTACTTATCATTATCATCATCCAGAACTCAGGCGTGGCGGTTGTCCAGCTGCTGTTCTGGAAGATCAGCATGTCCATGATAGTACTGATATTCTCCGTAGCTCTGATCGGATTCGCCATAGGCTGGCTGACCCGCCATCATGTAACCGATAGGAACAAGGGGGAATGAACTCCCCCGGAGGGGGTGGCACCAGGCGGATCAGTCCGGGAAGCAGGATCAGGTACTTCGTAAACAACCTGCTGATCAGGAACCCTGCCTGGCAGATACTTGCCCTTGTTGCTGTTTCTGCCGTGATAATAGTCCTTGGGATGATCCTTGTGGGGGACCTGATCCAGGGCCGTTTCTGGTGGTCCTTCACACGGCTGCTCGATCAGGGAACTTTCATAGGCGACAACCAGTACGAGCCGCAGGTGGCCACGGTGGGTATCATGGTGACCATAGGCGGCATACTCGTCCTCTCTCTCCTGATTGGCATCTTCTCCTCCAAGATAACCGAGCAGCTCGACGCCCTGAAGCGTGGCAGGTCGACGGTGCTGGAGAAGGACCATTACATTGTGTGCGGTACCGGGGACAGGCTCTACGAAGTTACCAGGGAACTCCTCAGGGCCAGGCAGGGGACGAAGAAGGACGGAAAGATCGTCATCTTCTCGGAAAGCTCCAGAGAGGTGATGGAGGAGATACTTCATCAGCG
>CAZXEF010000316.1:0-1943 GCA_964639605.1 uncultured bacterium | reverse complement strand
AGCCGCACATCCCGGTGCCGTCCACCATTATCGGGTTAAGGCTGACAATCGTGGGAATACCGTACTCCCTTGTCAGGTCGCAGACGCATTTCATCATTATCGGAGGACCCATTGCCACGCACAGGTCGAAGCTGTCTCCTATGTCGATCAGATTCCTGATGGAGTCGGTGACGAAGCCCCTGCATCCCTTCGTACCGTCGTCAGTGGTGATTATCATCTCGTGGCTGGCATCCCTCATCCTGTCTTCCAGTATGAGCAGGTCGGCTGACCTGGCGCCGATTATGCTGGTCACGTGATTCCCCGCTTCCCTCATGCCCCTTGCCACAGGATAGAGGGGAGCGATGCCTATTCCGCCGCCAACGCAAAGGACCCTGCCCACCTTCTCGATATGGGTTGGCTTGCCAAGGGGGCCCGTCACAGTGGGAACTGTATCCCCCGGATGAAGCCGGGTCATCTCCAGGGTGGTCTTCCCTACCGCCTGCACGATGAGGGTCACACTTCCCTCCTCATTGTCCACGTCGGCAATTGTGATCGGTATCCTCTCTCCGTTCTCCGAGATCCGCACAATAACGAACTGACCCGGTTTCCTGTATCTGGCCACATCAGGCGCCTTGATCCTGTAGAGCCATATGTCAGGCCCCAGTTTTTCCTTGTGCAGGATCTGGTACATGTCTGTCCTCCATACTCACCGGCGTGCTGCCGACGCCGTCCTGTTCTTTTATGCAATTGCGCAATAATTGAATGGAAAATCCAATATGGACGTGTCACAATATGCCCCGTGAATATCTCGGTCAAGTAGTAAGGAAATCGCACTTCGGATCCAGTACTTGACGAAAGGGTCTGTCAATAACTAGGCTTGTTATCTTTGGCACATGAAAAGGAATTTACCCAGACCCTGAAAACCTTTGTTCTTAACTCTTTACCCTCGAAAGGAGGGACGGGCAGATGCTCGAAGAACTTTACCAGAAGGTCGTGGAGAAGGATCCCGCGCAGCCCGAGTTCCATCAGGCTGTGAAAGAGGTCCTCGATTCGCTGGAGTCGGTCCTTGAGAAACACCCGGAGTACCGCAAGGTCAAGATCCCCGAGAGGATAGTCGAACCTGAGCGTGTAATACTTTTCAGAGTACCCTGGCTCGACGATGACGGCAATGTTCAGGTGAACCGTGGTTTCAGGATCGAGATGAACAGTGCCATCGGTCCCTACAAGGGCGGGCTCCGCTTCCACCCCTCCGTCAACCTGGGCATACTCAAGTTCCTCGCTTTCGAGCAGGTATTCAAGAACGCTCTCACCACAATCCCCATGGGCGGAGGCAAGGGCGGCTCCGACTTCGATCCCAAGGGCAAGTCCGACAACGAAGTGATGAAGTTCTGCCAGAGCTTCATGTCCGAACTCTTCCGTCACATCGGCCCCAGCACCGACGTCCCGGCAGGCGACATAGGCGTCGGCGGCCGCGAGATCGGATTCCTCTTCGGCCAGTACAAGAAGCTCCGCAACGAGTGGAGCGGCGTACTCACCGGAAAGGGACTCCAGTACGGCGGAAGCCTCATAAGGCCCGAGGCCACAGGCTACGGAGCCGTCTACTTCGGCGAGGAGATGCTGAAGACACGCGGCAAGAGCTACAATGGTCTCACCTGCCTGGTTTCCGGTTCGGGCAACGTGGCCCAGTACACCACGGAGAAACTCAATCAGCTGGGTGCCAAAGTGGTCACCCTCTCCGACTCCAGCGGCTACATCTACGATGAAGAGGGCATAAACGCTGAAAAGCTTGCCTTCATAATGGACCTCAAGAACAACAGGCGCGGCAGGATCAAGGAGTACAAGGACAAATACTCCAGCGCCGTCTACACACCTGTGAATCCCGACCAGGACTTCAATCCTCTCTGGGACCACAAGGCCGACTGCGCCTTCCCCAGCGCCACCCAGAACGAGATCAACGCCAAGGA
>CAZXEF010000315.1:0-1957 GCA_964639605.1 uncultured bacterium | reverse complement strand
TCATCGCAGGTCGCTGCACTTCTCCACCCGGTTCCTGCCAAGGTGCTTGCCCCTGTACATTGCCTGATCGGCCCTGCGGATGACTTCGTCCACAGGCATCTCGCCGCCCTGGCATACTCCGAAGGTCATGGAGATGTGGATGTTCTCGTTGCCTGCGGCAAAGGACTCATCCTCCATGATGGACCTGAGGGATTCTGCCACGGTGACTGCATCTTCCACATCGGTCTAGTGAAGCTTTATGCTGCTCTGAACAGTCTGTATCCACTGCTGGGGAATGGTTGACAGCTGGGTGCATGTGTGGTCTACTCCCGGGCCTTCATAGGGAGAATACTGCCCTTACCCGGGGCCGGCGGGGTTGGAGGAGCTTCCGCAGGAAGCAAGGAACAGTATTGAGAGCGCAAGAAAATACCTTAATACAACGGTTCCCATTTTATCCCTCCTTAAGAATTACCGGATCGCTCTATCGGGAATTGATAAACTACTCTCCGGTACTCGGAAAGGTCACCCTTAAGCAGCTATGCGGTTTTCGGTCGACTGATGTGAGATGTTAACAGTAAGTACATTACATATTCTATTAGTCGGGAGAGACTGCGAACGGGTTGTCGGATGACGGTAAGCAAGTTGCTTGCATGAGACATGAGCGATAAGGCAGGTGAACCTACACATCAATGATCATTCCTATAACTGTCGCGTTGTGTGCGTTAGTCGGGTTGGGTCTTGCCACCTGGTACATTAAAAAGCTATTTAAAGGACCGGACTACTTAGAATTGCCTGTCTACTATCCTTTCAAATCGAAGAAGACGGAGCGGCAGTACCATCGATATTACGATGAAAGGTCGAAGGAATGGCCGACGCCATCGGAAACCCGGTATATCGAAGGTTCTTATGGCAAGACATTCGTGAGAATATGCGGGCGGGAGAATGCTACCCCGCTAGTGCTGCTTCCATCAGGCTTTGCTTCCTCACTGATATGGCTTCCGAATATCCAGGGGCTTGCGCCACACTTCAGGATCTATGCCGTAGACAACATATATGACGTCGGCCGAAGCGTTAACACCCGTCCGGTTGTGGATGGGCGGGATCTCACGGAATGGCTGGATGCACTATTCACAGAACTGGAACTTGGAGACAACATCAGTTTGCTGGGGCTCTCTTTCGGAGGGTGGCTTGCGAGCCAGTACGCGATTTGCCACCAAGACAGGTTGCACGGCGTCGTGTTGGCCGCACCAGTCGCCACAGTGCTCCCTCTGCCAGGAGAATGGGCCTGGCGAGGGATCATGGGGGCTCTATCACCCCATAAGTTCTTCATGACACATTTCCTGACCAACTGGATGTGTCAGGACCTGGCGAAGAAGGGGGACGAATTCAGCAAGCGAATGCTAGCGAACTGGATGAATGACGCGTTGATGGCAATGAAGTGTTTCACGTTCAGAATGCCCATTACGCCAACAGTTCTTACAGATGAGGAGTTCCAGAGCCTAAGAATCCCTGTACTCTTCCTGGTGGGAGAGAACGAAGTCGTGTATCCAGCAGATCGAGCTGTACATCGCATAAATGCAGTGGCCCCATCGATAATCACCGAAGTGATCCTGAATGCTAGCCATGATCTCACGATCTCGCAGACACAGATTGTAAATAGCAGGGTCACATCGTTCCTGCTGGGAACAGAAGCGGACGTATTCAGTGGTCAGTAGAATTAAAGCAATGCCCGAGATCAACTAGGTCTAGCAAGAATTGGGGACGCGTATCCTCCCTGCTGACAACCAGCTGCACCTGACCGGCAGAGCGGCAGATGAGCTTGAACGTTAGGTGGTTATCACAGAGGGGGCTCTATTCATTCTACAAGCCTGCGATGATCATTCTAGTGATGTCTTTCGTGGTTTCCTGCTCCGATCGCGGGCAGACTCCGGTAGAAAAGATCTCTTTCATCTAGCAGCCTCCTGTCATTAAGCGGATT
>CAZXEF010000314.1:0-1984 GCA_964639605.1 uncultured bacterium | reverse complement strand
GATGTAGTTCTGAACAAGGTTCGCCGTGAGTGATATAGGGTCGTTTGATCCAAGAGGAATATACTCGACAGCCCTCTCCTCGATAGGAACGTGCGACTCATTCAACTTCTGAACCATTATCAACCTCCTAAAGTGCCAGGGTGGATTCTTCGTAGAACTCCACTCCCGGAATGGTGATGCTTCCCTTGGTGGCCCTTGCCAGCCCGTTCAGGGCTGTCTCGTTGACGACCATGTACTCCCTGGGGACAAGGTTGATATCGGTGACCCTGGCCTTCCAGGTTTTCCGAGTCACCACTCCTTCAACCTTCACAGGTCCCTGGACCTGGATGACAGGAGCTTCTATTGCCTGTGCTTCGGCCAGACGTTGTTCCTGCAATTCGGGTGTCTTGAGCTTGAGGGCTTCCTTCTCAAGCCGCTCCCGCTCCCTACGAGCCTTCTCATCAGCCTCAGCCTGAAGCCTTCGCTGTTCTGCCAGACGCAAACGCTCCTGCTCCTGGTCGTATCTGAGGACCGCCTGCTTCCCTGCCCTTTCGGCCTTGTCCAGCCGGTCAGTGAAAGCCTTTTTCTCCGCTATTGATGCCTTGTGAGCATCATGGAGCCTCTTGATGTTAGGGTCGAAGATGCTGTCCAGAACCTTCCGCTGTTCCTTGGCCCCCTTCACGATTTCCAGGACCGCAATCTTCTCCTCATCATTGTTCACCTGGACGGCTACTGCCCATGCAGCCAGATGGTCGATTGCTTTCTGTGTCTTCTCAGGCACTACCATTGCCATCGTCTGATTCTCCATTATCATGCCTTTCCAATCAGGCCCATTCTTTGCCTGATTCCATATACAGTCCGAAGCGCGGAAAACTCCCTGCGAGCTTTCCTTAGATTGATCGCTTCGGACATTTTAAACGTTCCATCCTGTCTGATCTCGACGCCATACCCGATGTTGATCTCGAGCCCTCTGTTCTCCTTGACCAGAATTGAGTAACCGCCAAGCTGCAACCCGACTCTCTCCACGTCCATAGAGCCTTTCCAATCAACTATGGACCAGACTCCGCTGATCTTGCCATATAGGTCAGGGGTGCCAGCAAAGACATATGCTGCACTCCCCATCGCCTTCTCGATCTCCACCACTTGAGGTTTGACTATCTCGAAGAAAGATCGGAGAGCACTTACCTGTCCCGTGATTCGCGGATCGTGTTTGAAGGGTATCCCACTGGCTATCAAAGAAGCACAGGCATGGACAGCGCGACCTCTCTGAAGATACCAGTCATCTGCCTTCCAGCCTCCTGGGATGACCTCTTCGATAATCTGAGTAACGGATGGTATTACCTTGCCATCCAAGGTGTATGTATGCGTACTCTCATCGTATGTAAAATCCTCCATGTTCCCCTCGTTCTATCGCTTGATGTATCGCCGCGCTTCGGCTACCTCTTTGACTATCCGCGTCCCCTCCTCACCCCCGGCCCGTATCGTCTTGAGGAACTGCTGGTACTCAGGGTCGCGGTTCGTTGACTGTCTGTGTGCCTCGGCCCGGCTGACCTTGCCCGTGTATGCTTTCCAGTAGAAGAAGTCGAGCTGTTCCGCTTCCATCAGGTCGTCGAGTCGTTCTTTTGGTCTTTCCATAATCACCTCCTCAGAACATTATATTGCCGGTTGTGCTACCGGTGTCAAGGGGCATACCCAGCCTCATCCAGCACTCAGCCTGCACCGCTGCGGTCAGCTCCTCCGGCATCCAGGTGGTGACGGATAGATCGCACTCGGTACAGGCAAACGTCCACCCATTGGCAGCCGTAGTAGTGACCCTGGCTACAGCATCACAGAGCGGGCAGCGATACGTCTGGTACTCGCCATGAAACCTGAATGTGTCGATGAGGTGCCAACGCCTGATCCGATCCTGCCGTTTGTTGTCGGCGGCCTTGGCAGCACATACGGCGGCGAAGACTATCAGGGAGCAGATGGCCAGAAATGCTATCACGATGATGTACATGGCTCC
>CAZXEF010000313.1:0-2010 GCA_964639605.1 uncultured bacterium | reverse complement strand
CCAGACCATCGCTCCGCAGGGCATTCTCCGCGGCCTCCATGAGCATCCTTCCAAAACCCCTGCCCTGAAGCGACCCGTCCACTGCGAGGTGGTAGATGTAACCTCGCCTTGAGTCACTGCCGGCCATCACGGTCCCCACCGTTACTCCATCAAGCTCCGCCACAAAGCAGTATGACCTGTTCCTTTCCAGGAACTCCCCGAACCCATCCTGACTGTCGGCACCGGTAAGCGTGTTGCCGGGAAAGCACTCCCAGAGATCGATCAGACTGCGATAATCCGAGAGTTCCATATTACGTATCCGAACTTTATCTCCGCTCATTCATGTTCTCCCGAGGAGTTCCCTGTAAAGGGATCCAAGCTTTTCGGCGGAACGCTGCCACGAGAACATGCGAACCCTTTCCCGGCCGCTCTCCACCAGAACATCACTCACACTCCGGTCTTCGATCACTTTGAGTATCGATGATGCGAATCCTTCCGCATCGTTCGGGTCGGCATAGAGCACAGCCTCCCCGGCCACCTCCCTGTGGGGCGGAATGTCCGATGCTACAACCGGCCTTCCCGCCGCCATGCCTTCAAGAGGTGTCATTCCGAATCCTTCGTACTCCGACGGGCATACTACGACTTCGCAGTTGCGGTACAGCTGGACAAGCCGGTCAAAGTCCATACCCTGCCTGATAATCAGCCTGTCACGGACACCATACCTCTCGGCTGCAGCCATAATGGAGCCCAGGGAACCCTGATCACGCCCAACCAGGACCAGATAACCGTCCCATCGGTCCGCAATCTTCCCGAAAGCCTCCACCAGGGTCCCGAAGTTCTTTCTTCTCTCCAGGTGTCCCACCGAGAACAGGTAGGGCCTGTCGAAGTGCTCTCCATCTCCACCCTCTGTCATGAACGGTTCCGGGTCGATTGCGTTCCCGATCACCGAGAGCTTGCTTCCGGGAAGGGCATACCTCTCCTCCAGCTGACCGCCTGTCCAGTCGGAGACCGCCACTACGGAGTCGGCCCTGGCAAGGGACCGGCCCATGAAGGACTTCAGGAGGATGTACCTCATGAGGCTCACGTATCTCCAGGATTCAAGGTACCTGAGGTCGTGCACGGTGATGCATGTCCGCACATCCCCCCGGAAGGCAGGTACGGGAAGAGTGTCGGTGACCCATAATCCGCACCCGTGTTCATCCAGCAGTCTACTCCAGAAAGCGCGGGAACCCTCCCTGAGCCTTCGAAGGAAGGAACGGGAACCGCCGACCTCCACGAACCGGAAATCGGGAAGCTCCCTCTTCCATTCATTCGAGAACCCTCCCGTGACAAAGGCCGTGAAGCCCAGGTCGGGGAGCATTCTCCTGTGCAGCTCGTAAGCCCTTCTCGAAGCCCCGGTGGCCCGGGTGGTGAACACACTCCAGTTCAGGGCAATCCTTTTTCCGGTGATACGGTCCCTCCATCCATGTTGACAACGGGACTAGCGTGTTGAATCTAAATCCCGCGAATGGCATTGGAAAGCTAGGACAGAGGGAGGTGATCAGTGTCCAAGGATGAACTCATGCGAGAGGAACTGGAGCATTACTGGAAGGAGAAGGAGAAGGTCAGGCAGCTGGTGGGCCAGATCGGCGGCAATCAGAACTCAAGGAAACATCTCATCCTCAACATAGTGTTCCTCGTGGTGGTGGGCCTGCTTTTCCTCTTCGACCTGAGCAGGCACATCTTCGATCTCCGGATAACCGGATTCCCCGCTATCCTGTCCATAGAGATAGCGATCCTTCTGGTCTCCCTGAAGGTCATATGGATGATACACACCAAGACGAAGGTGGACCATTTCCAGTTCTGGATACTGAACTCCATCGAGTTTCAGATGAACAACATTGCCCGCAGGGTTCGCAAGATAGAGAAGCTTGTGGAATCCTCGGTGGACCACGACCCGGATGAAGAGTGATCCAATAAGCTGTTGGGCTAACATAATATAGTCTAAGTTCCTAGAGACTGGAGTTTGCGTACGCAAACTCCCAAGCTAAT
>CAZXEF010000312.1:0-2022 GCA_964639605.1 uncultured bacterium | reverse complement strand
TGATAGTTGGGGATGACGACAGCAGGATAATCAAGACCCTCGTCGGGATCAATTCACTCCGGGACGGGAACAGGCCCGTGGGTGTCTGTGAGCTCAGGAACAGGTCCAGGGAGCGGATAGCCGGAATGGCATTCCATAATATCCACTGCGTTCCAGTCAGGGAAGTAGTGATGCGTCTCATCGTTCAGGTCTGCAGGCAGCCCGGGCTAAGCGCTGTCTACAGCGAAATACTCAGTTTTACCGGCAACGAGTTCTACATAGAAAAGACGCCGGAGGCGGAGGGACTCACGTTCGGTGAGATAGCCTGCAGAATACGAGGCAAGGTGGCCGCCGGGATCATGTCAGACGGGAAACTGGAGCTTAACCCCGCTCCGGAAACCGTATTCGACAGCGGGAACAGTCTCCTCGTCCTTTCGGAGGACTCCAGGCCCACGGTGTTCAGCCGGGAGGAGTCCAGGATAGAAGGTCTGGAGGACCAGGGCAGGGACACCTGCAGGCAGCCGCTTCGGATGCTGGTCCTGTCCGGTGAGAGCAGGAGGTTCACCCTGATGCTGAGGCTCCTGGACGAGTACTCCATGGACGGTGCCGAGATAGTAGTGGCGGGAGGCATACCCTCAGGCGAGGGCGAGGCTCTGATGGAAGCCGCAAGCGCCTCCAGCAGCACCCTCAGGTACCTACGGACCGACAGGACCGACTCAGTTTGCATCGAATCGCTGCATCCTGAGACGTACGACAGCATTATGGTGGTCTCGGGCAAGGCACCCGGAATGACCGATGAGGACGCCGATTCGGAGTGCATAGTGTCCCTGCTGATACTGAGGGACATAGCCGACAGGATGGGCGGACAGTGGGGCGCCACAGTGGTCTCGGAGATACGGAATCCCAGGAACCGCAGACTGGCTTCAGCCGCCGGAATAGACGACTTCGTGATCTCCAACGAAGTATGCAGCATGATAATGGCCCAGCTGGTCCGGCAGCCGGATCTCAGGCCCCTGTACGATGAGATCTTCGATCCCGAGGGGTGCGAGATACAGCTCAGGTGCCCGCAGGTCTACGGCTCGCTAACCTTCGACCGTCTGATCGTCGAGGGGCTGGCGAAGAGGGAGGTTGTTCTGGGATGGCTCACGGGAAGCGGCTCCGAGGCCGTCGTGAGTCTCAACCCTCCCAGGAATGCAAGCCTTCCGAATGACGGCAGCACGAAGATAATCGTGATAGCCGAAAGGTGATCGTGGGCCTGTGCCCTCAAAGCCCGGCAGATCGGACCGGTCAGTCCCGGCCGGAGAAGTAGACGAACTCACGGGAATCCAGTTCCTTCGCGAAGTAGCTGACCAGGGGATCCGGATGATCGACAGCGATCCGGAAGAGCGAATCGTAGAGCGCCGTGATGCTGTCCGAGGGCAGTCCGTCGATATGTGTCCTGCATTCAGCCTGGGCCCGGAGACGGTGCATGAGGAAGAGCACCAGATAGGGTTCCAGGGGTGTTCCAGGGTTCTCGCGAAGGAATGACATGGCGTAGGCGGCCTCGTTCCCTATGGCGTAGGAGTTTCCCTCCCACTCGTAGGGACAGGGGGCAGCGGATAGGTAAAGCAGAGCGATCGAGTCAGCATGTGGATCGTCGACCAGGGATACCATTCCCCGCTCCAGCCCGGCCCTCTTCTGAATGGTGATGGAGTCCACCCAGCTTTCGCACTCCGACAGGTCCAGCCCTGTTTCAAAGCTGCTCCACCGGTCCGTGTACTCCTCCACTCTCTCACTGAGCCCGGCGGTGGAGTCGTCACCGAAAGGTACCATGACCTGGTCGCTGCCGGGGTAGTAGAATGCGAACAGGGACCTGTACATTTCATCGAAGTATTCGTTGAAGACGTAAATAGTTACCAGCGCTGAAAGGACCAGTTGCCCCAGCAGCATTGCCAACCTTCCTTTCCATTCGGATCAGTCCGCCGGGGAGGTCCCTTCAAGAAGCCCCATTATCGTCTCGAGGCTGCCGGGAGGCTCCAGGCGCACCAGTTCCGCCGGCCGGGA
>CAZXEF010000311.1:0-2060 GCA_964639605.1 uncultured bacterium | reverse complement strand
GGAAGGTAATCTATCTGCCCGTCATCATCGTCTCCCTCCTTTTCTTCATAATGTCCCTCATGATCGACCAGCCCTCCGGAACCCTGGGGGCGATCTGGCTGGGCGTATTTCTGGTGAACTTCATGATAGAGGAGTACGACGCCGGGATAAAGGAGCTTCTCCTCCTGGTCCTCGGCCTTGGCGGCCTGGTCCTGTGGCTCAGTTACCTTGGCTGGCTGGACGATTTCTGGCGATTCCTCGGGTGCATCAGCGCCGACATGAACGGTGTGGCTTACCTGATATTCGCCCTGATCTTCATGATCGCCATCGGTGTCTCATGGATAAGGGGCCTCTTCCACTATGTGGCCTTCACCCCCAACTACATCAACATCCAGAGGGGCCCCACGGAGAGCGGCCAGCAGATAGGCCGCGAGGAGATCAACACACTTGTGGATACCGAGGACCTGCTGGAGAGGATGCTGGGCTTCGGCCGCGTGACCGTTTCCTTCAGGGATGCCAGGATGAACGACATCCGCCTCCTCGTGTGGGGCATAGGCAAGAAGTCACGCAAGCTCGAGAGCATAAGGGGAGCTATCGTTGTGGAGAGGAACAAGGCGGAGCGCATCTGAAGACTCCGCCTGTGCCTGCAGTTAAGGTCTAGCGGGGCTCCATGAGGAACGTCTGGTCGCCGTTGACAATGTCGTAGATCAGGTTGCCGTCATCGAAGCTGTGGAGTATGTCCATGGATACTCCACCGAGTACTATTCTAAGTGTGTCCCCTATAACGGTATAGGTGCCCTCAATGGACAAGGCGCCCTGACCGGCGTTCATCGTACCATCATCTTTGAACTCGTAGAAGGTCCCCGTGTTGGAGAAGTCGGGGCCCTCAATCACTGCAACCACTTCCCAGGTACCTACAAGGGGATTGTCCGAAACGGCGACTTCCGCTCCATGGTCAGTGTCACCGTTGGCAGCGGGTTCGGCATTCTCCGAACCACCGCACCCCGCCATAAGCACAAGGACCAGTCCCGCAAGAAAATAGCGCATACTCTCCTCCTTGATCGATGTGTACGTTCTAGAACTACAATCACCAGGAACAGAGAACATCTACCCGATACCTGTTCTGCCGTTCACTCCTGCTCGGAAAGGATCTCATCCAGCCAGCAGAAGATCGTCTCATTGGATACCCTCACTGCTCCCATCTGGCAGTGTTCATCCGCACCCTGCGCTCCAGTGAACATAACGTACTGCCTGGGGCATGACAGGGAGTCATAGAGCTTTGCCGCCTGACCCAGGATGAGCTGGTCGTTCTCCGAGTTCAGTACCAGCATACTGCAGGATATATCCTTCACGCAGCCCTCCAGAGTATAAGCCTGCATCATCCTCATGAACTGACTTGGAGAGTCCGCCCCGAAGGTCCACATGCCGTTGTTGTAATACCACTTCACGAAGAGGTCGCCGTCCATCATTCCGTAAATGGTCTCGTCGTACTGTGCCGATGCGTCCTCATCCTGCAGTATCTCGTCCAGATTGGGAGGATTGGTCCTGGCAGCGCTCTCGTACATGCTGTAGAGTCCTCCGTTTGCCACGCACGCGGCTATCCTGTGTTCTCGGGTCACGGCCCTGGGAGCGAGATATCCTCCCATGCTGTATCCTATCAGGACCACTCGGTCAGGATCCACATACGGCAGCCCCATGATGTAATCGAACACAGGGGAAACCACGTTCTCCCAGTCCGGCCTGAAGTGGATGCCCTGCTCCCTTATGACCTGGCCCTGTCCCGGGCCCTCGAAGAGGAGGCAGTTGTACCCCTTGTCAACGGCGTACCTCCCCAGACTGAAGTACAGCTCCTCCTTGGTTCCGTCGAACCCGCTGTGCGCTATCAGGAATGGACGTTCAGCATCTGTCTCGTCAACAAGGCAGAGGTATGCCGGCAAGTATGAGTTCTCGAAAGGGATCTCGACCCGAACGATGGGCTTGTCTGAAAGGGATGCTCCCAGAAGGAAGGCATCCCTGCTCATCCGCCACGTCTCCAGCATCCTGGGGTCGAACCAGTTGCCCGGGTAGCTCTGCCGGTAGAA
>CAZXEF010000310.1:0-2082 GCA_964639605.1 uncultured bacterium | reverse complement strand
ATGCACAGCTTCATCTGTTCGGAGGATTATCCGATCTGACTGAAGCAAACTCTGGTTCCGTAGGAACGCTTCCAGCCGCAGGCCGTCTGATCACCGTAATGATCTTCTGCATACTGATGTTCGTTCCTACCCGCCTGGGTTTCATGATCGAGGAACGCAGTATTGATGAAAAGAGCGAAAGGCGAGTAGTAAGAATGACTGTCATTCTGGCAGCCCTGTTCGGAATGCTTCCCTATCTGCAGTCCTGATAGATATTTACAGTGCTCCCCGAGTTTGGAGCTATACTGCACTTTTAGCCATTCCTGATTCCTGGGAATCCTCTGATCAACACTAGAATCTGGTTCAAACGAAGCCTGGTCCGGAGCTATCGGCTCAAGCATCATGCTTGAGCTTGGGAGCTTGCAGGCAAACTCCATTCTTCCTGAGTATCGCTTGATCAATTCTCTGCAGGGTAGTAGGTCAGCCTGTCGATCAATACCGGTGCACCTTGAGCAATGTCATCTTCTGTTGTGAAAACTTGGTCCGAGTACATTCTTCTATACTCCTCGGGAACTTCTATCTCCAGATCGAAAGAGAGTTTTATCTGGACTGGGCAGTCCGCAATCCTGGTCCCTTCCTCTTCGAGTATTCCCCCTTCATAGTCCCAGCCGAAGCCGAAGAAACTGAAATCAACTCCATTCCATTCCCTTAATTCCTGTAAGGACATTCCGGTACTGACGCCGCATTCGCTGAAAACTGCCTGTGTCCCCAGGATTGAATAGTCCTCATCAAACAGGTAGTAATTTACCTCCAGGAAGTTAAGGGTACTTCCATCCTCTTCCCACAGATACTTGATGACCTGACCATTCTCAGGATTTGTCAAAACTGTATTATCGAACCTCACTGTTCCTTCAGCATACCAGGATTCCCCATCGACCAGGTTCTCTTCACCGAACGCCGAGATCAGCTGCTCCTTGCCTGTTATCCGAGTATAGTCCTCAACAGTGGAGAATGAGCTTCCTCTGATTCCTTCATCTGGGACATTCTCTGCCATGCCAGTGGAATCAACCGGCATTTCAGGATCACTGACTGCTTCCGTGCTGTCGGAATCCCCACCGCAAGATAGAAGCAAACTCAATAAGGCGAATGCCAGCGCTGTTTTCATGATCTTCCCTCCAAGCCTTTAATTCCGTTGTGGGCAAAACCAGCGTCCGTTACGGAATATTCCCTCTCTGCACAACACCCGCAACTTCAATCCGAGACTAACCACCGCCGGTCGGCATTGAAACACAGGAAGCAAACACCGGACGGCAGATGGGAGGTATTCGAATATGCCTGACCCTCGTAATCCGGCTGGATAATCATGACGCTCCTTCCTGCATGTCCCTTGTTCATTGCAGGATGCTGGCAAACGCTCATTCGATTTAGTTATCTTCCTGTACAGGAGGAAGAAGGTGGCTGCAATGAAACTGATGCCGGTCCTGACAGCAATTGTGCTTACATCGCTGTTGTATGAGGGGTGTGGAGAGAAACCTGCTCATGAAGCAGCTCAGTCCGGGATGAGCATCGATACGATAACTCTTGCGGTTTCGGATACCATTGGAGTGTTCTTCGGTGACTCAGCAATGGAGTTCGGCAGTCTGAACCGCGTAAGGATAGGTGAGCAGGGAAACATCTTCGCACTCGATGGAAGGAAGTCCACTCTAAAGGTCTTTTCATCACATGGAGAACTTCTCGGAACCATCGGGCGCTTCGGATCGGGACCTGGTGAATTTCAGTATCCCACTGGCTTTGCTTTTCTTCGAAACGGCAGCCTGCTCGTAAGCGACTTCGGAGGAAGCGCACTTGTCTTCTTCGATTCAACCTATGCTTTCGATTATATGATACCGGCGTTCTTTCCCGTAGCGCCGGTGGAACCCTGCACGGGTCCGGGTAACACTTTCATCGCCGGCACACTGGATCTTCATCAGGATGAAGAAGGCTACTACGGTACCAGCATCCTCGGAAGGTACGCGGGAGATAGTATGGATCCTGAACTCGTCTACAGGAGCTATCCCCTCGTAATCTCATTCGGAGTGATCGATGGAGAGCAGAACGTCAATG
>CAZXEF010000309.1:0-2132 GCA_964639605.1 uncultured bacterium | reverse complement strand
CGGGCGCGCGCGCGCTTCCGGTGTGCGGCCGGCCGCTCGCCCGACAGTGCGGCCGGTACCTCGCCAGACCAGACCTCCGGGGCGTCGGCCTCGCGCCTCGCCACGCCGTCACTCACCTTCCGGATTGGCGTTGATCCTGTGGAGAAGGCAGCAGCCACTGTAACCAGGACAAGGCCTAACGTGCCCAGGGCCATTCTTCCGGCTATTGCCAGTGAATAATCCTCGTTCTGTATCACCTGGTCTGCGCCTATGAGCATCGTGGTGCCGACAGTTACCAGTATGTATATGACTATGACTATCACGATCGCCGAAAGTACCGCCCTGGGAAGAGTCTTTTTGGGATCCCTGATGTCCCCGTAATCATATGTCAGGAGCTGGAATCCCTCATAGGCCATGAAGACCGACGCTGCTCCGAAGAGAGCAGCCCCGATACCGGAACTCGAAGTACCGCGTGACAGCATCGGCGGATTCCAGGCGGAAAGCCCCCAGGCGGCCAGCCCCACGAGCACGAACAGCTTGAACCAGACGAGGAAGACCTCCACACTCCCTGCTTCGCTCACACCGCGTAGATTGAGGGCTATGAACAAGGTCACTATCGCCACCGCCGCCGCTCGTGGAAACCATGGACCCAGCCCGGCAACATGACCCAGGTACTGTCCGAAAGTGAAGGCGTAGACAGAGTTGGTCAGGACATATCCGATTATGAGCACCCATGAGAGACTGCCCGCGAATCCGCGGGCGTTTATCTCTCTGAGGAAAGTAAAGGCTCCACCACCTTCTCCATAATAGTCCGCCAGCTTCACATAACTGTATCCGGCAGCAAGGGCTATGAGCCCGGCGATGGCGAAGCTGAGCCATGCAAGTGCTCCAGAGATGCCTACCACGACACCGAGAGTGGAAAATATCCCGCCGCCTATCATGCCGCCCACGGCCATTGACCAGGTGGCATTGAAGCCCAGTTTGGTCTGTTTCACATGTGCACCATCCTCAGCAGCCATAGGCCCACATCTCCATCTTCCTCAGCAGCTTTCCACCGAACAGGACCGGCCGGGCGGAGTCTATCCGGCTGAGACTGCCCTCTTCCACATCCTCCGACCTGCATTGTGGACAGACGACCTGTTCATCCTTCATGTCTGCCTCCTTATCAGATATCGCATCTGCACTTGGTGGACTATACGGATTACCCGGTGTCTGCGTATGGCCATCGGTAGAGCGCGTACCTTCACGCAGGATTACAGGTGCGTATCCCTCTGATTAGTCTCAGTAAATGCCTTTGACCGTGGATGTTTCAGGTGATATGATCGATGTCAGGCAGGCATCGAAGGTCAATCGTAAAGAATGTGCTGCTTTGCACACAGATAATGGATTACGGAAAATCCGAATTCCAGTTGCTGAGAAATGCGAGGATGGCTTATGACAGATGCGGGTCTCCGGGAGTATGAAAGCTGATTTCCCCCCAGTAGAAGAATCAGTTCTGACACGGATCCGCGATGGTCTTGCTCATTCGATCGAGCAGAACACGTCTCCCTCTCCACCCGAAGTATCATTTCTGCAGAGGTGCAAGAGAGACCCTCTTATCATCAAGGCCAGAAGTGATAGGATTGCATACACTCTCAGGATGCTCGGTT
The DNA here is from genome assembly GCA_964639605.1 of uncultured bacterium. Lineage (GTDB taxonomy): Bacteria > Fermentibacterota > Fermentibacteria > Fermentibacterales > JCC-6 > Aegiribacteria. Next base: position 504 of record CAZXEF010000309.1, on the reverse strand, counting down.
ACAATGAGCAGGGGCCAATCATCGATATCGGAGCAGGTGCAGGTCTAAATGCAGTGCTGGCAGTCTATAACGGTGCTCAGGCAGTCCATGCGGTAGAATACGAAAAGGACCGTTTCGAATCCGCGCGCCTGCTGGTCGAGTTCCTTGATCTGGCAGATAGAGTGATCCTCTACAACGAGAACATCCTGGACGTGGAACTGAGCTCCGATAACTTCAGCGGTGCATATTCTTTCGAACTTCTGGAGCATATCTCGGACATTACGAAGCTCTATCATCGAGCCAACCACTGGCTGGCTGAAGGGGCTCGCATATATGGGAGGACCGGCGCGAATGGCTTGTCCATCTTTTGCAACCTTCATTTCCTCCGAGAATACCGGACCATCGAAACGCGCCCTTCAAGCCGTTACTATCAGAGGCGATATGCTTTCATCGGCGAGCTTGCTCCAGACCTTCCCGAGAAGGATCACGCAAAGCTGGCCCGAAATACTCAGGGATATTTGTTCG
>CAZXEF010000308.1:0-2148 GCA_964639605.1 uncultured bacterium | reverse complement strand
TCATGAAGCTGCCGCTCCATGCGGAACCTTGTCCTTATGCTCCTGCGCATCAGGAACCAGATGAAAAGGCCAAGCAGGACCAGCGCGAAGGGCGCAAAGAAAATGATTGTCTGGGTCGAGGTCCAGTCACCCATCGATCCGTCTCCCGTCTTCAGAAGGTTGGCTGTTCCGCCGTCCAGTCCGTGGAACAGGCATCAAACAAGTCCGGGTCCCGTATAATTGGGCGATCCTGCAGTACCCGAACTTAAAGATCAACAGTACGAAAATGAACATAAGCGCTGGCATTTACCCGGGTCAACGATTCCTGTACCTTCGAGGACACGGGATACCGCCATCCTGAAGAAACATCGGCTCATCGAATAGGGAAAGGATACTTGCAAAAGGTCGGTAACATGAAGAAAAGGAGGTGGGGCCGTTTCGACCCCGCCTCCGTAAAGAGATTTCAGAGCCTGATGAGCCGTGACGAACAGCAGCCGCCTGAATCGTCCATCGCTACGATGAGATAGGTTCCGGAAGGCACCTGAGTGCCGGACTGGTCCGTTCCATCCCATACGAATAGATCTTCAGCCGTGAGTTCTGCCACGATCCTGCCGGAAATATCCAGCACCATTATTGAAACCGGTCCGCTGAAGCCAGTCAGCTGAATGCTGACCGAGGAGCTGAACGGGTTGCACGTTGGAGTGACAGAAGCCTGTTCCAGGGGAATGCCCCCCTGGCCTGATACTCCGGTGGAATTAAGATCCACCTGATAGATGAGATCGGCGTCGGCATCGGAGACCCACAGGTAACCCAGATCATCAAAAGTCATCCCGTGGGCTCTGGGGACTATTGAGGATGATATCGAGAAGATCATGGTTCCCACGCTGTTGTAAACCTGGATGGGCTCTGACAGGTCCTCTACAGCGTACCAAATCTGGTTGTCCTTGAAAGCTATGTCGTAGAAGTCGATCCCCAGGTCCGTCATGAGGAAAGGCCCTGACTGGATGGACCCGGTGAGGCTGTAACGCTCTACGACTTCCTTGGGCGGTGTGGTCTGCGCGTCGACCCCGGCACCGTATATGTAACTGCCGTTGGTTGCAAGACCAGAAACCTTCTGGTCAAGATCGCTTCCTCAACAGTCCAGGGAGAACATGGAGATGTAGGTGCCGTCGGTGGTGTAACGGTAGGCGTAGCCAAGGGTGCCTGTGCCGGGGGTTACCATTGCTATATAGACAGTGTTGTTGGCGAACGTGACCCCTGTTGGGACTTTTGAAGTGTTGGCGCAGTACCAGCTGTTCTGGACCGTGCCGTCGGCCGGGTCCACCTGGTAGGCGTACTCCGTTGCTCCGTCCACCATCCACAGGCTGCCGTTGCCGTAACCCAGCCCGATGATCCCCGTATCGGGAGCGTCGATTGTGTGGATGATCTCAGGCGCGGCCAAGCATGCCCCCGCCAGGACCATCAGAAGAAGCAGATTCCTCAAAATGATTACCTCCTGCCCTGATTGCTGCCATATGATATTGAACTACAATACATACCATTGCACTGGTATATATCCTCCAGACCGATGACATGTCCATAGGGGTCATATTACATCGGCGGTTAATCGGGAGTCCTTCGAAATGGAGGGAAAAAGCGCAGGAATGGGGCATGGGAAGCGGTCTGGAGCTGAGGATATCCTGGACATTACGGTTAGCGCAGAGGTTCTGCCTTCGATCTGAGACCTTGAGGGTATTCTAGGTTTCCGACAGATCCCACCACTGCCAGACGTACCAGTCACCCTGGTCATCGGGGCGGCAGAGGAAGAGGACGGACATCTCCTCCAGGGAGGATCCCCCGGATGTGAATATCTCTCTTGAAAGTTCCCTGGGCATCTGCATGGTCTGACCGGTGCTGTCGCCTGTCCAGGGGAAGGCATTGCCGCCGGCAAGGTCGAAACGTATCGAATCCGCGTCGTCAAAGATGCTCTGGGCGAGGAGCAGTTCATAGTCCAGGCCCCAGAGGGAATCTATTATCCCGTCGCCGTTGAAGTCGTCCCAGTAGATTTCGAGCAGATGATGCTCGAAATCCTCCCGGAAGCAATCCGCCAGTAGATCGATATCCTCTGTCTCCCAGGCGGTCTGCAGGTTCTGTAGAAGCATCTCCCATGGTTCGATGACGATCCCCTGA
>CAZXEF010000307.1:0-2178 GCA_964639605.1 uncultured bacterium | reverse complement strand
CAAGGTCCGGCGTGTTCTGAAGAAGGAAGCGCAGGTCCGATGCTGTACCTCCGCTCATGCTCTGCATCTCCACGGTCCAGCCATCGGAGGCGATGTCGCTCTGGAACTGCGCAAGCTGTGCCGCAAGCGGCCCGGTGAGGTATTCGGCCACTACTATCAGGACCCTGTCCGCCCTGCTCCCGGTTACAGTTGTAACTTCCTGAAAGGATGCCGGGCGAAGCTCCAGGGGCGATCTTTCGACCTGGTCCGCGGGGAGCCCTGCAGGTCCAGTGGGAACGCCGGCCATTGCAAAAAGGACTGCTGCCAGTATCTGAAACATATTCCATCCCCTGAAACGCTGGAGTTTTGCCTATGGTCCGGCACACCCGCTATTGCAGGGTTATGATATTACCCCCGGCAAACCTCCGTCAATCTGCGCTGCGCGAGGCACCGGAACAAGTGTTTGCTAAGGCCGGAAAGCGTCCTCGATGTAGGTTCCCATCCTGAGTTCCTCATGGGATCCCCTGACAACGGCGACATCGAACCTGAGCTGTCCCGAAGGAGGATGAGACGCTATGAACACTGATGCGGCATGGACGATTCGTTCTTGTTTGGATTCGTCTATCTTCTCGAGGGTAACGGTCCCTGAACCGTCACACGCGTACTTGACTTCGATAAAAGCGGTGATGTCCCCACGGGCGGCGATGATGTCTATCTCGGACCTTCTGGTGCGGTAGTTCCTCTGAAGTATCTCCCACCCTCCGTCCTCCAGCCATCGGCAGACGAAGGACTCCGCCCGCCTCGATATCTCACTCAAGGGGAAGCCTCAGCTGGTCTTCATCTCTGAGGGGCGAGAAGGAGCGCCTGTGAATGGGACACGGTCCAAGGGTCCCCAGCGCCGTCATGTGCTCCCGGGTCCCGTAGCCCATGTTGGTGCTGAAGCCGTAACCCGGATAGAGGGCATCGGCCTCGATCATGATTTTGTCCCGGGTGACCTTGGCGACTATTCCGGCTGCTGCCACCGAGAGGCTCCTGGAATCCCCCCTGACTACGAACTCCGCGTGGATGCCCAGCCCCCCGACGGGCAGACCGTCGATAATGAAAAGGTCGGCGGTCACATTCAGCGAGGAGGCCGCCCTGAGGAAAGAAAGCCTCACAGCCTCCGCCATGCCGACGCGGTCCAGCTCCGAGGGTTCCACCATTCCTGTGGAGTATCCCAGCGCATGTTCGGTGATGAGGCCGTAGAGTTCTTCCCTTCTGCGAAAGGAAAGTGTCTTGCTGTCTTTGACACCATCCAGCTCCAGGTCGGGCGGGAATGATACCGCCGCAGCCACGAGGGGTCCGGCAAGCGGACCCCTGCCGGCTTCGTCGATGCCTGCTATGGCCGGATAATTAAGCCTGTAGTCACGATCGAAAAGGAAAAGGGGCGTTCCCGTGGTTCTCAGTTCCCGGTGCCGTAGGTCTTCTTCTCTTTGATCCTTGCGGCCTTGCCCTTCTTATCCCTGAGGAAGAAGAGCTTGGACCTTCTGACCTTGCCTGCTCTGGTGACCTCTATCCTCTCGATCAGGGGAGTGTGAACGGGAAATATCCTCTCCACGCTTACACCGCCGGACATCTTCCTCACCATAACCGTCTCGGAAATCCCGCTTCCCCTGCGGGAAATGACCATCCCCTGGAAGATCTGGGTCCTTACCTTGTCGCCCTCCATCACCAGGAAGTGGACCTTGATCGTGTCACCAGCCCTGAAATCAGGGTGGTCATCCCTTAGCTGCCGTGATTCAACACTGTTTATCAGTTCATCCATCGTTCTGCTCCTTCTGCCGGTCCGCCTGCCTGAGCGAGCGGACGAATCGTTCTCTTACCTCATCCTCATCCTGATCGTCCAGTAGTTCCGGTCGGTTCCTCCTGGTGATCTCAAGTGCCTTCTCGAATCTCCAGTCCTCGATCTCCGCGTGGTTCCCGGAAAGCAGGACTTCGGGCACCGTCATACCCCGGTACTCTGCGGGTCTGGTATAGCGCGGGTAATCCAGCAGACCCGTTGCGTAACTGTCGGAGCGGGCGGATTCCATCCTGCCAAGTACTCCAGGTATCCATCTGAAGACCGCTTCCAGAAGGAACATCGCAGGTATCTCCCCCCCCGAGACCACCGCGTCGCCGATGCTCACCTCGTCCGTCACAGCATTCTCTCGAAAACGGCTG
>CAZXEF010000306.1:0-2189 GCA_964639605.1 uncultured bacterium | reverse complement strand
TATATGTGAACTTCGCCATGAACATAACCCGGGGATGCGACTGTGAACCCCGCAGGATGAAGCCTCTTCTCCCGGATGTTGGGATTTTCGCCTCAACGGATCCTGTGGCCATCGACAAGGCATGCTTCGATATAATAAGGGACAGGGGCAGGAAATTCCGGGGAGCTGATACGTTCCGGTATGCCGAAAGCATGGGGCTGGGTTCTTCCGAGTACTCGATTTCGGAAGTCCTGGTTCCTGGAAACACCATCCAGGCGTGAACCTGGTCGGAAGGAACAGTACATTGCATCGTATGATACCCACAGGTTGAACGACAAAAGGATTGGATCCAGGGGTAATATGAGAGATCACCTGTTCAGTCTGATACTGATGACGGTCATGATACCCGCAGGATGCGGAACAGCTACCGAGAGGTCAGGAGAGGAAGACTGGTTCGACCGGAATCCCGGTTCAGGGACTACAGTCAGCTGGGATACCTCCGAATGGGATACTGAAAGGCTTTCCACCGGGGACGGTGCCGATTATCTCAGTGATCTGGAGAAGGATGTGCTGCTTCACCTGAACATGGCCCGGGCGAATCCCGCAAGGTACGCCGAGGATTTCATAGAGCCAAGGCTTCAGTACATCTCTGGAACACTCTATCGCGAGCCCGGAAGACCCATCCTGATCACCGTGGAGGGAGCCGATGCTCTGGAAGACTGCATATCCGACATGAAGGACCTGGATTCCATGGAACCTCTGTACCCTTCGGAAGGGATCACCCGGTCGGCTCTGGACCATGCCCTTGATCTCTCGAGCACAGGGGAAACCGGTCACACAGGAAGCGACGGCTCTCAGTTCTCCGGCAGGATAGAAAGGTACGGGGAATGGCTGAATACCATCGGAGAGGTCATATCCTATGGCCCGCTGACAGGCCGGGAGATAGTCCTGGGACTGCTGATCGATGACGGTGTATCAGACGACGGCCACAGAAGGAACGTGCTCAATCCCGCCTTCACCCTGGCGGGCATAGCAGTGGAGGACCATTCGGCATTCGGGAACGTCTGTGTAATAGACTTCGCCGGAGGTTACGTATACGGGGGAATCGAATAATGGTATTCTTGTAAGTTATTGTAATGCTTGATAAACATATGATTGAACAATGCTGATAATGAATCCTGAGCATTCATGTCATGCGAGGATATGCTGATCCGTGGACCTGTCTGTCAGGATTCTATTGACAGGAAAGGACGGCCACCTGCAGTGACCGCCCTCTTGCCTTTGAACCGCTGTTCCTAATTGATCCTGGTGAGCCTCGTGATCGAAGAACCCGCTTCGTCGCTCACCACGGCGAAGTAGGCACCTGATGGCATGTTCACCGCGTTCCAGGTGTATACTCCGGTGAAATTGCCAGCCTGGACCCTTCTCCCGGTGAGGTCGAACACGTCTATGGAAGCGCTGCTGCTGAATCCCTCGGCCGTGATCACCACCGATGATGTAAAGGGGTTCCTGCTTAGAGTTATGTCACGATTACCGGGGGCCGAGGGACCTTCCTCGATACCCGTTGTGACCTCCAGCTGGTAGATAGTGTCATCATCGGGATTGGATGCCCAGAGATAACCGTCGGAATCAACTGTCAGTCCAGCAGCGGCACTTACGGTGGTGCCTTCGACATAACCCACCATGAGACCGCTGGTATCGTAGGCCAGTATTGGGCTGTCGGAATTATCCCTGGCAATCCATATCCCCCCGCTGAGCCATGCGGTATCGTACCTGGGGCTTCCCACTCCGGGGAAGTCGTCCATGTAGATACTGCTTGTTGAACCCGATGTGCTGAACTGCTGGATTATAGGATTGCTGTAGTAGTTGTTGCCATGAACAAGGAGGTAAGTTCCATTGTTTGCCAAACCCGTCACCGACGAGTAAATGGAGCTGCCTCAACAGTAGACGTCGAACATCCCCAGGTAGCTGCCCGAAGTGTCGTATTTGTACACCTTCCCGTAGTTTGTGCTGTAGTACATGGCAATGTACAGTGTACTGCCGAGGAAAGTAGCCCCGCCGGGCACGGCATTGTAGGAAGAGGGCTGGTCGGCAACGTAGAAGCTTGAGAGCACCGTACCGTCCGAGGGATCCAGTTCATAGACGTTCTGGGTGGTTCCATCCACTGCCCAGAGGCTGGTCCCGTCCCATGCGAGGGCCGAGATACCCGT
>CAZXEF010000305.1:811-2213 GCA_964639605.1 uncultured bacterium | reverse complement strand
GAAGTGATCCGACACTTCGCGGGTCCGGCCGATCCCGACATGGGGCTGTTCGATACGTTGGCTGAGATATTGAGAGAAGCCGATCCGCACGGCATCCCCATCCCCTTGCTGATGCCTGGTGCCACGGATGGACGGCACTTTTCGCGACTTGGTATTCAGACGTATGGGTTCCTCCCCATGACGCTCCCAGAGGATCTGGATTTCACCCGGACGATTCACGCTGCCGATGAGCGCATTCCGGTCGATGCGGTCGAGTTTGGGACAAGTGCGATCTACCGGGCACTTCAACGCTTTGGAAAGTAAGGGATTTGTTGACCCGGCAACTTAATGATGCAGAGTCACCTAACCAGCGCGTCCAGCCGACTCACCTCAGCTGCGCTCCAGCGAGCGGCTGACGCATGACGTTGGACAGATAAATGAATGGAGCACCTCACTACTTGAGAGCAGGAGATATGGGGCGGCGGAATAGCTCAAAAACAAGAGTCCAACCGGTCTTCGAATCACTTCTACAAAGAGACCCCACAGGCAAGCGATGGCTTCCGCAATTACTTGATCTGATTGAAACCCCTAGCGATTCGATCGTGCGAGCGAGCCAGGGCAGGATGATCAAGGCGGGAGGGGGGGAATTCGAGAGGCGTTTTCCTCCGGCCATGCCATTCTTGCGTTGGCTGATTGAAAACCCAGGCGAACTCACTTGGCCAGTTTCCAAAGGAAAGCGTAAGACCTACGGACAGCCCACTCAACGCAACCGCGAGAGCCTTCTGGGCTATCGTGGTGTTGAGGAGCAGATGTCAGCGAAGCAACTTGCGCATAAGGAGCTGATCCGCAAAGGTGCAGAGGGCTCTCGCGGTCAGTGGTGGGCATTCGAGGGTTTCACCGCAGTGGACTTCTGTATCTCAACTGAGAAGCTTCTACTACTTGTTGAGGGTAAGCGTACAGATATCTTGGCGCAGTCGACAGAATGGTACCGCGGTCGAAATCAGCTTCTCCGTAATCTCGAATCCGGAATTAAAGCAGCCGGTGACAGGGAGTTTGGCGTTGTCTTGGTTGAAGAGCAGCGAAATGGCCCCGTTCTTGACGGAATTGACATTGCTCGGGCCACGCCACATCTGACCCCAGTAGAGAGGGCAGAGCTAATCGAGCATTATTGGGGAAGTACAACATGGGCTGATTTGTGCAAGCGAACCGGAGTTGATTATGCTTCACTTCCGAATACCTTAGATTAGCTGCAAGTGAGGTCAGTCCAACAATCTAATTCAGCAGAACTGCTTCCGTATGGCAGTCAATCAGGCTATCTCAGTCTGCTGATTCGAAACGTTCGATGGAGTCTATGAAGAAACGAAAGTGCATCTTCTGTAGTCAAGAGCTCACTGGCCAGAAGAGCCGAGAGCATGTATTCCCT
>CAZXEF010000305.1:0-801 GCA_964639605.1 uncultured bacterium | reverse complement strand
GCTGATTCGAAACGTTGGCGACAGAAACGGAAGGTGAGACGATGAGACGTCTATATCTATTGGGAGTCGCGGGAGCGGTGGTCTGCAGCGTTGGTGATGTTGGTGCGCAGGTGCCCAGCCAGCGCGAGCTCAATGGGTTCGTTATCGGACAGTACCAGGACGCGATCCGATCATCTTTTGGAGATCCATACCAGGAAGAACGAACCGAAGATGGGTGGCTATACCTAACGTACCTTACTTCCGAAGAGCCACTCGCGTACTTCGTATTCAAATTCTCAGCGCCTGAGACTGACCGGGCGATCTCTGTACAATATGCCGGAGATCCTGATCCGGACATGCGCTCATTCGCTGGCGTGCATCTTGGTTCGACTGTGGCTGATGTACGGCAGATCTTCGGTCCACCTACATCCACGAGAGACCTAGTCGATCCGCCATTCGAGGTATGGTTTTATGACGGAATGAACTACTCGTTCGAATTCGACCAGGACCAACGTCTCTCGTCGATCCAGATCTTTGGATTCGATGGGTTCTCTGATCCCGAAGACTATCCCATGCCGAAGCCGTGGGAAGAAGTATTGGCTCTTCTCGAGTCAACGGATCCCGAGACGCTCATGCATGGCGTAGCGTCTGATGCGGAAGTGTATCGAGGTGACGACTGTTATTTCGTGGATGGAAGCCTGTGGAGTGTGGTTTCGGATCCCACCTCACCGTTTCGATCGGCGCTGGCACAAGTGGTGGAGGCACTACGAACAAGTTCGGGGTGGGAGCCTATTGATGTGAATATGCGGGTGTCAACGGACT
>CAZXEF010000304.1:0-2247 GCA_964639605.1 uncultured bacterium | reverse complement strand
ATGAACTGGTTCGCGGAGAGGGAGATGGCCCTGATCTCAGGACACGAGCAGGGCGTGCGGGGTGAGGCGCCTCTGGTGGGAATACCCAGGGCGCTGTGGTTCTGGGAGTTCTTCCCGTTCTTCAGGACATTCTTCACCGGGTGCGGCTTCGGGGTGGTCATATCGGGAGCCTCCACCAGCGACCTGATACACTCGGGTGTAGAGAGTGTGGCCGCCGAGACCTGCTTCCCCGTGAAACTGGCACACGGGCATGTAATGGACCTCCTAGAGCGTGATGTGGACTATATCTTCCTGCCCTCAATGCTGAGGTCCTTCCCCCAGGGTGATTTCTCCGAATCCTACAACTGTCCGTACATTGAAGCTTCTCCCTACGTCATAGACGCCGGCCTCGGGCTCTCTTCCGAGGAACGGGTCAGGACCCTGAGCCCCGTGCTCGATTTCTCCCTCAAGGGAAAGGAATGGACCAAGGGACTCGTTGAAATGGCCGTAAGTCTCGGAGTTGGTGCAGCCACGGCCAGGAGGGCGGCCGAGGAGGCCAGAGAAGCTCATGAGAGATTCAGAAACCGGCTGCTGGAACTGGGCAGAGAAGCCCTGGCCGGTTTGAAACAGGACCAGCCCGCCTTCGTTATAATCAGCAGACCCTACAACGGCTCCGATCCCGCCGTGAACGTGGAACTCCCAGACAAGCTGGCAAGGCTGGGGGCTTCTGTGATACCCACGGATTTCCTTGATCTTCCGATGCGGAGGGCCGCCGCCATACATGGCAACATGTACTGGCAGTACGGCCAGAGGATACTGGCCGCCGCACTGGCCATCAAGGAAGACCCCAGGCTCAACGGAGTCTACATCACGAACTTCGGCTGTGGACCCGATTCCTTCATCCAGCATGAGGTGGCGCGTATAATGGGAGATAAACCCATGCTGACCATAGAGATAGATGAGCATGCAGCCGACGCGGGCGTGATCACCAGGTGCGAAGCCTTCATGGATGCCATATCCGGAAGGAGGGACCACGGAACCGGTGAATTCAACAGGCAGCTGGGCAACAGGGAGATGAGCATCCATGGAAGGAAGGTCTGGGTGCCATGGCTCGGTGATGCGACACACATCGCAGCCGCCGCAGCTAGGAAGCACGGGGTGGACGCTGAGGTGATGCCTCCCACGAACAGGTCGTCAGTTGCTCTGGGAAGATCGGTCACCACCGGAAAGGAATGCTACCCGGCCATCATTACCGCGGGCAACATGCTTTCTGTCCTGGAACGGGAAGGCTCCGGAGGGGCTGCCTTCTTCATGGGCACCGCCTCCGGGCCCTGCCGTTTCGGGCAATACTGCAGCTACCACAGGATTCTCCTGGACAGGCTGGGATACGGAGATGTCCCCATCATCACCGCCACTTCCAGCGATTCGTACACCACCGTAAGGGAGCTTTCCTCTCTGGGTTTCCAGGTGGACATGCTGAAATCCGCAATAGCAGGTGACGTTCTCAGGAGCGCGCTGTACAGGGTGAGGCCCTACGAACGAGAAAAGGGGGCCGCCGACAGGGTCATGCAGCAGAGCCTGCAGGAGCTTGCCCAGTCCATGGAGAACGGGCAGACGCTGATACCTGCTCTGGAAAAGGCCGCGAAGCGGTTCTCCGCCCTTGCCAGGGACGACCGGCCCAGACCGCTTGTGCTGATGTTCGGCGAGATATACGTGAGGAACGATCCCTTTGCCCATTCCTTTACCGACAGGAGGATAGAGGAACTGGGGGGTGAGGTGCTGCACACGCCTCTGATGGAGTGGTTCGAGTACGTGAACTATTCCTTCATGAAGAAGTCCAGGGACAGGAGGAACGTAATGGACCTGCTCAAGGGCTACTCGAGGATGAAGCTCATGGGCAGGCTCAGGAGGAGGATGGAAACACCCTTCGGACAACTGCTGGAAGACAGGCGCGGATCGGAGCCGGAGGAGATAATGGAGGCAGCCGGAGGGTACATGAAGGAGAACATCGGCGGAGAGGCCATCCTATGCGTCGGAGCTCCCATATCCCTCTCCGAGAGGAACGCTATCCACGGCGCGGTGAACATATTCCCCTTCACGTGTCTGCCCGGCATGGTGGTAACCGCCATAAGCAAGAAGATAAGGAAGGATCACAGGAACCTGCCATGGCTCAATCTGGCCTTCGACGGTCAGGAGGATACGGACAACGAAGCCAGGCTGCAGGCTTTCATGTACCAGGTCAGGGGGAGTTTCATGTCCCGGTCGGAT
>CAZXEF010000303.1:0-2267 GCA_964639605.1 uncultured bacterium | reverse complement strand
CGCCATCACGTTCGTATGGTCTGTGATCCCCTACCGCACCGAGTGGAGGTACGGTCCTGTCTCCCACAAGGTGATAGCACTGGACGCCGGTCACATGTGCCAGAACCTCTACCTTGCATGCACCGCGGCCGGCCTGGGAACCTGCGGCATAGGAGCCTACGACCAGGAAGCCATGGACAGGCTCATGGACTTCGACGGAAAGGACGAGTTCACCGTCTACATAGCGCCGGTGGGCGCCAGATGATCTCGCTGGTCCCTCTTGTTCTGGTCCTGCTTCTCACAGAGCTGCCCGATCCGGCATCCACGATGGTAGCTGTGGAGGATACTCCGGAGGGGCTGCTCTACACCGACGGCAGGCACACGGGCCTGTTCCTTGCGCGCTTCGATGGTGAACCGGTAGTGCTGTCCACTGAACCGGGGGCCGGCCGGAACGTCCTGGTCACGGATAGCGGCGTCCTGTTCAAGGAATGTCCTCGCGAAGGAATGCAGAGGGTTGTCGATTACACCTGGGAGGGGGAGACCGTTGTCCTTCACAGCGGCGACTGTTTCAGCGGTCCCTTCCAGGGTGAGGAGGGCACTTTCCTCTTCGCGGAAAGGGACAGGGTCCTGGAGATGAGCCTTCAGGGCCGAACCATCCACGAATGGCCCATTGAAGGCTATCCCGCATCTGTAGCACTATCAGGTGGCATGCTCCTTTATACTCTCGATTCCGGCGGGTTATCGGGGATCGATGGTTACGATGACCGAAGCTTCTCGAGACTGCTGACAGGCCCCGAAGGACTACTGCTTGCCGAGATGTCACCCCGGGGTTTCCTGGTCATTGACCGGACGGGCGGTGTCGTGGTCCGGGAGCCGGAAGGTTCATTCCCGTCATGGTCGGCGGAAGGATGGATTATCTATTCCACTCTGGAGTATTCGGGTATGGAGCCCGTTTCCGGAAGTGTGACGGAGATCGATCCTGTCACGGGGAACAGACGGATTCTCTCCCGACAGGGTCTTCCGATATACCCGCTTCTCCTGCTTAACGGTGATCTTACCTGGACCGGGGAGAACGGTAAGCTGACGGGCATCGATGCAAGGCTGCCTTCAACGGCTCAGCATGAACAGGCCGATCCGGAGGTCTTCGAGCCTGATGCTCACTTCGACGTGGTTTACATGCATCAGCGCTGGGATACTCCGGACTGGTTCAACGGCAGCTGGTCCTGCGGGCCCACCTCCTGCGTCATGACGACCCAGTACTACATGAGGCTGACACCGGACTCCATATGGGCATCGTACCCCTCCCCGGGTCACTGGAGCCTCTGGGGGAACTACATTCCCGTCGAGTACACGTTCCTTGGCTATACGTACGACGAACTCGGCGAGAGCCCCGGCGGTCCGGTCCCCGGGGCACACGGTTTTATCTGCCCCGATGGAGGAGCATGGTGGAACCTGATGGTGGAATTCCTGAACCGTCACGGCATAGATTCCGCCTGGGCCGGAATCTCCTGGTCCACCCTCACCGGAGAGATAGATTCCTTCTACCCGGTGGTCTGCTCCAGCAGCGTCCTCGGCTGCGGCCACATCATTCTGTTCAACGGCTACTACGATGACCACACGGTCGTGGTGAACGATCCCTACGGTGACGCCAACGAGCCGGGCTGGGGCAGCTACTACAACGGCAAGGACGTGCTTTACGACTGGCCGGGGTACAACAACGGCCATGTCCAGATCGGAGTCAGCCAGCTGTTCTACGCCCGGGCGCAGGTGCCCCCGGACCCGGACACGCTGGTGGACGATTGTTGCAGGGGGTTCCTCAAATACGGCGACTGCCGGTACTGGCACCTCACCGGAAGCGGCTTCCAGGGCAACGCCTGGTGGACTTACTCAACAGCTGCGCCGCCGGACACGTGCTTTGCCGAATGGCACCCTGAACTACCCTTCCCCGGCGACTACCAGGTCAGCGTATACATCCCTCCGGACAGGTCCACGGCCACCGGGACCTACAGCGTTCATACGGTCTCCGGGATGCAGGACGTGATCCTGGACCAGGGGCTTTACAGTGATGAATGGGTCTCGCTCGGCGTTTTCCCCCTGGGAAATGATCCCTACCTCAGACTTGGTGACTTCACTGGAACGGGCGGCCAGTACATAGCCTTCGACGCCGCTCTCTTCAGCCCTGCAGGGACCGGGGTTGGTAGCGGCACACCGGATGCCGGACCGGTGCTTGATATCCGGCCCAATCCCTGCGGCGGCCGTCATACCTGGCCGAATTGGCCTGGCGGCGC
>CAZXEF010000302.1:355-2287 GCA_964639605.1 uncultured bacterium | reverse complement strand
CCGAGAAGGATTTCATGGACACGGTGGGCTACTCCACTTCCACGGGCATCATCAACCTGGAGATGGGACGGAAGTCACCGGTCACGGTCATCGTCAAGGATATCCACTGGGACATGATCACCGACAGGCCGATACACATCGATTTCCTGAGGGTCTCCGCCGATCAGATAGTATCGATCCCCGTCCATGTGCACCTGGAGAACATCCCAGTCGGGGTGAAGATGGGCGGAGTGCTTGAGCACTCGCTGCATGAGATCCTCATCAAGGTCCGTGCAAAGGATATTCCCCCCTCGATCACCGTCGATGTGGAGGCCCTCGATATTGGTGCCTCCATCCACCTGTCCGATATCACCCTTCCTGAGGGAATGATACTGGATATGGACAGCGACATCGTTGTTGCTTCCGTCGTTGCACCCAGCGTTGCCAAGGTGGAAGCCGCCGAAGGAGCCGAAGAAGAACTCCTTGAGGGCGAAGAAGCTGCTGCCGGCGGTGAAGAGGCTCAAAGAGACGAAGAAGAGACTCGCGGATCAGAGGAGAACTGACCGTTGTCGCTTCCCCTTGTCGTGGCATGCCTGGGCAATCCGGGGAAGCGTTACAGCATGACGTGGCACAACGCCGGCTTCTGGGTAGCGGATATCCTGACCCGGGAAGCCGGCGTCAAATTCCTCGACGCAGGGCTCTTCCTGGTGGCTTCCCTTCCAGGTGACAGGGTCATAATAAAACCGACGGTCTTCATGAACCTCAGCGGTCGTTCCGTGTCGGCCTTCATGAACGCGGAAGGACTGGATCCGGACCAGCTCCTGGTGGTGTGCGATGATTTCAATCTTGATCTGGGAAGGCTCCGGCTGAAGGCCTCGGGAAGCAGCGGCGGTCACAATGGACTTCAGAACATCATCGACTGCCTCGGATCCGAGGAATTCCCGAGACTGAGAATGGGGATAGGTCCGGCACCGGATAGTACTGACCTGGCTGCGTTCGTGCTGGACAGAGTTCCCTCTCGCCTGGAGGAAGAGGCTTCGCTAATGGCTCACAGAGCTGCGGACTGCGTCGTCCATTACATGACCGAGGGGATATCCTCGGCCCAGGAACTGTACAACAGGAACACTGAAGAAGTCTGACAGAGTTCTTCGGGGAGAACGGAAATAAGGATGCCGGCAGTTGACTGCCGGCATCCTTTTTTCTGAATTATCTCAGTGTGCTACTGCGCCAGGGCTGCGAAGGTCTGGATGGCCTTCCCGATGAAGGTGCTCATGTCGGTTCCTGAAACCCTGAACTTGCTGCTCATGCCGCCCTGGGTCACATCCACCTCGATCTGCATCCATACAGGATCCGAATCGATGGGAGGTACGTCCAGCCCTGACATGGCCATGGCCATGTTCAGGTAACCAGGGATGTTGAAGAGCATGGCTATCTCCGATGAAGGGGAGAAATCACCCATCTCAGGCATGTCGGACGCGTAGCCACCCTGATAGGTTCCGTTTATGATGGCTGCCGCTACCATGGGTTCCGGTGCCATCTCGAGATAAAGCACGCCCTCGTGAAGGGTCATCCAGGCTGTCCAGGAGATGTTACCGGCCATGGGAACGCTGTCCTCGATCGAGTCCGGACGCATTGCGCTGAGATCCATCTCCATTCCGAAGCTGATCCACTCCATACCCTGGTATTCTGCATAATCAACGGAAATGAGCGTCAGGCCCGGCATGGTCATGAAGCCTTCCATCATCTGGAACTGGGCGTCATAGGCGTTCTTGACATCTTCCAGAGTTGCGCTATCGACCACATCATAAAGGCCGACGATATGGATAGGATTGACGCTGTCGAACATCCAGCTCATGGCCGTGTTCTTCGCCGACTGCGCCCAGAACTCCACCATGTCCTGGGGTATGCCCGTCATGCCCATGGCACCGAACACGGCGTTAATGGCAGCTGAAC
>CAZXEF010000302.1:0-345 GCA_964639605.1 uncultured bacterium | reverse complement strand
CGGGATCGATGCTCACCCTGGTGACCATGACATCACCCGCCGGTACCATGTCCGTCATATCCTCAGGATCCACGGGGATCACGTACTGGTCAAGGGTGGATCCGGGGATGAACTCCAGCAGGGAGGTTCCCGTGATGTACTCCGGTCCGAAGGTGAGAACGCAGCTCCTTGACCTGGTATCGGTGAGGACCAGATTGACGGCATCGAAGTAAAGGCCCATGACTCCCTGCATCATGTACGCGTCCATTCCGCCATCGGCAGTCATTTCCGCAATGAGCTGAGGCTCCAGCATGGCCAGCTGGCCGGCCACCAGGCCCTGCTTGCCGGCGTTGCCGCGGAAGATGT
>CAZXEF010000301.1:0-2292 GCA_964639605.1 uncultured bacterium | reverse complement strand
GACGCTGCCAGGCTGCTGGACATCGGACCTGAAAGGCTTGAGGAACTGCTGGAGGAACCGGGTACTAGATAACTACTCCAGGGACCCGATCATATCTCTGTAGTACACCATTGGACTCCTGTCGAACAATGTGCGGTATACATCCAGGGCTCTCAGGCGTTCCTCCGGTCTGCCGGTGATATCGAATACCATCAGGCGTGCCAGGGCCTCTCCCTCAGTATCGGGGAAACTGCCGATGATCTCCCCGGCCAGTTCAAGCACTCTTTCATCACTGCCCGGGCACCTTTCTGCGATCATCCTCACAAGAGGCCTGTACCAGCCATTCTCCTGCAGCACATGACCGTCGGGGACAGCCATCATCTCATCCAGCACTTCACGCACCTCATCCATGAGGCCGAGCCCGGCGTATGTCCTTGCAAGGTAGTACATGAACTCGTGTGCGCTTCCATGGTCACTGGACTGTATGGATAACCTGATGGCTTCCCTCAGCGGAGCAACCGCGGCTTCCGATTCACCTCTCAGGAAGGTTGTCAGTCCCAGCTTCCCGTAGGCGGTGCCCAGGGCCCTGGTGTCACCGAGAACTGCCGCGGTCTTCATCGCATCCTTGAAGAAAGCGACAGAACCGACGTAATCGCCCAGGTAGAACTTGATCTCTCCAATATTCTGGCTCAGCAGTCTTATACCCTTCCTGTCGTTCATGCTCCGAGCCAGGGCCAGTGCCTCCTCGAAGATCTCCAGAGCCCTGCCGTACTCACCCCTTGCAGTGGAAATCGCGGCCAGATTGTTCAGAAGCACACGGACCACATGTCTGTTGCCGACCTTCTCCGCGTTCTCTATGGCTTTTCTGTAGTACTTCTCCGCCTCATCCACTCTTCCCTGAAGGTACATGATATTCCCGAAGTTCAGAGCAGCCAGGTTACGTCTGGATCTCAGCCTCTCGCCGGTCCTCATGCTCTTCCTGTAAAATTCCGCGGCTCTATCCAGGTCGTTGATCTTCTGGTATACCAGACCGAGATTGTTGTATGTGAACATCATTGCCTCGTTATATCCACTGTCCCCCGGAAGACCCTCGAGATTGCCAAGGGCCCTGCTGAAGATGGCCTTGGCTTCCTCGATCATGTTCCTGTCTATGTAAACCGTGCCGATGTTGTTGTAGATCTTGGCCAGGGAAAGGGAGTCTCCCCGGTCCTCGTAGTGGGTCTCGGCCATCTTGAAGCACTCCATGGCCCTGTCGTTGTCGCCCATTCTGTGTAAAATGAAGCCCTTCCTGTTCAGGGCGTAAGCATGCAAATCCAATAGACCGGCCTGCTGTGCATATGCCAGCACCTCATCGAAGATGGAGATCGCCATTTCCCATTCACCGAGGAGGTCGTGAACTTCCCCCAGCCTCAGCAGGACCTCCATGTCCCTCTTATCCTCGGGTTCGTAATCGATGTACTTCCTGTACATCTCGATGGCTTCCCTGTTGCGGTAGTTCCCGTAGGCATATTCCGCTGCTTTAAGAGTGTATTTGAGCATTCTCTGGAGCTGACCGCCTTTCTCGAAGTGGTGGGAGAGGTCGGAGTACATCCTTTCGTCATCGGAGTAGAGTTCCTCGATGATATCCCCGGCCATGAGGTGAAGTCTGGCCAGCTGACTCTCCATCTGCATCTCGTAGACGGCATCCCTTATCAGGGCGTGCCTGAAAATGTACTGCAGCTCAGAGAGCCTGTTCCATATCCTGGCATCGGTCCCTGTCTTGAGGTGCGTTTCCACTGATGCGCCCTTCAGCATTCCCGAGAGGACCCTGATGTTGAACCTTCGCCCAAGTACCGAGGCATTCTTCACTGTCTGACGGATATCGGCTTCCAGTGCATCTATCCTTGAAATGATTATCTCGACGATGCTCCCCGGCAGGCGCACCCCTGGAGAAGTAAGCTCCGCGCTCGCGCCCGAGCACTCCAGCATGCGGTTGTCCAGCAGGTACATGATCATCTGCTCGATATAGAACGGGTTCCCTTCGGCCTTTTCCTCTATGGCACTGCGGAGCCTTTTCGATGGTGGACAGGGCAGCGCACTGTCAATCAGGTCCAGCTGTTCCGGTTCCTTCAGTGCCCCCAGATCGATGCTGCAGGTCTCCGTGCCGTCCGGGATCAGCTGGGCAGGTGAATACCCGGGACATGGTCTGGCAAGGATGCAGATGACAGGGCCATCGATGTCCAGCTGTACCATGAGGTCACAGAGCACGGAGAAGGTGTCTGAATCCACCCACTGGAAATCATCTATGACCATGAAGAGCCGCTTATCACCGGT
>CAZXEF010000300.1:0-2301 GCA_964639605.1 uncultured bacterium | reverse complement strand
GGGCCACAGGGCATAACCCGGATTGAAGGGATCTTCGGGATCGTTGTATTCCGGAGCAGGATTGCCGGCATCGATGCAGGGGGAATCTAACGACAGATGATAGTCGCAGATGGGCCCTGTTTCGAAGAGCGGATCTTCGTTGATGTTACCCTGGCCCCAGTCCAATGTTGCCAGCGAACCGATGTTAATTGAATCCTGTCCATACTCTACACAAGAATATTCAATGTATGTGTAGCTTTCATTTATGGATGCTGGTAGGCTAATCTGAGATCCGATCTCGGCAGTGTTTCCCCATATAATCATATTAACGCATGATATCGAATCTATAGCAGAGCGAATACCTCCCCCTTGGGTAGCGGAGTTGGAAGTGATGGTATTATTGAAAAGGTAGATCAATCCACCTGATCCTTCATATATACCTCCTCCGATATCCGCTTCGTTTTCGGTTATTACATTTCCGATTATTGATGCGGTTGTTCCTCCACTGATATTTATACCTCCTCCAATTGAACCGTGATTCGCTGAAATGAGGTTACCATAACATCTACGAGTACACGCCTCAGGGCACCATAACAACACAATGGAGGGCTTCCGACGAATACGACAATCTCTTCGCCCTTGATGACACCTGGTTCCTGTCCAGACAGACCTATCTGTTCCCATGCTTTGTTGCCGGAATGGATTACATATGTCACCTGAGGGCAACACAGGCTGTCGACGAAGCTGTTCTGGAGTTCGCCTCCTCCCCGGGCGGCTCTCCTCGGGATTCACTCACGGTCTACAGAAGCTCACCAATAGAACTTCCCGGATCCTTCCACTTCGGCGACATCAACGATGCTGCCTCATGCAGGCCGCTGAGATTCTATGATGATGCACTGCTGATGTCGTTCGAGTTGGGGGAAGACACTTCCTCTATCTACCGGAGCACTGGCCTGATCAATTACAGGAATGGAGATGGTATAAGTATCTCGATGGATGAGGATAATGACTATATCGATACTACTCTGACTGATAGTCTACCTTTGTTGACTTCGTCAAGAGTATACCCCGTGAGACAAACTTACAGAAATCCTCTAATACATCTCCCAGAAGATGAGTTTCCACAGGGTTTGCTACTATCTCACTCCGATATCCAAGTTGAAGTTCCCTGGGACATCATGTTCAGCGACCAGCACGTTTCACTGGACACCATGTTCGTCTACGGTATAGACAGCACTTCCAGGGAGAACTGCCTCATGCATAACCTTCGCTGCGAAGGAAGAAGACAGGACGGACAGCTGACATTCTATCCTTCGTCGGACACCCTCCTCTATCTCATGACAACATCCCTGGTCCATGGCTGCAGGGGTGTCCATCTCAGGGCACTGGACCTGACCATGAGATGCGGCAACGGAGGCGGCGATGCACCTGCGGGAACCTACAGATGCCCGGATCTCATGCTGAACTGGGGACCGAGCGTCGAGACCACGAATCCCGACATGATCGGAAGGATGCTGGACGTGGTCCAGTCCATGACCGGGAAGAACACATCCAACCCAGATTTAATGTCGGCGCTCATAGACAGCAATTTCGCCATAAAAGATATAATGCTTCAGAAAGTGGAGGGTTGCACCGCAGACGGCGAGCTATCAATCAGCAGCTCAGGAGAAGCAGCGCTATCCTTCGTCAGAATCGAGTACCCACCGTAGTCCAGGTCAGCCTGATATATTTTGAAACCATAATCGGGATCAGTAACGTCCACTGTTTGCGTTACATGAAATCACCCCCCAGCTTTGATTCAGGACTGCTTCAGACCGTATCTTACTAGGCAATCCGATGTAATACGGATGTCTGCCCACAATCCATTTCCACTCCAGCATAAGTTACACTCCCAGTCTGATTCTGAAGACAGTTCCCGCTGTGCTCTTTCCATAATACGAACAATGACGTAGAGTAAGTTCTCGCCTTTGATTCTGAGAGGAGCCTCTATGAGTTTCAGGAATGCAAAAACTGTTCTGCCAGTCATGTTTCTGATCTTAATGCCATTATCATCTCATGCTACGAGTCTAATTTTTCAGGACGACCAGTTCTCTTTTCAGGCCCTTCGGACGACGGGGTACTGTTTCAGCGGGGGTTCGGACCTCGGGGAATGCCTGAGTACATGCGGCAGGATCGCTGACGGGGATGTTGAGAGCTGGCACAGGGAGTGGATGGACACTGCGATGCTTCTCGAGGCGAAGGCCGATTCCTTTCTTGACGCCGGATGCATTGAGAGTGCCAGGGACTGCTACTTCCGAGCTTCGGAGTACTACAGGGCGGCTG
>CAZXEF010000299.1:0-2303 GCA_964639605.1 uncultured bacterium | reverse complement strand
GGCTGCTGGAGAGGATAGGCCTTCCTGAGGGGAGGATCAAGTACAAGGCCGGCGACAACACCATCATTCTTGAAGAGCCCATACCCGATCACAGGATGGGCCTGGCCTTCGTACTGGAGGCACTCACCAACACCGAGTACGGGCCCATCAGGAGTTACGACGAGATAAGCGCTGTTGGGCACAGGGTGGTCCATGGCGGGGAGAAGTTCACTTCATCCGTCGTGATAGACGAGGAAGTGATCGCCGGCATCGAGGAATGCAGCTTCATGGCGCCCCTCCACAACCCTCCGAACCTCCAGGGGATAATGGCCGCCATGGATACCCTCCCCGGCATTCCCAACGTGGCCGTGTTCGATACCGCATTCCACCAGACCATGCCCCCGGTCTCCTACATATACGGTCTGCCCTACAGCATCTTCGAGGAGAAGCGGATGAGGAGGTTCGGGTTCCACGGCCCCTCCCACCAGTACGTTGCCCAGAAGGCGGCGAAGATGATAGGCAAGCCTATCGAGGAGCTCTGCATAGTCACGTGCCACCTCGGCAACGGAAGCAGCCTTACCGCCGTCAAGCATGGGAAGAGCTTCGATACCAGCCTGGGCTACGGGACCGCCTGCGGTGTCATGATGGGCACCCGCAGCGGCGATGTGGACTCCGCGATACTGATCGATTTGGTGGAGAACTTCGGCTACTCCATACAGGATGTGAAGGAGATGGTCTACAAGAAGAGCGGCGTTGCCGGTATATCAGGCATCTCGAGTGACCAGAGGGACGTTGAGGAAGCTGCCGAGAACGGTCACGAGAGGGCCGAGCTGGCATTGGACATGTACGCTTCCAGCGTGCGTAAGTACATCGGGGCCTACGCTGTCACCATGGGTGCCCTGGATGCCATCGTCTTCACCGCTGGAGTAGGGGAGAACGGCCCGCAGATGCGGGAGAGGATATGTCAGGGCCTGGAAGTGCTCGGGGTCAGTATAGATACAGAGGCCAACGATTTCAAGGGACTCCAGAAGGATGTGACCGCTCCCGATAGCAGGGTCCGCGTCCTGGTGATACCCACCAACGAAGAACTCATGATAGCCAGGGAGACCAACCGGCTTTCGAAGGGGAATTGAAATGAAGATAAGGATATCGGCTCTGGTTCTTGGGCTTCTGATGATGGGACTCACGGCTTGCGGGAACGGGCAGGGCGATTCAGATGCTGCCGACGGGCAGACCGTCGAACAGACTGACACACTTTCCTCGCCCGGCGCGACCGAAGGACCGGAGATGGTCTACGCAAGCCATATACTGATACCCTTCCAGGGCTGCCAGCAGGCTCCCGCCGATGCCATGACAAGGGAAGAGGCCTTCCAGCTCCTCTCCTCGATAGCCGACAGCATAGCCGCCGGTCAGATCACCTTCGCCCAGGGGGCCGCCAGGCACTCCTCCTGCCCATCATCCGAGCAGGGAGGATTCCTGGGCGGGTTCATGAGGGGGCAGATGGTCCCGGAGTTCGAGAACGTGGCCTTCAACCTGCAGCCCGGCATGGTTTCCGGCGTCTTCGAGACCGGTTACGGCTACCATATCGTCTACAGGGAGCCCTCCGTGACTGCCAGCCATATACTCATAGCCTACCAGGGAGCCGAGAGGAGTTCGGCCACCCGCACGCAGGAAGAGGCTCTCCAGCTGATCGAGACCATCAGGGACAGCATCGACAGCGGGGAACTGGGTTTCGAGGATGCCGCGTTGCGCTACTCCGACTGTCCTTCGGGACAGGAGGGCGGGGACCTGGGCCCCTTCTCCAGGCACATCATGACCCCGTCGTTCGAGGATGCCGCCTTTGCCCTGGAGGTCGGTGATATCTCGGGGATAGTCGAGACCCCCTTCGGCTACCATCTAATCAAGCGCACCGAATGATGGAGAGACTTCTCGGCATAGCACGGGAGCTCAACGACCTCAACATCAGGGCAAGCAGGCTCGGCTGGACCCATTACACCACCGGTTACGATTTCGGTGTCATGGATGTGCACAGGGAGATACAGGAGAAGCTGAAGGACCCGGGGAGCTGGGAGTATATCCAGTCCCTGAAGGACCGTGACCTGGACCCTGTCCACCGCAGGCGGGTGGAGATATTGGAAAGGACCTTCAGACCCTTCCACCTGTCGGATGAGTTGAACCGGATCTCACTGGCCATCTCTGAGAAGACCAACGAGCTGTCATCGGTTCTCAACACCCATCGCTGCAGGGTGGAGGGCAGGGAGATGACATCTCCCGAGATAGCCGGGATACTCTCCTCCGAACCGGACAGGGAACTCAGAAGGAAA
>CAZXEF010000298.1:0-2304 GCA_964639605.1 uncultured bacterium | reverse complement strand
AGTCTTCTGGCGCCTATGTCTTCCGTCTCCTCGTTCAGGTGATTGGCCACTCTCGCCACTTCACGGGCGGCCTTCCCGCTAAGTCTGATGTCTACCCCGTCGGCCTTCAGCAGGGCCGTATACTGTTTGAGAAGCGAGTTCTCCGGCTCCGTCAGTATCCTGTACAGATCATCCTCCGAAAGCGGCTCAAGTTCAACCCTCATGGGGAACCTTCCCTGAAGCTCAGGTATGAGGTCGGCGGGACTGGATCCGTGGAAGGCACCGGCGGCTATGAAGAGTATGTGGTCCGTTACCACCGGGCCGAACCTTGTGGGGACCGTGCAGCCTTCGACTATTGGAAGCAGGTCCCTCTGGACACCGGCCCTGGAGACCTCGGGACCCTTGCTCTCGCTGATCCCGATAATCTTGTCGATCTCGTCTATGAATATTATACCCTCTTCCTGGGCAAGACTCACACCCCTGGCTATGTGATCGCTTCCCTCAAGGAGCCTGCCCAGTTCATCTTCCCTCAGCCTTTCCCTGGCTTCGGACACAGGAAGCTTCGTTCTTTTCCTCCTGCCCCCTATCATCTTCTGCATGAGCTTCTTAAGGTTCTCGCCGGCAGGGTTGTCAAAACCGTCTCCGGGCACCAAGGGCATTATCTCCATCTGAGGGAGCTGGTCGGGCAGCATCATCTCGATCTGGGTGTCCTCCAGAGTAAATGTCTCGAGCATGCTCATGAGCTCACCCTCGGTCATGGAATCGTAACCCGAGTTCTTGAGAGCGTCCACCAGTCTCCCGTTGACGACCTTGTCGACCTGTTCCTTCCGGTCCCTTCTCTCTTTCTCAGCCTCAATGTTGACAGCCTGCCGGACAAGGGCCCTGACCATTGATTCCACATCCCTGCCCACATAGCCGGTCTCCGTGTACTTTGTGGCCTCCACCTTCACGAAGGGCGCCCCTGTGAGGTTCGCCAGTCTCCTGGCGATCTCGGTCTTCCCTATACCCGTCGGACCCATCATTATGAGATTGCTCGGGTATATCTCGGACCTGATCTCCCTGTCGGCGTGCCTTCTGCGGTAGCGGTTGCGAAGAGCTATGGCCACGGCCCGCTTGGCCTGGTCCTGACCGACCACGTGACGGTCCAGCCATTTAACTATCTGAGCGGGAGTCAGATCCTTGTCCATCAATCCGGCTCCTTGTCCATCAATCCAGCTCCTCAAGCTGAATGTCACCGCCGGTGTAGATGCATATGCCCGACGCGATCCTGATGCTCTCAAGGGCTATTCTTGCGGGACCCATTTGTGTGTGCGCGTCAAGCGCCCTTGCCGCAGCTATCGCGTAGGGCTGACCCGATCCCACAGAGACTATTCCGTCTTCTGACTCGACTATTTCGCCGGATCCACCAATTAGAAGGGCGTGCTCCCTGTCAATGGCAGCAAGCAGAGCCTGGAGTTCCCTGAGGTACTTGTCGCTCCTCCACTCCCTGGCGAGGTCCACCGCGGCCCTCGGGAGGTTTCCCCTGGCAGTTTCCAGTTTCTCCTCCAGCCTTTCCACAAGTGCGAAGGCGTCGGCACCTGTACCTGAGAATCCTACAAGTACGGTATCCGAATAGAGCCTGCGTATCTTCCGCGCGGACCTCTTGAGGACGGTCTCTCCGAGTGTCACCTGGCCATCGGCCGCCATGGCGGCCTTGCCGTCCCTGACTATTCCAACGACAGTGGTGGAGCGGATCATGAAATGCTCAGGGTCCGTGCCCATTATGAACCCTCTTCCAGCGAATTGACCCAGGAATATCCCCCTGAACCAGCCCCGGGTTCCGGCATGCCCGCGGCGTAGCCGGAAGGGTCACGCAGGAGGAGCTCCAGCTGTGCATCCGTAGCTTCTTCGCCGCCCTGAAGGGCTGCGTACATCATCCCGCTTCTGCCGCCCCTGGCAGTCATGTATGCCAGCGCCTCGGGGCTTACCCTGTTCTGCTCTGTCATGAACCAGCATGACCACCGTAGTGTCTCATCAGGGCTCTCGTTCAGCATGGTCAATGCCAGATCCCTGACTATGGCGGCCTGGTACTCGTCATCAAGATGCTCCGACAGGACCAGGCCTGCGGAGACGGCTGACACGATATGACCGCTGGACGCGAGCCTGATCATCTCCCTCATGATCCACCCGCCGTTTACATCCCCGTTCAGGTGGATCTCATCCACCGAGGTCTGGTCGATGGACTCGAAGAGTATGGAGAGACCCGTTTCTCTCACGTTGACCCTGTACCCTACCGGAGAAATGTCAAGGGTTCTCCGCAGGGAACCGGCTGAAAGCTCTGCCAGC
>CAZXEF010000297.1:0-2323 GCA_964639605.1 uncultured bacterium | reverse complement strand
TGAAGGTGCTTTTTTTATAAAATTCAAGATTTGCTGTTCCTGACGATTAAATTTCGAAATGGGTTTCTCTTTTGCTTGTCTTAACAACGCCATATACCAATCGACACTATGTTTTTTATTCACCAATCTCTCCTTTTAATGTATTATTTCCTCTTCCTTATCCTCTTCCTCTGTCACAACACCTTCTGTTTTTACAACTACCTCTGATAAATCCATATTTTCTTCATCAACCACAAAAGTTATCATTTTTATATTAGTGGTAACTGGATCATATTTTGATAAATAACCGTGTTCCTTTACATAATTTTTAACAATAGTCTCCAATTCAACCTTGCTAATTGTTATCTGTCTGCTTATTGTTTGTAAAATCTTAATTTTCATTATTCACCTCTTAATATGTTCCTTCAAGCATAGGTTTTTTAGTAGATTATTTAAATATAAATAAGGTGCTTATCATAGAAAAGGCATTCTACAGTGTAGAATCTCATATAGTTTTTCTGAAAGAAGAGCAAATCCCGAATTTATGTGACTTGCACTTAACCCTCCACCGAGATCGTTTCAACCCGATTCATTTCCTGTTCTTCTTCCCATGCCTGAAGGACTTCCATATTCAGGTAGCGTTTTCCTGTTATCCAGCCAGTAACCTTCCCTTAATCTCCAACACTTCACTAAGTAAGATTTCTCTAGTTTTCACTCCCTCGATAACCACCTTGGTTCACCATCGTAGCAGTCGTTCCGGGTAAGCTGGATAATCAGGGGATCAGGGCTTCCAAGGCCCTGGAACAGTATCACTTCCGAGGAGCTGCTGCCATTCGGGGCAGCCTGGGCCAGGAACCATCTGCCACCATCGCCGAAACCGAGGGGTGTGATGTATTTGAATGGTTGCTCGCCGGCATAGATCGAATCAAGGGGACTCATATCGATGAGATCGTAGAAGATGTAGTAGTCGTCTTCACCATCTGTGCAGGGGATGAAAAGCACCGCTTCAGAGGAATGCCTGATCGGACCGTTGATGATGCCGTGATAGAAGTCGAAAGACCTGCTGGCGAGGGCTCCGTGGAAATATCCAAGGGTGTCGAACTGATCCTCTGGATTCTCCCACCTGCGCCTTGCGTATACAGTTCCGTAGTCCTCAGTATAGACAGGGTACCTGTAATCCCCAGGTTCTAGGCTCATAAGATCGATTGTATCCATGTAAGGGTTATAGCGATATATGTCCCACTCGCCCTCGATATCTGGCAACTCCGATCCGTAGAAGAGTCCCATTGTTTCCGTATCTGGAGATCTGTATACAGTGAAATGGTAGTCATGGCTGTCTCCGCACCAGTTGGTATCGAACTCCTCCCAGGGGTCATCGGTGAGTTGCTCGATTGATCCTGTGGGTTCACCGTACTCATCGAGATGAATAAGATAGAGGTCCGGCTGTCCGCTCCGTTCACTCACGAAGATAACCATGGATCCGTCTGCAGAGATTGCCGGCCTGTGATCTTTGGCCGGATCGGTGGTAAGCCTGTTGAGCGAACCGCTTGCAGTGTCCATCAGGAAGATGTCGCTGTTGCCGTATCTGCCACTCACGAATACTATCCAGCCCTCAGGCGGATCAACCGCGTTCTGCGCTTCCGCAAAGGCAGGGAAGAGGATCGTTAAAACTAAAGATCCCAGTATAGCCCACTTCATGATAACCCCTTCATCACTGGAGATCAGGTGGTGTTATGGTCAGTCCGCTTATTGTATCGGGAAGGCTTGCGTCCAGCCCATCCATATGGAATTCCAGGTTCTCGTCACCGCTGCGCTGGTCATCTCCAAGCTCCAGCAGCCATGATTGCCTGTCGCCTATGCCTGAAAGGTCCACACTTATTGTGCTGCCTGTGATTGGATTCTTCCAGAGACCCGGCTGAAGAACGTTATAGAAAAGAGGAGCCGCGCCTGTGAGATAGGTCCAGCCCTGAGCCAGATAGGAGGCCTCAACAACCACCTCTTCTCCGGGATCTTCAACCCGGCATAGCATTGCATAGAAGCAGGCGCATTCAGGGACAGCACTTCTGAAATCCTCCTCGCTTTCGTATCTTGCTCTGAAGCTCTCTATGTCTTCGAGGAAGTATGGAGTCAGGCCATCACTGTACTCCCTGTTCCTGAGCATGAACTGCCCATCTTCGAAATCAGCGATACTGTCGAATACAGGGATGGCTATCACACTGCAGGGCTGAGCCGGGGCTCCGTTTATGGTGATGCTCTGAAGCTCCCTCTTCTCCTCCGGGGTTACGCCCAGATCAAGACAGAAGCAGAATTCGTCAGTGCCGTCCACAGGGGCCAGCACGAATGT
>CAZXEF010000296.1:0-2335 GCA_964639605.1 uncultured bacterium | reverse complement strand
CCCGAGGAACTGTTTCCTGCGTCCGCCGGCGTCCGCAGCAGCACCCATCACAGGGGCAGTGAGCGCCACGATGAGTGCGGCGGCCGCCATGGCATAGCCCCACAGGGACGTGGCGTTGCTGGAGATGTTGATGCCGAGAAGGGACCAGGTTACACTGTTCTCGCCGCAGACTGTCTCGGCGAAGTAGACAGGAAGCACCGCTGCCACCACGGTGGTGACGAAGGCGGAGTTGCCCCAGTCGTAAAGGCACCAGGCGTTCTCCGGCGAGAGCTTGAGGAAGCGTTTCAGATTGTGCTCCTTTCACCGGAGGAACATAAGCGGTTTTCTCCTCCGATGGAAGATTTCAGTGAAAACTGGCTGAACCCGCATCCATGGAGTATCTTACTGAGCCTGTGGGTCCACAGCGATGACAATACTGCCGGAAAGGTATCAAATGAACCTTCAGAAGAGGATATCAGATGCTCTCGATGCAAGGGGGAGCGTGTACCGCAATATCCCCAGGAGTGAAATGATCCGTAAGTCCGTGGAGCGTGGAGAGGCTGTGGTCAGCGCCTGCGGCGCCCTTTCCACATGGACGCCTACGGAATCCACAGGTCGCAGCCCCAGGGACACCGTTGTCGTAAAAAGGGACTCCAGCAGCGATACCATCGACTGGACAAGCCCGAACAACATACCCATCGACGAGGAGACCTTCGACATGGTGTTCGAGGACGCGCTGAGGGAACTGACAGGGGTCCCGGAGGTATTCGTCACGGACAGGCTCGTGGGAGCCGACCCGGCTTACGCCCTTCCGGTTCACACCATTTCGGACATGGCCCTTCCCGCCCTCTTCACAGACAACATGTTCCGCCCATGGGACGGTGATATCTCCCGGGGCTCCTGCTTCGCCGAGTCTCATTTCACGCTTCTTGTCCTTCCCTATCACAAACTTGATCCCGACAGGTACGAAGGTCGTATCAGGGTCGACCCCAGGCTGGGCCACACTTCCACCATGATCGTGGCCATGGACATGGACCGGTCGATGGGCATAGTCTACGGTTCCGCCTACGGCGGAAGCGTGAAGAAGCTCATCTTCACCGTCATGAACTACATACTTCCCGCACAGGGTATCCTCCCCCTGCACTGCAGCGCCAACGAGGGCGAGGATGGCAGAAGCGCACTACTGCTCGGCCTTTCCGGAACCGGCAAGACCACTCTCTCGGCTGACCCCTCCAGGGCGCTGCTGGGCGATGATGAGCACGGATGGGGAGAGGACGGCATCGCGAATTTCGAGAACGGCTGCTATGCCAAGCTCATCAACCTCAGCTCGGAGAAGGAGCCCGAGATATACAACGCCTGCTTCCACAGAGCCGACTGGCTCGAACACGGGGCTATAATAGAGAATACAATGATGTACCCCGACGGCCGCTTCGATCTCTTCGACGAGAGGCTGACGCCCAATTCGAGAGGATCTTACCCGCTCCGCTATCTGACCAACATAAAGGAGTCCTCAAGGGCCGGTCATCCCACCACGATCCTGTTCCTGACCGCCGACGCCAACGGAGTGATACCACCGGTCTCCAGGCTGAACCGCGGCCAGGCGATGTTCTGGTTCCTCATGGGCTACACCAGCAAGCTGGCAGGCACGGAGACGGGCATAACAGAGCCCGTCAGTACCTTCAGCAGGTTCTTCGGAGCGCCGTTCATGCCCAGGAACCCTGATGTTTACGCATCGATGCTTGGCGAGAGGATGGAAAGGTTCGGTACGGAGGTGTACCTTGTCAACACCGGCTGGAGCGGCGGTCCCTACGGCGTCGGGTCCAGGATCGACCTTCCGCTTACAAGGATGATGGTGGACGCCGTACTGACGGGCAGGCTCAGTGAAGCCGGGTACCATCAGGACCCGGTATTCAGGGTCATGGTCCCCGATTCCTGCCCGGGACTCCCGGATCAGACCATCCTGGATCCTGTGAACACGTGGGATGACAGGGAAGCATATCTGGCCAGGGCGAACAGACTGGCGGCGGAGTTCAGGACCCATTTCGACAAGGCTTACGGAGACAAGGGAATATCCCTGGAGATCGCCCGGGAGTGTCCCGTGGTCGTTACCTGAGCCCCTGAGCCTGCCAGTCTGCTGATCCGGTTCCTTGTCTCCCGCTGTTTGCATTGATCCGGATATGGATTAATATTTCCCGCAGTACCGCTGCGATCCAGGCTATAGTCGTCGAATATCGGCATGATTATTGCATATTGTCAGGGAAAGGGGTTTCATATGTCCAATATTGCGGAGACGGTGCTGTCGCGCTGCAGGGAGGAGAACGTTCATTTCCTCAGGCTCCAGTTCACGGACATAGAC
>CAZXEF010000295.1:0-2354 GCA_964639605.1 uncultured bacterium | reverse complement strand
CTTCATTATCCCCGTTCTCTTCTCGATATCGGAGAATACCCTGTCTTCCTGAAGGCCTTCATTACTGAGTATCCTCCGAATGCTCTTAGTGGACTCGATCTCATCCCTGACCAGCCTTTCCACGGCTGGTATGTACTTAGCCCTGTTGGCCTTCCCTACCAGAGTGAGGACTCCCTCCTCCCTGAGTTCCCTGAAGAACCTGTTCACGTAGGCACGAGATAATCCTGTCTCCCTGACGATATCCGCCGAGTGAACCTCTCCGTCCTTTTCGAGCTTCCTGAGAATGAGATTCCTCACATCCACCGCATACTCCCTTGTTTACAACTATTATATTTATACATATTTATAGTTGTCAACATGTCAGGAATATGCAGACAACTTTCAGCATCACCATATTTGTAAGTTGTAAACCTACAGATACGAGAAAACCCCCGGGAGGGTTGGGGGGGACCCAGGGGTCTTCTCTTTGAAACTAAAGCCGGCAGTGTCCTATTGTCTAAAGCTCAATATCCATAGGCTACCTGATCAGCACGCACCTCTCTGTGCAGGTCGCTGTCTCGGTTGTAAGCCTGATCAGGTACATTCCTTCTGACAGACCACTACCATCGAAGACAAACGAGTGCTGTCCTGCTTCCAGGACTCCATCCTCCAGTTTTCCCACAAGTCTGCCGGAAACATCATATACACCCAGTTTTACATGATGGCCCGTCTGGTCCAGCTCGAAAAAAACTGTGCTGGATACCGAGAAGGGATTAGGATAAACCTGCAAATTTATATTCTGAACATTGGTTTCCTGTCCAATACCTGTACCGTACATGCAGCTGTCACAGAACATCAGGGCAGCCTGCATTCTCTCCACAGTCGTAGCGTGTCCTCCATCATCTACGAACAGAGTGTAATCGATCCCGAGATCGTCCAGGGTGTCAGCAAATGATTCGTTCGCCTCTATCACTCCCTCGATATCGTCATTGGTGCCATACCCGAAGAAGATCCCGAGGCCTATAGGCTGTGTCAGCTGCTTTATCTCATGGGCTACGTTGTGCAGTTCCCACAGAGCATATACCGAGTCGATCATATCACCATTGGGATCAAGGATGAAGTCAATCGAGTCAGGAGCTCCGAGATTCGGAGAATAACCCCCGGAAGCTGCAATAAGCACATTAGTGTAGAAGCCGTTACCCCAGTCGTACGTGTATGGGGGAGAAGACTGGGGTGATTCCGAAAGAACGATTGGGATCCACAGGGGCATTTCCACCATCATGTCGAGAAGACCTGCCATCGATGCTACTGCAGTGTACTTCTCAGGATTTCGAATAGCAACATCCATCGATCCCAGTCCACCCATGGAGGCGCCCATGATGCACCTGTAATCCTCCTGCGGGATTGTTCGGAACGTACTGTCGATGAATGCGATCAGGTCTTCTGAAACGTAGTCCTCATAATTACCGTACAGTTCCGAGTTGACCCACATGCATCCTTCGTACGGCTCACACCAGCCGTCCGGTTGAACGAAAATGACAGGCTGGATGTCACCATTGGCTATCAGGTTGTTGAGTATGTTGCCGTGCCAGGATTGTCTTGAGTACCAGTGGTCGGTCCATGCGTGAAGCCAGTATATCACCGGGTAATCAATACTTCCCTGGGGATCGTAACCCTCCGGCAGGTATACCGTCAGCCAGTTCTCGAACCCAAGGGATGGCGCAGTGAATGAGGTATCGACCCAGGTTCCCGCGGCGATGGTGACGCTGGAAAATAGCAGCAGCAGAAATATGCTCTTCATTCGATTTTCCTTTCATTCCGATGGTCCGAAAGGAAAACGATGATGTCACGTCAGAGGTCATGAAGTGGCGTGTGTCAGGTACCCCTTACCGGACCCACTTTATTTGTTTCCTGTGATTAAATGTGCAGGATATTTGTTGTCGTCAATGCGTGATATTGTCTAGTATGTTAGTATGTTAAAAAGCTGTTCCTTCACGTGTGGAACACTCGGGACATGATCGGAGATGATTCAGAGTATGGTGGACAGATGAAAATTATCTCCTTCATTGAGCAGCCTTATGTCTTTAAGCGGATTCTGAAACATCTTGATCTCTGGGAAGACGGCTCATCCTGAAGGATGAGCTTGGCAGTTTCCTCCAGAAACTGCAATCCTGGATTCACTGCAGCCGCTGGAGATGGTTTGCGAACCCAATGTGGATTACGGCTCATCCTGAAGGATGAGCTTGGCAGTTTCCTCCAGAAACTGCAATCCTGGATTCACTGCAGCCGCTGGAGATGGTTTGCGAACCCAATGTGGATTACGGCTCATCCTGAAGGATGAGCTTGGCAGTTTCCTCCAGAAACTGCAATCCTGG
>CAZXEF010000294.1:0-2360 GCA_964639605.1 uncultured bacterium | reverse complement strand
TTATGTCGATGTCAGTTCAAAGCAATCTGATTTCCGACGGGAATGCGGGTGCTGTAAACCGTACTGGGAACCTTGATCTGCCTGAAGATTTCCTTCCTGCCCTTCATATTCCGGTCAAAGCGGAAGAGGACATTCTGGAGAACACCGAACTGGCGGCCCCGCGAACAGATCATCCTGTTCGCGAGGAAATCCGTCCGCTCCGGTGTTGACCTGATAACGGATTTGAACAACATTGTACCGGTTGAAACAGCAGGACGCTTTTAAAAATCTTTTCCATGACAGTATACCAGCCAACGGGAGGAAGAACTGATGAGTCTGTTACTCATAACTGCGCTGACCGTATGGAATTCATCCGCATGCAGCATCGAAACTCCTGAAACGGGGGACTTCCTCACCGGAACCCGGGAAGTTGTCTCTGCTTCCGAAGAATCGGATGCATCCCTCCACAGAGGATGGCCTGTGAACCTTGGTTCACCCGGAGCCGGATTCCCCTACACACCGGTTCTATGCGACGTTGATAACAACGGATCGTGCGAGATATTCCTCACAGGTGGAGAGACCTTCGGGCTTGGCGGGGATGGAAGCTTTCTTCCTGGATGGCCCACACATGAGATGGCCTACATGGGCTACGCTTCCACCGGCCAGCTGCCGGGGCCTTCAGCCGGGGACATGAACGGGGACGGAACCCCTGAGATCATGTGGTCCACGAGAGACTGGTACGCCGGGAGTGCTTACCTCTGGACCTTCAACGGAAGGTCACCGAGCGGCATCAACCTTTCCGGTTACCCTCTCACAGCCCCGGACCAGTCATCCAACGCGCTTGCATCACCCTTCGTTCTCGGCGATTCCGACGGAGATGGTAACCTGGAAGCCGTTACCGCACACACACTGGGCAACACCGGAGACTATTACAGGATATCGAAGCTCGATTACGACGGCAATATCCTCTTCACGATAGATCTTGATCCCAGCGAGGACATCCTGGATATCTATTTTGGTGACGCGGACGGCGACGGCGGGGAAGAGTTCTTTGCGGTAACCCTCTTCTCCGGAGACTTCAGACTGTATCTGCTGAACTCCGGCGGAGGTTACCAGCCGGGTTATCCCGCAACCATCCACTCGCTGTCCAGCGGGTACCTCATGTTCGGGCCTCCGATACCGGCGGACCTGGACGGCGATGGAGACCTGGAGATCATTCTGGGTTACAACGTATCGTCCACTTCGTATGCCATGGCCGTCCACCATGACGGAACCGCCGTATCGGGTTTTCCCATAACGATTTCATCCGGAAGCCAGCTCTTCTACCTCGGAATGGGGGACATCACTGGAGATGACACACCGGAGCTTCTCGCCATAGACAATCAGCTCAGCTCGGACTACAGGGCCTGGGCCATCGACATGGCATCGGGGGCTCCCCTCACAGGCTGGCCTGTCACCGTGACGGACTGGCCCAAGGGTTTCCCTGCGGTAGCCGATCTGGACAACGACGGGAATCAGGACATCTCCTTCGCCACAGACGGCGGAAGCCTGCACGCTCTTTCCAGCGATGGGACCGAGCTGACAGGTTTTCCCAAGACCATGAGTGCAGCATCCACTTCTGGAACAGTGGTGGGTGACATAGACGGAGACGGTCTCTACGAAATCGTTGCCGCCACATGGGATGGATGGGTGTACGCCTGGGATACCGACGGTGTGGTATCCAGTGACAACCGTGACTGGCCGATGAGGGGTGTCGATCCTCATAACACGGGTATCTACCGGGGATCAGCACAAAGCGGTATGGAATCGAACGCTCAGCCGGTATCTTTCTCGATCACGGCCAATCCTGTAACCTCCATCGCCCTGTTCAGTGTCATCGGAATGGATGCGGAACCCGAGATAGAGATCTACGATGTAACTGGAAAACTAATGGCGAGGACCTCCGGCTGCTGGACACCGGCAGAGGATTGCTCAAACGGCGTCTACTTCGCGAGGCTGTCCCGAGCAGACGTGCAGCCGGTGAAATTCGTGCTGGTCAGATGATGTTCCGGAGAGGAAGTTACCAGGCTGTGCCTGCCGAAGCATGAACAGGCTCGGTCAACGGCGCTCCCTTTCTCTCCATGCCTGGATGTAAGCTTTATAGATAGCACTGGTTCTTAGATAATGAATCCAATATGTTTAAATTATAGGTTGAAATATTTATTGAGGTTAGGTGTATGGTACAGACGGTAATTTCCAGTTACCGGGAATGAAAGGCGATCGAGGGCAGGGAATCCGGGGTGCCCAAGTTCATGACAATCTTCAAGCAGCGGTTGATCGTTTCGCTAAGGCCGCCAGACACTTTCAATGGATCTTTACAGACGTGGAACGAGCGAAACGGG
>CAZXEF010000293.1:0-2361 GCA_964639605.1 uncultured bacterium | reverse complement strand
GATCCCGGGGACAAGTGCTACAGGACCTATTTCAACCGCGACATCCCCTGCAGGGACTGCAGGCTGGAGAAGATAAAGAGGGACAAGACACCCATAACCATAACCATAGCCGACGGAGAGAGGTTCCTGGAAGTGCACACCCTTCCCGTGTACAACCAGGAGGAGGAGGTTGACGGGATCCTGGAGTTCTACAGGGACGTCACCCTGGAGAAGACCTACGAACAGCAGATACAGCAGGCGGACAAGCTGGCCTCGCTGGGGCAGCTGGTCAGCGGTATAGGCCACGAGATAAACAACCCCAACCAGTTCATCCGCGGGAACATCAAGATCATCAGGCAGGCGATAACCGACATGCTGCCCATCATCGACAGGTATGCCGAGGATCATCCCGACCTGAAGATAGCCCGTCTGAAGTATGACTTCTTCAGGGAGCATGTTATGACCCTTATCGACGACATGTCCCACGGCTCGGAGCGGATAAAGGGCATAGTGGAGGGGCTCAGGGGCTTCGCGCGGAAGGATGAGGGGCTCCTGGTGGACAAGGTGGAAGTGAACACCCTCCTGGAAGCCACCACCAGGCTTGTGAAGAACGAGGTCCACAAGCATGCCGAGATCAAGCTGGACCTTGGGGATGACATCGAGAAGTTCACGGGGAATTCCCAGAAGATAGAGCAGGTCTTCGTGAACCTCATAGTTAACTCGGCCCAGGCAATCCCGGATGACAGGAAGGGGTTGATCAAGGTCAGGACCTCCATGGACGGAAGCGATGTGGTCATAGAGGTGGAGGACAACGGCAAGGGAATGGACGAGAAGACACAGAAGCAGATATTCGACCCCTTCTTCACGACCAAGAGGGCCAAGGGAGGCACCGGTCTGGGTCTGGCCATCGCATTCAGGATAATCGAGGAGCATTCCGGCAGCATCTCGGTGAAGAGCAGGTCCGGGAAGGGCACCACCTTCACCATAAGGATCCCGGTGGGGAAGAGCCAGGTCTCAGAGGACAGGAAGGTGAGTAGTTGAAGAGAGTACTCATTGTTGACGACGATGTTGCGGTGACCAACTACTTCATGGTCTTCCTGATGCAGACGGAGGTCTTCGAGCCTACGGTGATCAACGATTCAAGAGAGGTGATGAATACCCTCGAAGAAGGTGATTACGATGTTATCATGCTGGACCTGGACATGCCCAATGTCAGCGGCATGGAAATACTGGACATGATGAACTCGAAGAAGATCAACGTCCCCGTACTGATACTCACGGGAGTCAACGACGTCGACCTGGCTGTCAAATGCATGAAGCGGGGCGCCTTCGATTACCTTACAAAACCGGTGGATGACGAGTACCTTCTTGAGGTGCTTGACAGCGCCATCGAGCACGGTGCGGTGAGCAGCACTATTGAAGGACTGCCCAAGTCACTTTCCAGGGAGGATCTTGACAACAAGGCCGCCTTCGAGCACCTGCCTACACAGGACCCTGCGGTGATCAGGATGTTCCACCAGGCGGAAAGAATGGCGGAGGGAGACCTCAGCATATTCATATGGGGGGAGAGGGGCACGGGAAAGGAATCCCTGGCAAGGGCCGTGCACAATGCCTCCCCGAGAGTTGACTTACCATTCATAGCGGTGGACAGCGGCTCTCATTCACAGGGACAGTTCTCGGCAGAGCTTTACGGAAGGGCCAAGGAGTGGGGCGGCAAGAACAAGGAAATGGATGGTTTCCTTGAGGCGGCGTCCGGAGGTACCCTGTTCATAGACCACATCGAGAACATGAGCCTTCCGGTCCAGGTCCGCCTCAAGAGAGTGATCCAGACCGGCGAGTACTACAGGGACAATTCCACTGAGATACTCAAGTGCAATGTGAGACTGATAGTGGCATCAACCCATGACCTCACAAGCTCCAAATACCGTGACACGTTCTCCCTGGACCTGCTCTACCACCTTATGGTCAACTCCATCCGCATCCCCCCCCTTCGGGAAAGGGTCGACGATATCCCCCTCCTGGTGGAGCATTTTCTGGAAAGGGAAGTGGAGAGGACCGGCAAGGAGATAAATGCCGTTTCCGACGAGCTGATGCAGATGCTGAAACAGTACAGCTTCCCGGACAATGTACAGGAACTGAAGAACATCATCGCATTCGCCGTTATCAATACGGAGGGTGATACCCTGACGCTGAACTCCCTGTCTCCGTACATAAGGGAGAGGCTCGTGCCGGGTGAGGTGGCGGGGGATTTCGTTCCCATGAAGCTCAGCGACAAAGTCGCCGACCACGTCATGAAAACAATGGAGTACTGCGGCGGGGTAAAAAAGGACGCTGCCAGGCTGCTGGACATCGGACCTGAAAGGCTTGAGGAACTGCTGGAGG
>CAZXEF010000292.1:2090-2373 GCA_964639605.1 uncultured bacterium | reverse complement strand
TGGATACATTCCTGTAAAGGATGACAAAAGGCATTTTCGTTTCGAGATCTTTCAGTGTGAAGCTGACAGGATTATCCAGCAGAGATCCAAGAAACTCGAACTGCCTTCGAGAGATATCCCTGTTTTTCCGAAGGTTTCTATAGAAGTCCATGAGAGCGAACTTCCTGATAAAGAAAATGATCCTGTCTTTGACTTCTTTCAAACTTGCGACGATTCCTTCAAGGCAGAACTCTTGAAATGGCGAGTTATCCTTCTGAAGTTTGATGCTTTTCGAAAAAGCCCA
>CAZXEF010000292.1:0-2080 GCA_964639605.1 uncultured bacterium | reverse complement strand
GTAGTAGGCATCAACATTCCTGTAATAGTAATTCGACAATGTCTTTGGAATGAACTTCATACCGGCAGTGTGAAGTACGATTGCCTCCAGAAGTCTGGCAGTTCTTCCGTTACCATCCCAGAAAGGATGAATTATGCAAAGGTAGTAATGGGCAAGTGACCCTCTTATGAATGGGCTGGCTTCAACGAAATCATCGCTGTTGATCCAGCCCAGGAAAACTCCCATCAGGTCTCTGATATCCTTGGTGATCTTTGGGGGTGTGAAAACTCCACCGTGGGAGGCATTTCCAACATGGACAATACCATCCCGGTATCGTCCAGGGATGTTCCTGTCAAGTGGCACATCCTTCGTGATCATCGTGTGAAGGTTGAGTACTAACTCCTCGGTAATCGTTACTGGGTCATCTGAAGGAAGATCATCCATGAACCGATAGGCTTGGATCAGGTTAAGTATTTCCTGTCTGTCTTTGGGTGAATACCTCTCTAGATTTTCACCTGCATCTATTCTTTGAATCTCATCCTCGGGGATAGGGTTTCCCTCGATTGCTGCTGTTCCTGCAACGGAACTGTACATAATGTCAGGATTGATCCGGGCTGCGAGTTCCGGAAGTATGGGTAGCTCCTGAACGGTACTGTTCAGAACAGAAGCCTGAAAATCCAGGTATTTCATCTTTTCTGTTCTCTCATCGATAGTGAAGTAGAACTTCCCCGATTTGGCAGTCAGGAATTCTTCCATTATCCCTCCCATTTGTAATCACTAATGTCACCAATATTGTAACATCTATTCACATGTATGTCAATAAGTAAAAGAATATCATAATGGAAATATGTAACTGAATTTGTAACAGACTTTGTAACCAGAATTGAAACAGTGTCACGACCTCCCAAAAAGGTGAAGAATATTGTGAGACATGCATGTGGGATAAGAAAGTTCGCAGACTATAGACTGAGAATCAGAGTACTGTACCTGATACCGGGGCTTGCCCTCCTGAATGTATCCTCATTCACGAGGCTCCTTTCTATGGTTTGGAGTCGAAAAATCCGAAGAATTCTTGATCAGATAGGATTCGAACCCTGTATACTCATGCTATATTAGTGGATGCGCTATACGCCTGTCTCGAACTAGTAGTGATAAGAGTCTGTATTGAACCCCACATATGGCTATACAGCAACATTATAGAGACGATTGGCTATGAATTGTATTCATGGCGGGCCGTCTGCATCGCAGTTGGAACACATTAGTGGTTCATCTTGATATTATGGACAGGCTACCCGATTACGAACTGATCAGGACCCAGTGAAGATGTTCACATACCTCTGGTACATGAATCTCCTGTTTCTTTTTCGACCTGTGATCTCACTCAGTATGCCTGTTTCAACGAAACGCTGAACAAGGTCATTTGCGGTTGGGTACGAAGTACCGATCAAAGACCTGATATCATGAACGGATACAATAGGAACCCTGTAGAGAAACTCCAGCACTCTATGACCGTTCCCTGCCGCACGACCGAACTCCGCAGTGATGATCCGCCGATCTGTTTCCCGCAGAGCAATTATCCTTCTTGCGGTCTCCGTCGCCTGGATACTGACCTCAACGATGCCGCTAAGAAAGAACTCCAGCCACTCCTCCCATGCCCCCCGTTCTCGGATATCCTGAAGCCTTTCGTAATACTCTATACGGTGCTTCTTCAGATAGTAAGAGAGGTAAAGCACCGGTTTGCTCAGTACCTGCTTCTCGCATAACAGGAATGTAATGAGAAGCCTGCCGATCCTTCCATTCCCGTCCAGGAAGGGATGGATGGTCTTGAACTGCGCATGTGCGAGGCCGATGTTCACGAGCAAAGGCAACCGGGAATCATCATGAAGGAACTTCTCCAGATCACCGAGAAGCCCTATGATCTCCTCCGGAGGGGGAGGGATGAAAGTCGCCTCCGCAAGAGTGCAGCCTCCGGGACCTATCCAGTTCTGGCTCCGGCGGAGTTCACCAGGAGTAAATCGGGATCCTCTAACTCCCTCCATAAGTTTGTGGTGGATCTCCCGAAAGAGCCTGACCGACAGGGGGAGCTTCATGAGTCGCTCAA
>CAZXEF010000291.1:0-2400 GCA_964639605.1 uncultured bacterium | reverse complement strand
CGCCGATGAGCTTGTCGCCTGAACTTGTGACCACGGCGGCTCCGGCCTCGATGCTCTGACGGACCGTGGGCTCGGATGGAAGGCCGAAGTGCTTGAGGTCAACGTAGGAGCCTGCGCCGAGGTCATCCACCACGGGAATGCCGAACTCGCTTCCCAGAGCCACCAGCTCTTCCAGTGGAACCTCGGAGGAGAATCCCCTTATCCTGTAATTGGATGGATGGACCCTGAGGATGATGGCCGTATTCTCGCCGACAGCTTCCCGGTAATCGCGCAGATGGGTCCTGTTCGTGCACCCCACCTCGCGCATGACAGCGCCGCTCTGCTTCATCACTTCGGGTATCCTGAAGGAGCCCCCGATCTCGACAAGCTGTCCCCTCGAGACGATGACCTCCCTGCCCGTTGCCAGTGCCGAGAGAACCAGCAGGGTGGCTCCGGCGTTGTTGTTGGCGATGGTGGCAGCCTCGGAACCCGCAAGCTCGCAGATGAGCCTTTCGGTATGGATATCCCTATGCCCTCTTCTTCCAGTCTCCCTGTCCCACTGCAGAACACTGTAACCCCTCGCCACCCTGCTTACGGCCTCCACCGCTGAATCGGGAAGGCATGCCCTCCCGATGGCGGTATGCAGTATGACGCCTGTGGCGTTGATCACGTTCGTCATGCTGGAGCCGGTCATGTCCGCAAGCATCCTCCCCGCAATTTCCGCAAGCTGTCGGCTGTCAGGCGCTGCTTCGCCGGCCAGGATACCGGCCCGGGCCTCTTCGATGGCTTTCCTGCACGATTCACGGACGGCTCCGGGAGGGCTGTCAGGCGATCCTGCACAGACCAGTTCGGCAAGCTCATGGACCGCAGGCAACTCCCTCAGTATCCGGTTAAGATCGTCCCCGCTCATACCTTGAACTCCCTCTCCTGCTGGTATGACTTGGCCCCGATGAGGTTGATGGAGTTCTTGGGACACTTGGACACGCACAGCCCGCATCCGATGCACTTCTCAGTGTCCACCGCGTGCCTTTCCTTCAGTTCTCCGGAGATGGCGTCCACAGGACAGACCTTGGTGCACAGTGTGCATCCGATGCAGCTGCTGTCTATGTAGGCTTTGGGCCGGGCGGGGGCGTTGTCAAGTATGGCCCCGGTGGGACATTCCGATGCGCATAGACCGCAATTGATGCACTTGTCAGAGTCTATCACAGCCAGATTGTCATCCACCGTGATCGCCTCGACGGGACAGGCCTTCTCACACTTCCTGCATCCTATGCAGGCTACGGAGCAGGCTTTCCTGGCCACTCCCCCTTTGTCCAGGCTGGAGCAGGCTACGACGACCTCCCGGTTCACGGGCCACAGTTCGATGATCCTCTTGGGGCACACCTCCACGCATCTGGCGCATCCGGTACAGGCATCCGGGTCCACGACAGGTACTCCGTTCTCCCCCATCCTTATAGCATCGAAGGGACATACTTCGACGCAGTCCCCGAAACCCAGGCAGCCGTAGGAGCAGGTCTTCTGCCCGCCCATCACCATGGAGGCGGAGACACAATCGGCAGGGCCGTGGTACTGGAACCCGTCCTTCGCCGAGTGTCCCCCGTTGCAGTGGACGAGGGCCACCATTTTCACGTTCTCTGAAACCTCCCCCCCCACCGCTTCGGCTATCTGTCGATTGATCTCCGCACTGGCGGCGACGCAGCCGTTGGGAGGGGCATCACCCCTGGCCACTGCCTCGGCGAACTGGACGCATCCGGGAAATCCGCAGCCGCCGCAGTTGGCGCCCGGAAGTATGCCGTTGATCTTCTCCACGATGGGATCCTTCGGCACGGACAGCTTCTTGGCGGCGAAGGCCAGACCCAGACCCAGTATCAGTCCCATAGCCCCCAGCACCACCGCCGGGTCGCCCACCGATTCAACCACTGAACCCTGTCCCAGTATCGTCTCTATCAGTATCGATGGTGTCATCATGTCAGCTCCCCAGTCCGGCGAAGCCAAGGAAGGCGATGGACATCACACCGGCCACCAGGAAGGCCACCGGCTTCCCCTTCAGTGCAGGGGGGACATCGGCCAGCTCCAGCTTCTGCCTGATCCCGGCCATCAGGACCAGTGCCAGCGTAAAACCTATTCCCGCCGCTATGGCGTTCACAAGCGAGTAACCGAGGTTGTACTTCTCGTCGATGTTCAGCACAGCCACACCAAGAATGGCGCAGTTGGTGGTGATCAGGGGAAGGAAGATACCAAGGGCCTGGTAGAGGGTGGGACTGAACTTCTGAAGTATCATCTCCACCAGCTGGACCAGGGATGCGATTATCAGGATGAAGGCTATGGTCCTCAGGTAAGCGAGGCCCATGGGGACCAGGAGAAGATTGTAGACCGTCCAGGAACCCAGAGTGGCCAGGGTCATGACGAAGATGACCGCGG
>CAZXEF010000290.1:0-2417 GCA_964639605.1 uncultured bacterium | reverse complement strand
CTGGCGGGGGCCATTGCCGCCTTCGCCATGCTGGAGGTCTACCTTCTCAAGTCCCCTCTGGCCGTTGAAATGATCAGATTCATTTCCAGGAACCAGTTCGGATGGCTGATGGTACTAGGGGCCTTCATCCTGGTGGGCTGGTTGGCCAGAGGTCTGGCGTCGAAGGTCCAGTCAAAGGCCATGCAGTATGCGGGACTGGCTCTGTACACCGTTGCAGAAGCCGTGATCTTCATACCCATCCTCTACCTGGCGGTGAACTACTCCGAGCCCAGCGTCCTCTCCAATGCGCTACTCCTGACAGGAGCCATGTTCGGAGGACTGACCTTCATCGCTTTCACGACCAGGAAGGACTTCTCGTTCCTTCGGGGCATATTGTCCATCGGCGGTTTCGTTGCCCTGGGACTCATTGCAGGAGGAGTTGCATTCGGGTTCGATCTCGGCCTGGCTTTCTCCGTGGGCATGATAGCCCTGGCAAGCGGGTCGATCCTGTACGACACCTCGAAGATCATCCATCACTACTCACAGGAACAATATGTTGCCGCTGCGCTTGAGCTCTTCGCGTCAGTGGCCCTGCTGTTCTGGTACGTTCTCAGAATACTGATGAGATTCTCCAGGAGATAGGCAGGGTCTGAAGGAAAATCGATCCAGACCGTCCTCAGAAGGCAGCCAGCGATCTTTCGATGATGGAAACGCATTCCATCAACTGATCCTCCGTGATGACAAGAGGCGGAGCGAACCGGATTATATCTCCGTGTGTGGGCTTGGCCAGAAGACCGTTCTCCGCCATCTTCAGGCAGACGTCCCAGGCTTCCTTCCCGTTCCTTGGCCTTATCACCACAGCGTTCAGGAGGCCCCTCCCCCTGACCATGGAAACCATCTCGGAATCAATGGCTCTGAGTTCCCGCCTGAGGATCTCACCCAGGCGGTCGGCCCTGTCCGCCAGGTTCTCGTCCCTGACGACATCAAGGGCAGCCATGGCAACCCTGGCCGCCACCGGGTTGCCGCCGAAGGTGGAGCCGTGCTGACCCGGCTTGATAAGAAGCATGATGTCATCGTTGGCGAAAACTGCCGATACAGGGTACATGCCGCCGCTTATGGCCTTGCCGAGAATCAGGATGTCCGGTTTTACATCCTCGTGGTCGCAGGCCAGGAGCCTTCCGGTCCTGGCAATACCGGTCTGGACTTCGTCTGCAATGAAAAGGACATTGCTGCTTCTGCAGAGTTCCGCCGCTCCTCTGAGATAACCGTCCGAGGGAACGTAGACACCGGCCTCTCCCTGAATGGGTTCCACCAGGAATCCCGCTACATCAGGGTCTTCCAGGGCCTTCTCCAGAGCTTCCAGGTCATCGTAGGGGATACGGACGAAACCGGGGGTGAAGGGTCCGTACTCGCTGAAGGCTTCAGGATCGCTGGAGAAAGAGACTATTGTCGTGGTCCTGCCATGGAAATTATTCTCGCACACGACTATCTTCGCACGGTCCTTCTCGATGCCCTTTA
Organism: uncultured bacterium; assembly: GCA_964639605.1. Classification (GTDB taxonomy): domain Bacteria; phylum Fermentibacterota; class Fermentibacteria; order Fermentibacterales; family JCC-6; genus Aegiribacteria. The sequence continues at coordinate 920 of CAZXEF010000290.1, read as the reverse complement.
CGAGATATGCCCACTTGCGGCAGAGCTTGACGGCCGTCTCCACAGCCTCGGCCCCGGTGTTCATGGGAAGAACCTTGTCAAACCCGAAGAACTCCGTGACGTACTTCTCGAAGACTCCCAGTACATCGTTGTGGAAGGCCCTGCTGGTCAGGGCCAGTATGCCGGCCTGGTCTCTCAGGGCCTCGACTATCCTGGGATGGCAGTGACCCTGGTTCACGGCTGAATAGGCGGAGAGGAAATCGTAGTACTTCTTTCCCTCCACATCCCAGACGAACACCCCTTTCCCTCGGCTGAGGACCACTGGCAGAGGATGATAGTTGTGGGCGCCGTAACGGTATTCCAGCTGGATAGCTTTCTCGCTTGTGACATTCTCTCTTTTCATGGTCTACCTTCCCTGGCAGGTCCCGCCGTCACGATGGGAGGACCGCGCTACTCCCCTGGGGGATTTATATTTGCCTGGTGTCATGTTCTCGGTAGCGGTCTTCTGTCCTGATGATTCTTGACGGTGGAAATATATGTACTCAGTCCAGTGCCACCAGCATCGATAAGGAGACTGTACTGCATTGGCCGCAAAGGCTTCGTGCCCGGGGAAATCGTATCATCCGTATTCCGGTAAACACTTGCGGTAATTCCAGTTTGGCTTATGTTGTCGCCTGATCCCGGAGTTCAGGGCAGGAAGCTGTACAGAGTGGCGAACATTTGGGCCAATCTCGGTCCCGACACCTCATTCTGTTGTCTGCGCCTGCTTGATGGACGGACCTGCTTCATATAATAATTACTGGGTTGGATCGATTCTGGAAGGAGATACATCAGAGTGCCCAGAGTCCTCCTTGCTCTATTCCTGACAGCCTGCTGCCTTTCCGCAGGGAATTTGTGGGAGAACCATGGTGTCAATTTCAGCTACGTTCGCGCCGGGACCG
>CAZXEF010000289.1:0-2419 GCA_964639605.1 uncultured bacterium | reverse complement strand
GTCCCGACCGGAGGCCCTGAAACCGTAGCGGCCCACGGCGTCAAGGTCGCGGCCGAAAGGTGTTTCATGATCGCGGTACGCATTGGGATACAGGTGAAGCCAGAGGGTGTCGACAGGAAATTCCACCCCGCTCGTGAACGTTATTGACGAAGAACCCCTGATCAGAAACGAATCGGGGACCAGCACCACATCCATTTCGTAGTCGGCCCTGCTCTCTGGGCCGGGAAACCCGACCAGATGGTCGGACACGACCCCCGTTATCAGGCTCAGGAGAATCAAAGGAGCGATCACATCTGCCTCCCTCGGAACATACGCGGGCAGAACCCGCTATGGCTTTCGGACCCTTTTCATTCGGTCGGTATTCGATTATCTCCATTATATGGAAAACATACGGTGAGTGAAAACGGCGGCAGAGGTGAGTGCTTGAAGAGGATCGATGACGGGTCCGGGAGGATCCCTATCTTTTACTGGGGCGACAACATCGAGGAGACCGCCAGAAAGCAGGCTGTCGACCTTTCAAGGCACAGCCGGACATTTCACCATGTGGCGATAATGGCTGACTGCCATCCTGGGTATGGAATGCCCATAGGAGGAGTTATCGCGTGTCTCGACTCGGTCATTCCCTACGCGGTGGGAGTCGACATCGGCTGCGGGATGGCCGCTGTCAGGACCGGAACCCCCTCGAAGGAGCTAGTCATCGACCGGGTCAGGAATATTGTGGCTGCGGCTGAGAGGAAAATTCCCGCCGGAGAGGGTCACTCCCACAGGTCCAGGCAGGACTGGGACCAGTTCAAAAGGATCCCGGAATGGATGGACGGCAGGGGAAGGGACCTGGCGGAGAGGAGCCTCGGCACCCTTGGCGGAGGGAACCATTTTCTTGAATTGCAGGAGGGGGACGACGGCTTCGTCTGGCTGATGATACACTCCGGCTCAAGGAACACGGGTTTCAGGATAGCGAAACACCATCATGAAAAAGCCTTGCAATACTGCAGGGCAAGGAAGCTGGTCCTTCCGACGGATGAGCTCTCGTACTTACCCGTAGACAGCGCCGAGGGCCGGGAATACATCCGCGACATGGAATTCGCCCTGGATTACGCAGTGGAGAACAGGAGAAGGCTCATTGGGTCGTTCATGGAGCTCTTCACTGACTCCACAGGTGACGAGGAGTTCCATGACCGGGTGAACATCCATCACAACTACGCCGCCTGCGAGACCCATTTCGGCAGGAAGGTCTGGGTCCACCGGAAGGGGGCCACATCGGCGGGAAAGGGTGAGATGGGCATTATCCCGGGAAGTATGGGGACTTCATCCTACATAGTGCGCGGCCTGGGCAATCCCGATTCCTTCAGCAGCTGTTCACACGGCGCGGGAAGGGTGATGGGAAGGCGTGAGGCTTCCCGAAAGATGAGCGTCAGGGAATGCGACGAATCGATGAAGGGAGTGGTGTTCAGCGGCTGGAAAAGGTTCGGAGGCTACGGCCGGAGGAAGAAGGGCGCTCCGGTCCTGGACCTGAGCGAAGCACCCGGGGCCTACAAGGACATAGATGAAGTCATGCTCGCCCAGAGGGACCTTGTGGAACCGGTCGTGAGACTGAGACCCATGGGCGTGGTGAAGGGCTGACAAATGAAAACGAGGCTTGCGCCTCGAAGGGAGCAGATATGCTGGAGACGATCAGAAAGAGACGGAGCATCAGGAAGTACCAGGACAGGCCGATTCAGGACGACATCATAGAGACGCTACTGAGGGCCGCCATGCAGGCACCCTCCGCCCGCAACCTTCAGCCATGGGAGTTCATAGTCGTAAGGGACCGTGATACTCTAGGCCGGATACCCGATTACCATCCCTACTCTTCAATGGTCCCTGAAGCCGGGGCTGCGGTACTGGTATGCGGGAACACGGTTCTGCAGGTGGATCCCGGCTACATCGCACAGGACTGCTCGGCAGCGGTGGAGAACCTCCTCCTGGAAGCCGTGAACCAGGGACTGGGAGCAGTCTGGCTGGGCGTCTTCCCCAGAAAGGAGAGGATAGACGGAATGGTGGAACTCTTCGACCTTCCCCCGCACATCATTCCGGTGGCCCTTGTCTCGCTGGGCTATCCGGCGGAAGACCCCGGTTTCCAGGACAGGTACGATCCGGAGAAGGTCCACAGGGAGAGATGGTGATCAGAGACCGCTCATGTACTCCTCGAGAGCTCCGGAAATGGAAGGCACGTACCAGGCGCTGTCCCCAGGAAAGTACCACCCAGTAAGGTTGTAGAAGGCTTCCAGCGCAGGGTCCTTCAGCCTTCCTCCCGTTTTCGCCGTCTCCAGGCCGGAAAGCAGTTCCAGATATGGCCCCTCGAGAAGGGGCTGCGAGGCGTACATGCGTATGTCGTCGTCATCCCACTGGTACTTCACCGTGAAAAGCGGGAGGAATGGGG
>CAZXEF010000288.1:0-2430 GCA_964639605.1 uncultured bacterium | reverse complement strand
TACCGAGATGAGAATATCGATGTTCTCATTGAAGTTCGAAACGGGGCTTGTCTTCCCGGGCTTCAGCGATATCCAGGGGAGGATGGACATATCTGCCCTCATTCCATGAACTCGACCGAATAATATCGGGTATAAGTCAGAGTATTCATTGTTTCAAACGCCTAAGAACTGTTGTGGAGTTGATAGCCCGGGTGTCCAGGATCCAGCCGGATCATCTAGTATGAGTTGGGTTTTCTTATCATAATCAGTTGATATTTCCGGGAAAGGAGTTCATATGCACAATGATGACCCTGGCCCGGGTGATGTCATCATTTCGAGGATGGATGAACTTGTCACCACCGCGTTGAGAAAACAGTACGCCATAGAGTCGGATGCCTGGGATCCCTTCGGTGAGCCTGGATACGCAAAGAGTGTAAGGGACTCCAGGTACCACTTCTCATACCTGGCCGAGTCTATGAAGGTGAACTCCCCTGAATTGTTCAAGGACTACGTAGGATGGGTGAAAGTCCTTTTTGCCGGTCTGGGTTTTCCTCCAGCGGTTCCGGTTGCGGGGAAGATGGCCGGCATTTCCGGTCAATCGCCGCCAGATAGAGTCTGCTGACCCGCTGCCGCCTTCAAGGTGTTCATATATCCTCGATACATATTCCGCCGAAACTGATCGATTTCTTTAAGTAACCCCGTCTAGAGGCCATCCTTGTCGGAGTCAGGTTGAACTGGTTCTTCCGCTTGTGGAATGTCCCTGTCTTCGACTGAAGGATCCTTCTCAACCGGAGGAAGCTCATCCTGAACCGTTTCTTCGATCATCATGTCGCTGCCGGTCAAGGCCAGTGCGGCAAATACATCTGTGAGTGTAATGAAGGGATTTCCGCTTCCGAAATCAACAGAGACATTGAACTCGAAGATATCTTCATCAGAAGAACCGGACATCGATACGAATCCGAACTCTTCAAGATCGATGATGTAATCCGTTTTGCTGTTCAGATCGTAGGCGGATGCCAGGGCACCGATGTCTGCAGCTAAAGCGAATCCACCGTTGTCGGTAATATCGAGACCTGTCTGTTCAAGATAACTGTCGAAAGTGATTCCATCAGCTAAGTCCTGGAGTGTATAACCGCCGGAGACGACGAAAACGTCGTCAACTAAACCGATTTCAATGCTCCCCAGGCCGGGAAGACCTTCTAGATCTACACTGAAACAGGTATTGCCCTGGAAATCGAAGGAATTGTATTCCTCACCTGACATAGCCATCAATCCAGCCAGTTTGTCGAGCAGGTCCTGCAGGGCTCCAGTATCGCTTATACCGTATGCTATCATACCCGAGTAGCTGTTACCGTCCGTCTGAAGAGCAATCCAGGCGTCTCCGGAGAAAATATCCAGAATATCATCGATCGAATCGAATCCCAGCATTGCGACGCCCGTCTGTGTATCTGGCGGAAGGGCGGTTGCAACCATCTCCTTGATAGTGGCCATATCGATGCTGACATGCATTGCGGCGGTCACATCGGCAGGTACTCTCATGGAGTTGCCGCTTGTTTCCTGAGCAACTACTGCAGCGTACTCCAGACCCTCAACATCGTTCATTCTCGCTATGAACTGAAGAGAAAGAGTGGATTCGACAGATAAGCAGGATAGCAATATCGATTCAAATCCTTCCTCTTCGAGGATCGCAGCATCGATGAAGACTTCCGCAGCCGGAGTACCGGCAGTCGACCGCTCCCTGAGAGAAGAAAAAGCATCGTCAGTTCCAACTGGTGTCGCGAGAGATTCTTCGAATTCATCGAGAACAGACTGCGCTTGTGCTGCTGCAAAGATGACGTAACCATCTGATTCCATGATACGGGTAAGAGCTTCCATCTCTGGTATTCGGGGGTATATGTAACCTACGAACTCCCTGAACTTTTCAGCATCAGAAGAGGGGAAAAAGAGGGTGATCAGTTCCGGTTCATATTCACCCATAGCTATTACAAATCCTATTTCCCTATCTGGATCAAGGGCTAGAGCATCAACCCATTCGTCCCACTCGAACGGGTCAAATCCAAAGATTCCAGCGACAGGCTCAGGCAACTGCTGCCCAGCGTTATATGCTATCTCCCTGAAGTTGGAGAGTATTGCGCCTGCATCGATCTCAGAGGGGTTGAATGTAACATAGATGTCGTATCCGGCCGGCATGGAATCAATTAGCGCTGGTTCACGCTTTTCCTGGCCACAGGATGAGATCAGCAGCATAGTGGCCAGTGTTATCAATAACACTCTGTTGTTCACGTCTGTCTCCCTCCATGATTGTTTTCACATGAAAGATAAGTACAGAATCCGGATATTGCAATTTCCATGAGCACTGAGAAATCAAGCGAAATGTAAAGTGTTCTTATACTTGAGTGACTATTCGACTCGGAATCGGATCGAGCATATACCAAATTAAGCAAAACAGCA
>CAZXEF010000287.1:0-2442 GCA_964639605.1 uncultured bacterium | reverse complement strand
GGTCACCGCACCTTCCGTCGAGGACACCGTCAGTATCCTCAGGGGTCTTCGCGACAGGTACGAGAGCCATCACGGCATCATCATACAGGACGCAGCCCTCATGGCCGCAGCGACGCTGTCCAACAGGTACATCACCGACAGGTTCCTTCCGGACAAGGCGATAGACCTGATTGACGAGGCTGCCAGCAAGCTCCGGATCGAGATAGACAGCATGCCCGAATCCATAGATGAGATTAGGCGCCGCATCATGAGACTGGAGATCGAGCGTGAAGGTCTTCGAAGGGAGGAGGAAGAGGACTGCCGCCAGGAGCTCCGGACGATAGAGAAGGAGCTTGCCGAACTGGAGGAGGATAGAACCGCCCTGGAGTTGAAGTGGAAGAACGAGAAGGATCTCATAGACAGTATTAGGGACAATGCCAGGAAGATAGAGGATCTTAGAGGCCAGGCGAAGATCGCCGAGCGCCAGGGCGACCTCGCGAGAGTCGCTGAGATAAAGTACGGCAGGATAAGGGATCTGGAGAACGAGTCGGGTGAGCTGAAGGAGAGGCTGGCCCTGCTTCAGAAGGAAGGTTCCCTCCTCTCCGAGGAAATAACGCCTGAGGACATAGCCGAGGTGGTCTCGAAGTGGACGGGCATACCTGTCTCAAGGCTTCTGGAAAGCGAGAAGCAGAGGCTGCTGACCCTGGAGGACGAACTCCACAGGAGAATTGTCGGCCAGGATGAAGCTGTGTCTGCCGTGGCTGAGGCGGTCAGAAGATCCAGGGCCAGTGTCCAGGATCCCAACAGGCCCCTTGGAAGCTTCGTCTTCATGGGACCAACCGGTGTGGGCAAGACGGAGCTGGCCAGGTCACTGGCCGATTTCCTGTTCGACGAAGAGAACGCCCTGGTGAGGATCGACATGAGCGAGTTCATGGAGAAGCACTCCGTATCCAGACTGATCGGGGCGCCGCCTGGTTATGTTGGATACGACGAGGGAGGCTACCTTACCGAGGCGGTCAGACGCAGACCCTATTCAGTAGTTCTCTTCGACGAGATAGAGAAGGCGCACCCGCAGGTATTCAACGTGTTCCTCCAGATCCTGGACGAGGGCCGTCTCACCGACGGTCAGGGAAGAACCGTGGATTTCAGGAACGCCGTGATAATAATGACGAGTAACCTGGGAAGCGACTGGATCGCCGAAGCTGCGGGGAAGCTGTCGCAGGATGAGCTGTCCGAGAGGGCCAAGAGGGAGTTGGGCGTTCACTTCAGACCCGAGTTCCTGAACCGCATAGACGACGTGATAGTATTCAGGCCCCTGGGAAGGGAGGAACTCCGGGAAATCGTGGAGATCCAGCTCAGGAGACTGAACAGGATACTGAAGGAGCAGAACCTGACCCTTGAGCCTACCGGGCCGGCCCTGGACCTGCTGGCAACCCTGGGCTACGACCCGGCTTTCGGCGCCAGACCCCTGAAGAGAGTCATACAGAAGCATGTCCAGAACCAGCTGGCCGATGCGATAATCGCAGGGACGGTGCGCCCGGGCCAGAGGGTCTTGCTGGATGCGGATGGCGACCAGTTCATCATGAGACCTTTGACGGACAGAGAATAGCATGACAGGCACCCTGCTGGTCCTGGCAGGATACCTGGCTGCGGAGCTGTTGCTGGGGGGGTATGCAGCCGCCATAGCCGTTTTCGGCCTTGGACTTGCCGAATTCTCTTTCGTGCTGGCTGTGAGCAAGAAGAATCACCCTTCCCTGATACTGGAGGGAGCGGTACTTGCAGGAATTGGCGTTCTTGGTGAGATCCTCTCCAGAGCCGGATTCACGGGAGCGGAGTACGTCCTCCTTGAGCTTGTAATCGGTGGTGTCCTTATACTCTCGACCCTTATGGGAAGACCGTGGCTTGAGTCTCTGATGAAGCGGATGGCCGGCTTTTCCGCAGGCCCCGAATTCGCAGGTGACGCCTCCATTGCCATGGGTGCCTTGTTCGTAGTCCATGGAAGCTTCATGGGCGCATTCCTGCTTTCCACCGGTTCCATTCCGGTGCCTCAGGCGATACTGGTCTTCGCCGTCCTGTACGCGGCCGTTGTACTCTGCCTGAAAAGGAGACAGAGGAGCAGGATGGAAAGGGACACACCAAAGCTGAGCCCCGGAATCGATGAAAGATGGAACCTGGAGATGAAGGGAAGGAGGCTGGGCAGTATGGAGCTTCGAATGGCCCCGGCTGCAGCTGTGAGCAACGTGGAGACTGCCGATGGTGTTGCGGTGCATGAATTCCTGGAGGTCATGGAGCGGTACCTGAAAAGCCGCGGTTGCAGGGCGGTCAGGTTCACCGGCTGGGAGGGGGATGAACTGCCACTGGAGATCGGTGGCTACTCGAAGACCCCCGCCGGCTGGACAAAACCCCTTTGAAGACGGAAGGAGCCCACCGGGCTATTTGAGAAGGATGGCAGCCACAGCAAGC
>CAZXEF010000286.1:0-2483 GCA_964639605.1 uncultured bacterium | reverse complement strand
AAAGAATCCCGTCGCTCACTGTGTAGGATTCAGCGCTTATGTGAACCCTTCCCCCTTCCGGCATGGCCTGGCAGGAATTGATGATGATGTTGCTGAAGACCTGCACCATCTGGCCACTGTCGGCTGTCACTCTCGGCAGGTCCGGCGGGAAGTCAAAGTCCGCCGTGACGTTAGAGCCGCTGAGGACGAATGCAGCAGCTTCCCTCAGCAGACTGTCCACGGATACGCTCTTCTTGATCGGGTTCCCTCCCCTGGAGAACGTGAGGAGCTGTCTGGTCAGGTTGGATGCCTTGCTTGTGGCGTGTTCGGAGCTGGTCAGTATCTCGTAGAGGTCGCTGCCAGGCTCGACCATGGTCCGAGCCAGTGAAATGTTGCCCATGATCGCAGTGAGGAAATTGTTGAAATCGTGAGCGATCCCGCCGGCCAGGAGGCCCACGGATTCCAGTTTTTCTATCCTCTTCTGCTCCTCCTCGAGCTTCTTGAGGTCCGTGATGTCCCTGGCTACTCCAAGTACGGCCTCCTCTCCCCCGTAGGATATATCCCGGACGGAGAACTCGATATGCCGTATATCTCCATCCTTCCTCAACACTCTTACCCCGAAGACGTTGGGAACTTCGAAAAGACCATCCCTGGCTGTTCCGTCACTGTTGATCCTTTCACGGTCGTCCGGATGGAGGAGTTGTTCGAATTCCATCTCCAGGATCTCTTTCCTGTCGTACCGGGTTATGTCGCATACCCTGTCGTTCACGAAGAGGAAACGGTTGCCGCCGTAGATATAGATGCCGTCATGACTCTGCTCGACAAGGATCCTGTACTTTCTCTCGCTCTCCTCCAACTCTGCGGTCCGCTCCTTGACCAGCTCCTCGAGGTGGAACCTGTGGTTGGCCAGCTCATCCTCCACTTGCTTGCGTCCGGTTATGTCCCTGACCGTTGCCTGAAGCAGCTGTTCCCCCCTGATCTCTATCCGGCTGAGCAGGACAGTGGCCGGGAACTCCTCCCCTGTGACCCTCCTGTGGGTCCACTCGAAGAAATTGGAGCCGTTCTCCATTGCCCTGTCTATCATATCCTTCGCCTTGATGGCCGAGATCTGGCCGTCGGGCTGGTACTCCGGTGAGAGCTTCCATGGCTGGTGTGAAGTGAAATCCGCTTCACTCCTGCACTGGAACATCCTGATGGTGGATGGATTCCCTGCGGTGAAGAGCCAGTCCGGCGGCTCCAGGGTCATGATAGCGTCCCTTGAGTTCTCGAAGAGCGATCTGTACCTCTCCTCGTCCTCCCTCTGCTTCTTTTCCGCCTTCTTCTGCTCGGTCATGTCGATGAAGCTCAGCAGGAGCAGCCTGCCTGAATCCGTTTTCTGGTGGACATCCGTGGCGTTGAGGGACATTATCCTCTCGCCGACGTTGAGAAGGTTCAGATTGGCCTCGTACCCGTCGAAATCCCTGTGGATCGAAAGGAGTTCTTCCAGCAGGTCCTTCAGACCCTTGATATTCAGGAGGCCGTCCCCGATGGAGTAGACCGATTCCCCCTTCACCGTGCCCGGCTCTATTCCGAACATCTCAGTGAAGCTCTTATTGGAGAAAACGCACTTCAGGCCCGAATCAAGAACGAGGATCGGCTCTGTGATTGCGGATATGATGCTGGAGAGAAAATCAACGCACTCTTCTGTGTTCATGCCTTCTATTGGACAGGCACAGCCCTGTTCACCCTGTTCCGAGATCGGACCCTTGAGGTCTGCCGGTTCTTTCAGGAGTTCTTCCTTCGACCTGTCGGATTCTTCCATGCTGGATACCCCTGTATAATGGGACGATTTTCACACTCGCGTATCATATAATAGTTCGATGTGAGCCGAGGCAAGTACCCTGGGGCCTTATTCACGAAGTATTTGAATGCTGGTCCCGGGATGATATTATTGCACGGACATCCTGGAGGGAAAATGGACAGCATAGAATACGATCCCATAGGGATCATCCGATCCCCCTACAAGGAGAGGGCCCCTTCACAGGGAAGGGAGGACGACGTTACCGGGCAGTTCTATCTGGAGGTTCTCCCGAGTCTGGAGACGGCCCTCCGGGACCTGGATGGCTCAGAATACATAATCGTTCTGTTCCACATGGACAGGATCAGGGGCTACGACGGCTCGAACATTGCCCATCCCCCCCACATGAACGGGAAGTCCGTGGGCCTTTTCGCCAGCCGGTCACCCAACCGGCCGAATCCCATCGGCCTGGACGTGGCACGGTTGATCAGAGTAGAAGGCACAAGGGTGTACACCTCGGGGCTCAGCGCCCTTGACGGTTCACCGCTGCTTGATATCAAACCATATATTAGACTGGATTCCAAGACTTTCCGTGAGATTGAGGATCCAGCGGGATAGAGCTTGATCAGAAGGAGGGATCGGTGAGAGCGGGAATTCCACTTTCCGGTGTGCTGATGCTTCATGTTATCATGGCCGGGACTGCAGGAGCGCAGCCTGTTCACGACAC
>CAZXEF010000285.1:0-2493 GCA_964639605.1 uncultured bacterium | reverse complement strand
CCGTTATCCGGTTGCGTTCGACAACGGTTCCCTCCGACTCGGACCAGAAGTGTATGGCGTGTTCAGCCAGATCGGCTTCAGGGCTGCGGATACCGTAGAAATAGCAGTCTCGCACGATCCAGTCCCGGCACTGATGGCCATCCACTCCCCCGATGTAATACTGAGGGCCGATACCCGCGCTGTACTGGAAACTGCAGTTCTCCACGATGCCGTCGTCAGAGTAACTGCCGCTGAAATCCGTCGACACCTTCAGCATCTGTTCACCTGTATCGGTGAAGACTACATTGTTGAAGTAAGGATTGTCCGCATCCGCGTCACCATGGATCTGAACTGCGTGGCAGCTGATCCACCCAATCGTCATGTCCTGCACTGCGAAATAGTCTCCTGCAACGTTGAAGATGTGGGATACCCCTCCGGTCATGCCCTCTCCCCTAATAACCACCGCATCACTGTTACCGGAGTAACCACGGAAACCTACATTGTATCCATCTATCCAGAGCATGCCATCCAGCTGATACGTGCCATCCTCCAGAAGTATCTCAACATTCCCATTTGTGTTGGCGTACGCAACCGCATCAAGCAGCTCGGGCACGTTGCTCACGATCATGGTGCTGTCGTAGTCCGGATGCTCCCATTCCCCGGTTCCCTGGCCGCCTTCCTCCCCGGGGCTGCCCATAACACTGCAGCCGGTAGACAATGCGATGATTCCTGCGCTGATCATTACCGATTTCATCTAAAACCCCCTATTGATGATCTTGATTATAACAGATCAAGGCATTACTCCATGCACAGGCCAGACATCTGGATATCTCAACCTGTCTCAGAAGATCGAAACCGGATATTATTGAGTATGATGAACCGCCGGAATTGCTTTGATCTGTGCAGGTCATCATGTTGTTGCATTAAAACACACAATCACAAGAATGTGGAAATCAGAACATGAAGATCGCATCATGCTCCAAGTGCGGAAGCTCAAATATCGCAGAGGTCAAGAACAAGGCAGAGGCAAGGGCCATCATGCTGGGCAAGACAGGACTAGGCTTAATACATCCAACCAGTTTCATCTGCAAAGATTGCGGTTACATTGAAGAATACCTCGAGGACAAGAACCTGGCGAAGCTCAGGAAGAAAACCAAGTAGCCAAAATATATATCAACGCCTCTGGGGGATGATATCTGGGTTGCCATTCTAACTTAGCTATATACCATCGGGAGGGGATTTGAAACACAAAGATAAGCGTATCCATGATTATTCTGAAGCCGTGTCATTCACACTCAATCCAGCTTCCGGCCTGGGAGTTTATTATGGGTAGTACGATGCTGATGTTAATGCTGCTGGTGAACCCTGCAGTCTCTGAAGATTCAGGCTGGGTGGTCAGCATTGCGGTATTCGACAGCGAAGAAGCCGCTGCAGAACTTGCAGCGGAACTGGAAGAACAGACAGCAATAGGAGTAGACTATCTATACATCCCTGACTGGGAATCACTATCCGGCTACGATGGCTGGCTGGTGTATGCAGGGTCGTTCAGTGACCCGGCAGCGGCAGCATCCCTGGCCTGTCATTTCCTGTACCGCTTCCCGGATGTCTACGCAATAGAGTTAGGGCATGATGATACCAGATCGACGATACCTCCCGAGCCGCAGTACTTTCTGAATCTTACAGGGATAATGCCGCGCTGGCCGGAGTACTTCGCGGAGAACTTACTGGAACGGATCCATGTCGAAAACACGAACGAGGACCTCTGCGACTGCATGATTCCTGAATTCTGGAGGTTGTCCATACCCGGATGGGAGATGACGGGATGCCTGGACTCTTTCATCGGTATGGTTGAAGAGAGGGCATACAGAACAGGTGAATACGATCCGGAGGAGGAGTACACCCGAGCATCCGCATTCCTCAGGGAGAACGCTGAAAAGCTCGGTCTTGTAGTTTACGAGGATCCAGGAGTATTCACGCTTGTTCATCAGCTCCCGGATCCGGTGCTCCGGGAGAGCGACGCGGACATCTGGGTTGCTCTCAGGAATGATACACTGCAATACGGCAGCAGGATAAGGCTCTTCTACGGTTACTACCGGGAGACATGGCATCATATTCCGCCCGAGTGGCACGATTCGTTCCTGCCCGAAGTAATTACGAACTCCGAAGAAGCAATCGAGTACCTGATGACAGCACTGATATGGAGCGGCATCTACTCAAGCGAGGACCTTGAGGGATTCTCCTTCGGAGTTGAATGGCTGGGTGAGCAGCCGGAGGAAGGGTACAGAGACTACTTCGACATCGCGATAAGGGAAGTCCACCTCCCTGGAGGACAGGGAGACCCGAATACCGCACCGGTTGTGGACAGGTTCAGAGTTTACTACAGAGGTGAGGTGATCTGGTTCCGTATGCCCCAGGGAGAGTTCGCACCGTTCGAGGATCGACTGGAGAATTGACAGTAAAGCATTTCAGCGCAGGAGGGAAATAAATTGAAAACATTATTGACGGGTTTGCTGC
>CAZXEF010000284.1:0-2502 GCA_964639605.1 uncultured bacterium | reverse complement strand
CACTTGTCCCCGGGATCGATGTCGTCCTGGTTGCTCATCACGACGTTGCGGTTCATGTCGATGAGCATGACCTCGCCGGGGATGGCCCGGAACATGGTCTCAAGACGGTGTTTGGTCTCCTCCCAGCTGCGGTTGACCCTGTCCAGGTAGGAGTCAGCGGTGCTGAGTTTCTGATTCTGCTCCTCGAGTTCCTTCTCCCGACCGGATATTTCCTCCTCGAGCTTGCTGAGGCGACGGTTCAGCTCCTCCTCTTCCTCCTGCTTCAGGGCCATCCTCTCCTTGAGCTCCTTGCGCTCCAGGGCCAGGCTCAGCATCCTGCCGATCTCGTTGAGCATCTTCTGCTCCTCGGGGAGGAGTTCATGGCTTCCGCTGATGTAACCCACCCTTATCTCTCCCTTTGGAGCGCCGCTGACCACAAGGTCAACGCCTATGTACTCGTCGCTGGCAGGTTTCTGACCGTACTCCTCCTCCTGGTAGATGGAGTACACTACCGCCTCGTCGGGGAAACGCATGCCCCTTGAAAGGTAATCCGGAAGCCTTGTGAAGAACTCGCTTATGGAAGCCGAGACCTCTATCCACTCTGCCACGGCATAAAGGCAGGATAGTTCCTTGACCCGCTCCTCCTTTTCCCAGTCGCTGATCCTTCGAAGTGCATCGACCTGGGCGCCGAAGAAGAGGTAGATGCCTCCCTGGACGCTCTCCACATAACCAACCTTCATGGGAATGGCTGAGGTCTGATCAAGCTTGGGGGAGAACAGAGCGATGACACCCCTGGAGCCTGTGGCAACGTTTTTGACGGCGTTCCTGAAGGACGCCAGAGATTCCTCGTCGAGTATGTCAACAAGGTGGGTATGCTCTACATCCCCTTCTTCGGGAGTGCAGCAGCGTTTCAGCAGGGGACTGTAGTAGATGACCTTCTCGTTGCCGTCCACCACGAGCAGGAAATCGAAGTTGCCTTCGATCACCGAATAGAGGGTCTCAAGGTGGATCATTCCGGTTTCCCTTCATGCGTTTTCGGAACCCGCTGTCAATGAGAGTATTAGATGTGGAATCCGGACTAAAGCGTCAAGAACAGACTGCCTGTCAGCCCCGGAGCCAGGAGTAGTCCTTGAGTTCCAATAATCCTCCGGTTCGTTTTACTCGGTTCCGCTCTTCTTCATGAGCAGGTCCAGGATATCTCTCTTCAGGTCCTCCCTGGTAAAAGGAGGGCCATCGTTTCTATAAGGCTCTCCATCCAGGAGTATACCATCGGATATGCCCCATTCCAGCATGTTTTTTCTCACTGAAGTGTCCACTTCAATGTAATCCACAAGGTTCTGCAGCTCCTTCGCTGCCTCCCTTGCTTCCAGATTGAAGGAGCAGCCACCGCACCAGCCGGTGCAAAGGGAGACCACCGTGACCCTGTCTTGCACGATGGGTCCCCTTTTCATCTGCCTCAGTAAGCGGGGCGGCTCACCCTCACCGTCGAAGGTCTTCCAGACCAGCACATCGTTACCCACCTTGTCAGCCCTGGAATACCCCATGTGCTCGTAGAAGGAAACTGGATTCCAGTCCGGGTAGTCCTTCCCCCAGGCCGCAACTCCTTTGAAACCGGACCTCCGGGCGTCCTTCTCAATGCTTTCCAGCATCATCCGTCCGTATCCCTGTCCCTGCCTGTTCCCCAGGTGATATTCATAGCCGTGCACCCAGATGCACAGGATGGCCATCAGGTCCCTACCCAGATAATGGGAATGCTCGATGGGAAGGTACTGGCAGAGGCCAGCCACCTCGTCAGCGTCGGTGACCAGCACCCTGGTCCTCAACCACAGGTCCCGGTGCCTGCGGCACCAGCGCTTCCTGATCAATGTCACCTCGGGGTTTTCTGGTCTCTCATCGTGAAGGCATCGAAAAAATGTACCCTCGGTTTCCGGCGATAGGTCCTCGATCCTGGGCATATAATCCTTCTATATCCTGAACAGTATCTTCTCGCTGCTGAACATCCTCAGCGTCAGGTAGATGATTACTGCAGAGACCACGACGCTCGAGAGCACGGCAGTAACTATCGATCCCCACGCTGCATCGTGCATGAAGATGCTCTTCAGGACAATAAGCGAGTTGAATATGGGAGTTGCCCTCATCCATCCGGGCGCCACGTCTCCGACCTGCATCGAAGCTATGCCCATTATCATCACCGCGAAGTAGATGGGCATTATGATGCCCTGTCCCTCCTTGGCGTTCCTTGCGAAGGTGGATACTATCAATACTATGCTGGCTACCAGCACGGCAAGGGGAATGGTCACGATGGCGAATTGGGCTATGCTGAGTGTGGTCATGCTGTAGCCGGACATGGCCGGACCAGTATCACCGAACATGCTTATGAAGTAACGGGAAGCGATAATGAGTCCGATCACCGAACTGGCGGCCCCCACTACTGCCGCCATCATCACCGAGAGCATCTTGCCTATGACTATTGCCAGCCTGTCCACCTGGTTCACAAGCTGGATCGCCAGTGTCCCTCTCTCC
>CAZXEF010000283.1:0-2507 GCA_964639605.1 uncultured bacterium | reverse complement strand
GTGTTCCAGATCAGGGATGACCATGGGCAGTATTTTGATGTCATCCCTGAAGAACTCGCTGCCGTACTCCGCAAGATATTTAACAAGGAGATCAGACTTGATGGCTATCGTATAATGCTTACATCAAAACAATTCAGGGGGAAGGATATTAATCAGAGGATACTCCAAAGTAATGGAGTGGAGTTCAATAGATACGAGTCAATAGCCAATCTTCAGGAAAAACTGGTTGAATTGGTGTCTCCGACTGCTGCACTACAATGCTTGAGCAATCAGGAGCTCCATGACTGGTGTGCAGAATTAGATCTAGCGGTAAGCGGCAACAAGGACCAAAGGATCGAGCGCATCCTAGCCTATTTTGACACAATGCAGATCAGATCAACTTCAGATACCGAGGACGAGCGAAAAATCTGGTTCGATGTTTTCGAATCATTGGCTATCCGGGACAGGCAGTTACTCAGGACAGAGTCGGTTATTGACAAAGATCTTGAGATAGAGACCAAGTTTGAGAAGGCAACTGAGTACCTGTTCGAGAAGTACCTTAACCACTCTCCCTTAAAGCAACCAGGCACTAACAAACCAGATGGCCTCCTGAGCTTCAAGGATATGTATATCATGTGGGACAACAAGAGTAAGGAATCACCTAGCCAAGTAGATCTCAAAGCACATCTGAAGCAGTTCCATTCATATATCGAAGACTCCAACAAACCAGTCCCTATATTCCTTGTAATTGCACCTGCTTTTACCGATGATTCCGAGGCTTTGGCAGTACGATATGCTGCTGAAAATATCGGCAGAAACATCGTACTCATTACTGCTAACGAGCTGAAATCATTAGCCAAGGAATGGGCGAGTGATCTCAACAAAGAGCGAGAAGACCCTTTTCCCCTTGGACTGCTTGCTCGCCCCGGGAGGTTTTCACGAGAGGCTCTTGGAAGATTCTTCTAAGATAACTTCACATGCTCACTCTTTCTCACGAGTGTTCAATAGGCTTTACTACTTCAAGTTACGAGTATTGATGTATTTTAATTATATTGAAAATTAAAGCACATACATCATCAACGCAAAATAATATCAAACCGAAATACACATCATAATATTATTAATTATTGTTTGATAGTTTTGTGTAAAATTTCGTTATTGCTTTAAAGAAGACATTGAAAGGGATATTCGAGACCGGTCAGTATCGACGTTGAGAACTCTAACCGTGATCCTGTCTCCCACGGAGACAATGTCAGCCGGGTCCTTCACGTAGCTGTCCGACATCCGGCTTATGTGGACCAGGCCGTCCTGGTGGACACCCACATCGACAAAGGCCCCGAAATTCGTGACGTTGGTCACTATTCCCGGCAGGACCATGCCTTCCTTGAGGTCCTTCAGCTCGTGGACGTCGGCGAACTCGAACACCTTGAAGGACTCCCTTGGATCCCTGCCCGGCCGTTCAAGCTCCGCCATGATGTCCCTCAGGGTGGGCATGCCCACATCACCCCGGATGAACTGGCGGATGTCGATGGACCTGCGGATCTCGGGGGACCCCATGAGTTGGGCAACACTCACTCCCTTTGAAGCTGCCATCTCCTCCACCAGGCCGTAGCTCTCCGGGTGCACGGCGCTGCCGTCCAGGGGATTGTCGCCTCCCCTTATCCGCAGGAATCCGGCGGACTGCTGATAGCTCACGGGTCCCATACCCTTCACATCCAGGAGCTGCCGCCGGTTCCTGAAGGGTCCGTTCTCCGTCCGCCGCTGCACGATGCCCGAGGCGACTTTGGAATTCAACCCCGAGACGTAGAAAAGGAGCTGGGTGCTTGCTGTGTTAACATTGACCCCCACGCTGTTGACGCAGCTCATCACGGTATCGTCCAGGGACTTCTGAAGTTTTACACCGTCCACATCGTGCTGGTACTGTCCAACACCGATGGACTTGGGATCGATCTTGACCAGCTCGGCAAGGGGGTCCTGGAGCCTCCGGCCGATGGAGACGGCTCCCCTGACGGTGACATCCAGGTCGGGGAACTCTTCCCTGGCCGCCGCTGAGGCGGAGTAGACCGAAGCCCCGCTCTCGCTGACGCTGACGACCTTCACGCCTTCTGGAAGCCCTATCCCCCTCAGGAACTCCTCCGTCTCCCTTCCGGCGGTGCCGTTGCCCACGGCCACGAACTCGCAGCCGTACTCCTTCACCAGTCTCAGGACCGTTCCCGCCGCCTTCTCCCTGGCGTCACCGGAAGTATGGGGCTGGATGGTGGCATGGCTCCTCACAGTTCCCTCCGGATCAAGGCACGCCAGCTTGCACCCCGTCCTGAAGCCCGGATCCACTGCCATCACCGCATGTGCGCCGAGGGGGGGCGCCAGGAGCAGGTTGCGAAGGTTCGAAGCAAAAACTTTTATGGCTTCGTCATCTGCGGCTTCCTTGCTCCGAAGCCGTGTCTCGGTCTCCATGGAAGGACCAAGAAGTCTTCTGAAACCGTCCCTTGCCGATGCGGCGACAATGGATCCCTCGGGGCTTCCTTGAT
>CAZXEF010000282.1:0-2540 GCA_964639605.1 uncultured bacterium | reverse complement strand
TTCCAGGTATCCCTCTACTGGGTGGGCCCGCCGGAGGCCCCTGAGGGTCTCCGCATGGCGCACACCATTTCCATGTCGCCTCTCGGGTCTGACAGCGTCACGACCTTCCAGGGTCTCGAAGCCTACTACTACAGTTCCTCTGAGGTCGGCGGATACCTCGTAGCCGAGGACATGAACTTCGACGGTTACGTCGACCTCAGGCTGATGGAGTCGCCCTCGGCGGGACCGAACACTTACTGGTACTACTGGCTGTTCGATCCACGAACGGGAACCTTCAGCAGGGCCGATGTCTGGGAGGAGACCGGGTTCGTCTCCCCCTCCTTCGATCCCGATGAAGGGCTGATCACAAGTTTCCATCGCGACGGAATGGGCTTCTACGGCACCGAGTATTACAGAGTGGAGGATGATGTTCCTGTACTGATCAGATCCGAATCGACTGAGTACACGTCTTCCGACTCGGCTGTCACCACAGTAATGGAACTGATAGACGGCGAAATGAAGGTAATCGGAACGGGCATCGAGGCAGTTGAATGACGAGGAAAGTACCTGGACGGAGGAAAGGATGCTGGACAGACTCAGAGAGAGGATATTGCAGTTCAGGGACCTGAGGGACTGGAAACAGTTCCACGACCCCAAGAATCTCGCAGAGGCCATCGTCATCGAATCAGGCGAACTTCTGGAGAATTTCCTGTGGAGAACGTGCGACGAGTGCAGGAAGCCGCCGGAAGAGATGATGGGCGACATAGGTGAGGAGATCGCAGACATCGCCATATTCCTGACCATACTCGCCCATGAGTTGAACCTCAACATAGAGACCATAGTCAACAGGAAACTGGAACTGAACGAGGAGCGGTACCCTGTGGAGACCTCAAGGGGAAAGGCCGGAAAACACCCTGATCAGTGACGGGTCAGATGGAGACCCTCCACTCCTCCTCCCCTGTCTGGCTCAGACCGATCCCGCTGCTCATCATGGCGTCGCGGAACCACTCAAGTGATCTGTCTAACCTGTCCAGGAGGACCACGGTACCATCCTGAGCCTTGAGTTCCAGTATGTTCCTGTTCTTGAAGTACTTCCCTCTTCCCACGATCAACCCGTCCAGGGGAAGGCTTACCGGATTTCCCTTTACCAGGGGCTTCAGAAGGAAACCCAGCTGCATGTAGAAAAGAGCCATCCTGCCAAGGTCGTAATGGATGAACCTCCTGTCGGTGATCATGCATCGCGAACGAACCGGGAACTTCACCTTCTTCCCCTGCAGTCCGTACCTTTTCACGTCGACCAGGACCCTCTCACCGGGGTCCAGCACAAGTTTCCTGCTCATGCGCCACTTCCTATCTCGGGCGTAACCATCTGCCTGGGCGACCAGGCCGGGCGGAGCACTAATTTAGCCTCCGCCTGCATCGTGTCAATACTCGCCTGAGGACCGGGGCCCTAGCGGCGCCGCCGCTCAGGGGATATATTTCCGGCCCGGGACCTCAGTAGCACAGGCTCTAACGCGGGGTCAACGGAAAAGAAACTGACCTCTGTCGATCGGTTGCAGGCGGCGCTGCTTCACGGTTGCAGCACGGACGGGCCGGACTAGCCGGCTGGACTTCCCCTTATATGATCATTGGAATATCTTAGAGGTCAATGTTCATGTTCATAGATCCATAAAGGAGTGATTCTGTTGGAAACACCCTCTGAACCCGCAGAAGGCAGTACGCATACCGCAGGCATGGATATGGATGCGCTGAAGAGAGAGAATGCTGTTCTGAGGCGCAGGCTCCAGAGCCTGGAACTGGTCTTCCACAACTCGGTGGATGTTCTCCTGATGGTGGATGCAAAGACCGGAAAGATAAAGAGGATCAGCGATGCCGCCGAGAACATTCTGGGCTATCAGCGGAAGATACTCATCGGCAGTGAGATAAAGGATCTGCTGCCGGACACTGACGAGAACAGCCCGCATCAACCGACGGCCGATGATGTTCCCGAGATCCTGGACGGTGTCTTCCTTGACCGGAAGATCCTGTGTGCCGACGGCTCGTTGAAATCCATGGACATGACCACCAGCCTGGTGGAAAGCAACGGGTTCAGCTCTATCCTGATAACCTTGCGCGAGACCTCCGAGAGGAGGAGGTTCCAGCGGGAGATGATGAAGAAGAACAGGGCCCTGGACGCTTCCCTCAGTTCCATGATAATCACCGACTGCCGCTGGCGGATAGGCTATGCCAACGCGGAATCCCTGAACTACTGGAGGTACGGAAGGGCCGAAATACTGAGAATGGAGCTGGCAGACCTCATCTCCTTCATAGGTGATTTCGACAACATGCAGGCGACAGTAACGGAAAAGGGCCAGTGGGAAGGGGAAGTCGAGTGCCAGCGAAGGGACAGCACCACCTTCACTGCATCCGCCACCGCCATCGCCGTCGATTCGGCCGATGAGGGCGAGTCATGCTTCGTCCTTTCCTTCCTGGACATCACCGACCATGTTAGACTGGAGAAGAGACTTACGGAGCTTTCCCTTCATGACAGCCTTACGGGCCTCTACAACAGGAGAGGCTTC
>CAZXEF010000281.1:0-2548 GCA_964639605.1 uncultured bacterium | reverse complement strand
CCTGAGGATTGGGGGTGGTCCGGAAAGTCCGGGCCTGAGAAACCGACCCCTTGAACTTGATCCGAGTAATATCGGCGTAAGAAAATCCGGAGGTTACCGCATGAAACCTGCAGATATCGTCTGCCGGGGCCTTGATGCGCTGCGCGCCCGAAGGCCCATGGTTCACCACATCACCAACTCCGTGGTGATGAACTTCACGGCCAACGTCACCCTGTGCCTGGGGGCTGCCCCGGTGATGGCCCCCTGCATCGACGAATCACTCGAAATGGTCAGGTATGCGGGGGCACTTCTCCTTAACATAGGCACACTGGACCCGGGACTGGTGGAGAGCATGCTGGCGGCGGGCAGGGTGGCCAACGAAAGCGGCATTCCCGTCGTATTCGACCCCGTTGGGGCGGGAGCGACGGCTCTCAGGACCGATTCGGCGATGAGGATAGCGGATGAACTGCACATCTCCATTGTACGCGGCAACGCGGGGGAGGTGCTGGCCCTGGCCGGCCAGGACGGGCAGGTGAGGGGAGTGGACTCCATGGAATCCGTGGGAGAACGGGAGGAACTCATATCACGGTTCGCCGACGACCGCGGATTTGTGGTGGCGGTAACGGGAGCCACGGATATAGTCACCGACGGCAGGAGCACGGCCGTGATCGAGAACGGACACCCCCTGATGGGGCGGGTGACGGGTACCGGATGCGCAGCCACCACGTCGGTGGCCTGCTTCGCCGCCTCCATGGATGACATGTTCGAAGCGGCTTTCACCGGAATAACCGTAATGGGCATAGCAGGCGAGATTGCGGCCGAGCAGTCAGGTGGGCCCGGCACATTCGTGCCCCTGTTCCTCGACAGCCTGGCCAGCCTAGATGAAGGCAAAATCAGGAAAAGGATCAGGGTCTCCGTCAATGGTTGACCCGAAGAAGCTCCGGCTCTACCTGGTCACCGACCCGGTGCTCTGCGGTTCCCGCGGAGTCGAGGAGACATGCAGGCTTGCCCTTAGGGCTGGAGTGGGAACGGTGCAGCTTCGGGACAAGGGGGCTTCCACACGGGAACTCCTCTATACCGCAGGACTTCTTTCGGAACTCTGCGCGGAAGTCGGGGCACTGTTCATTGTCAACGACAGGGTCGATGTGGCCATGGCCGCGGGAGCGGACGGTGTTCACCTGGGGCAGGACGACATGCCGGTGCGGACCGCCAGGAAGCTCCTGGGGAAAGGCGCCGTGATCGGCGCATCGGTCAGGACCGCCGAAGAAGCCCGCAGGGCATTTCGGGAAGGGGCCGATTACCTGGCGGCGAACCTGGTGTTCGCAACCTATACCAAGACGGACCTTGGAGAGCCCCTGGGGCTCGAAGGAGTGAGGGAACTCAAAGCGGCTGCTCCACTTCCCCTTGTGGCTATAGGGGGGATCAAGTCCTCCAATTCCGGGGATGTCCTTCGGTGGGGTGCCGACGGGATAGCCGTGGTCTCCGCCATAATGTCGGCGGAAGACGTGCACGGAGCAGTTATGAAACTCCTCGAAAGCATGGTTGAGCACCCTTAAGGCTAGAGTATGAAGTCCACGCCGGGAAGGTACGTGTCAGGCGAAGTGACCGGGTCCTGAACCCAGCCGTTCCCGAATCCGAGTTCCTCCATGACCGAGACAGCCCTGCGGTATTCACCTGGCTCCAGCCTCCGGTCCAGGGGAGGGAACCCGCCGGCCCTGTGAGCCGGGCAGTACTGCGACATGAGGCTTACATGGACCCCTGTGCCGATCTCCCCGGCAAGGAACTTCAGGGTATCCTCCGTACCCGAGATCCCCCCGGGCAGGACCAGCAGGCGCACCAGAAGGCCCCTGACGGCCACGCCGCGGTGGTCTATGCGGAGTTCCCCCACCTGCCTGTGCATCTCCAGGACCGCATCCCTTGCCGCGGCGGGGTAATCCGGCGCATCCGAGTACATGACGGCCATCGCCGGGTCGCTGTACTTCATGTCCGGCAGGTATATGTCCACCATGCCGTCCAGCAGCCGGAGAAGCTCCGGAGAATCGTAGCCTCCGGTGTTGTATATCACCGGGAGCCTGAACCCCCTTTCCGCCGCAACGGCCACCGCCTGGAACACCTGCGGAGCGAAGTGCGTGGGAGAGACAAAACCCGCGGTGGGACATCCGATCTCCTGAAAACGAATGAGCCTGTCCGCTGTTTCGGAAGGTGATGTCTCCCAGCCGGGCACTCTTCCCGGCCCGGGCTGGCTGATGGAATGGTTCTGGCAGTAGACGCAGCCCATATTGCACCTTCCGAGGAAGATGTTGCCCACACCTGTGTCCCCGGTGAGCGCCGGCTCCTCGCCCGTGTGGACACATGACGATGACACTTCGAGGATCTCCCCGGCACCGCAGTACCCCTTCTCCCCGTTCAGCCTGTCCACCCCGCAGTTCCTCATGCAGAGCCTGCACTCCCTGAGCATTTCACGAAGGAGCGATACCCTCTGGTGCAGCTCTCCCTTTTGGAGAAGCCGTATGTAGCCCGGCGTGAAGCTCATTCCATCTCCGCCGCAAGGATCAGCCTGTACAGTCTG
>CAZXEF010000280.1:0-2574 GCA_964639605.1 uncultured bacterium | reverse complement strand
TAGCCGACCTTGCCGGGGCTGAAGAGATCGGCCCCTCTCATATCGCTGAAGCCGTTCAGTATCGCTCCGTGACGGGAAACCTTTACCTGTGAACGGATGTCTGCGGATACTTTCATCCTGAATCTCCGTCCTGGGGGAGAAGGATCTCAGCCAGGCCGACCAGGTCCTCCGGCGCTGCTGTGAACAGCCCTGCCTCACTGATCATCTGAACGGTGACTGTACTCAGAGCGTTCTTTCGACGGTAACCCTGTTCCAGCAGGAACCTCGCGAAGGTCACGTAGAGGACGGCATACCTCTGCAGTTCATCATCGGTGAGTGTCACTGATGGGGGCTTGAAGAGCATCTCGAAAACTTGGTTCGGTGTGACGCTGCCAACGAGGGTGTATTCGTCCTCCCCCGGAAGACGGCTGTTGTAGTGGTAAGTCCTGTGACCGTGAAGGATGCAGGGGGTGAAACCGAGGACAAGGTGCCGGGGATCGCCGGTCTCCAGGCGCGCCTTGAAGAGGAAGCCTCCCTTCTCGGTTATGGTGCGCGGGTCGTTCAGCGCCTGGAGGAGGTCCCGGGCCAGCGCAGGCCTGCCCGTGGCACCGTTCAGTGTCAGCCTGGTTATGCGGCTGGGCTGCATGGGACCTCCCCTCGGTCCATGCCGGTCAGTCGACGGGGACCGATCCGGGTAACGTCATCTTCTTGGTCTGTGTCACCAGGGAGACGATGACCAGCACCAGGAAGCTCAGCGGTATGGAGATGATGCCGGGGTTGTCCAGAGGCAGCGGAGCGGATGAGGGGTCCATCCCGTATCGGTAGTACATGCTCGGTGAGAGCAGGATGATGCCCACCGAGGAGACGATGCCCGTTGCTATGGATGCCGCTATGCCCCTGGGTGTGACCTTCTTCCAGAAGAGTACCATGATGATGGAAGGCAGGTTGGCCGAGGCGGCTATGGCGAAGGCCAGACCCACCAGGTATGCAACGTTCATACCCTTGAAGGCTATGCCCAGGAGAATGGCCACGATGCCTGTACCCACTGCCGCGAACTTGCCGGCGATCACCTTCTTGTGGTCCGAGAGCTTTCTCTTGAGGAAGGTGTCGATGAAGTCATGCGCTACGGCGCCCGATGAGGCAACGATCAGCCCGCTCACCGTGCCCAGCACTGTGGCGAAGGCTATGGCTGATATCACCGCGAACATGAAGGGGCCGAAGGACTGCGCCAGCAGGGGCGCCGACATGTTCGAGCTCTCCACGTCGATCACCCCGCTGATCATGGCGCCGAGACCCATGTAAAGGGTGAGGATGTAGAAGAAACCGATGGCCGCGATCGCCACGATGGTGCTCTTCCGTGCGGCGGAAGGTGTGGGCACGGTGTAGTAGCGGATGAGGACGTGGGGCAGCGCCGCGGTTCCGAAGAAGAGGGCCAGCATCAGGGAGATGAAGTTAAGGCGGTCGGAGAATGTGGCGCCTTCGTCCAGGTGGAACTTCAGACCGGGGCTGAGGATCTCGTTACCGGGAGTGACCTGCTGTGTCCATATGCGGACCCGCTCTCCGTCCATGCTGAAGGCATCCGGTACCCAGAGGACCACGTCGCTCTCCTGGATGATGGCCAGGAAGCTGATGGCGTTAAGGCCGGAGGCGCCATCCACCCTGTCTCCGTCCACGCGGATGTCGGCCATGTTGCCCACCGGGTAGAAGAGCTGCTCGCTCCTGGGTGCGCCGTTGTAGAGCACCGCGCCGTCGGCCTGCGTTACTATGCTCAGGGCCTCTGTGAGGGTACCGCTTTCCGGCTCGAAGTTCCACCAGTTGGCTATGCCGTCCTTCTCTAGCTTGACGTAATGGTGGCCGCGCTCGGTGTACTCGTCGAGGATGCGGTAACCCGGGTCCTTTACCGAGGTGACGGAGCCGTCGGTTACCTGAGTCTGAAGGGTCACGAAATCATGGTAGGCCTCATAGGGATTCTGCTGGACTCCCCTGCCCAGCACCAGGAAGACCAGGATCAGGGAGAATACTAGGAGCATCGCTCCCTTGAGGAACTGGACATAGGTGGTGGATGTCATCCCGGCGGTGGTCACGATGAAGATGACTATGCTGCCCACCATGGTGACGCCCACCCAGTGAGGGAGACCCAGGAGCGGGGTGACCAGCGCTCCGGCTCCCACCATCTGTGGTATCAGGTAGAAGATGGAAACGACAAGGGTGCTGATTGCGGCCGCCAGCCGGATCCCCTGTGAGCCGAACCTTGCGTCCAGGGCGTCTGCGAAGGTGAACTTGCCCATCCGCTTCAGGGGCTCGGCCACAACGAAGAGGGCCACTATCCATCCTGCCAGGTATCCGATGGAGTAGAGGAAGCCGTCGAAACCGGAGAATGCTATCATTCCGCAGATACCAAGGAAAGAGGCGGCGGAGAGGTAGTCCCCCGCGAAGGCGATGCCGTTCACGGACCAGTGTATGTTCCCCCCTGCGGCGAAGTAACCCTTGGCGGACTTGGTCTTCTTGCCGTAATAGAAGGAGATGCCGAGCACGACAGCCACCACGGAGAAGAAAATGATGACAGCCAGGGGCGAGGCGGTGTAGATCATGCCT
>CAZXEF010000279.1:0-2601 GCA_964639605.1 uncultured bacterium | reverse complement strand
TCCTTGTGAAGGTCCTGCGTGCCGCAGATGAACCTTACCGATGATAGTCCGAAACCCCGTTCCTGCAATATCCTGCAGGCCGTATCCACCAGCCTCTGGTCACCGGACAGCCCCAGGTAGTTGTTGGCGCAGAAGTTGAGAACTTCCCCGGATTCAGATACGCCTACCCTTGTACCCTGCCTTGTCGTTAATACCCTCTCCCTCTTGAAGATCCCGGAATCCCGGGTCCTCTCAAGGTTCTCGAGGAGCAGTTCCCTGAATCTGTCAGTATACATTGCCTTGACCCTTCAGTACCTTCAGTTGATAGGATGCGCAGGGCAGGAACATACTAACAACGGTCATGATCGGCACATGGTTCGATCTGGACATGATAAGCAATTCACAGAGTTGATCTTAGCAGCAAACCGTCGGGACGGAAAAGGACACCCTCCATCTCCAGGAGAGAGCGTTTCATTGAGGGCCCGCCCTGGTACCCTCCTATCGAGCCATCGCTCCTCACCGTCCTGTGGCAGGGAATGACAAGGGGAAAGGGGTTGCGGGCCAGGGCCGATCCCACCGCCCTGGCGTGGGAAGGAGAACACATCCTGCTCGCAAGCCATCCGTAGGTTCTCACCTCGCCCCTGGGGATCGTGGCCTCCTCCATCAGAACGCTTCGCTGGAAGGGGGAGCAGGAAGCAAGGTCAACCATCGAGATGTCGAACTGGTGGACAAGGCCGGCGAACATCCTTTGAATGCCCTCCTCCAGCTCCGCCATGCGGCGGTCGGAACCCGTCCGCAGCAGCGGAAAGCGGGCCCGGGCAAGGGTTGATGCTTTTTCGCGGTCCGTGCTCAGGAATATCCTGACCACCATGGACAGGTCGTCGATGGAGCTCCATACGACTGCTATCTCCCCATGTTTACTATCGAGCGTATGAATAAAAAGGGACGGAGGGTGTTTATTCATTTCCAGCTGATAATCGGTTCATGTTCCCGTGACTGCTGATACTGTCCAGTACGTTGTCCGCTCCATGGAAGAACATATCAGGGGTCAGAGGGACAGTGATGTCCGGGACCATTGTGGTCCCTGGACCCTCCACCGTCTCGAAGTACTTCGTGGGATATGAGACGGTCAGGCCCGAGAAGGGCAGCACTGCCGTCCTGACCTCTCCCAGGTGGTTCGGAGATCCTCCGGTCATCTCGCCGTAAATGGTGACACCCGGTATGTCGGCTATCTCCATGGCGTTCAGTATACCGGAGGAGTAGGTCCACCTTCCTATTACGAGGCTGATCGCGATATCAGTGGATTCGGAGAGCTCCTTCAGCCACTGGATTATGGGGGTGGCCACCAGGGAGTTGCCGCCGCCGTTCCTCCTCAGGTCGATCACTATATCTCTGACATCCTCAGTCTCTACAACCGCCCTCAGATCATCTACATACTCCTCCACAGGGTACCCCTGCATCATGTTGCAGGAGTTGTAAGCGCAGTAGAGCATTTTCCTCTGCGGAAGGTATCGGTGCCAGTAGCAGTCGTCGAAAGAGAGCCAGAGAGGCAGTGAGACCGATCCGCAGCTATGGAAGTCCACCATGTTTGTGTATGTGAAATCAACCGCTTCCAGGTGCAGCGTCACCGTGTCGCCGCCGGTTTTCAGGAACCTGAATTCAACCGGCTCCGTTATGCTTCCGTAACCCAGGGCCGTCATACAGCTGGCCAGCATCATGATATTCTCCGCGTTTGTCCTTGGGACCACATCGTTCGTCGCCGGGAACATACCGGCCATGGCTCGCGCTGCCTCCTCGGCGGTGCTCTCTCCGTATGTCAGGAGCCGCGAACCTATCAGCTCCTCATGGGAAGTATCTATGGCGGTGACGAAAAGGCCGTCCTCGAGCCAGATCACGGATATGGGATATGCCTTTATCTCGCACCGTTCCCAGAAGGTTATGCCCGTATGGCTGCACTTCATGGAGGCAAGGACACGGGTCAGCTCCATGGCGATAGCCATGTCGCTGAGGCTGTCCAGGGAAGCTTCAAGGCGTTCCAGTCTCGCATCAAGGCTGTCCCGCGGCTGGTACATGAAAAGATCGTAGTGGATCAAGGGAAGTGAGTCGGATATCCACTCAATGTCCTGACGCCAACCGGTCAATTCTTCCGGTTCTTCCGTCTCCGGCTGACTTCCGCAGGAGGCGAGTACTGTTGTCAGGAAGAAAAAGGCGAAAATATAGGTCAATTTATTAATATTGTTCATATTAAAAGCCTCCGTCCCCTTTTTAACTCCAGTCGTTTGATAAAACGGCCTTGATGTCGTCCCAGAGCTGTCCCATTCGAATGTCCCTCCAGAACCTCTTCCACATGTAGGAGAGCCTGAAGTAGAACCTGCGGTGGAAAAGGGAGTAGTACCGCTGTATCGTGTCCCAGTCAAGGTTCTCATGCTTCCAGACCTCGGAAGTGGAGTGGAAGTTGTACATCCTCCAGTCCTCGGAGAGTATCCGCCCGTCCTTCTTGATCTGCCTGTAGAGGGCCGAGGATGGGAACGGGAGCGTCATCGAGGCTTTGGCGTAGGTCAGGGGAAGGCTCCTGGCGAACCTGATGTTCCTCCTCATGGTCTCCTCCGTGTCCCCCGGGAG
>CAZXEF010000278.1:0-2614 GCA_964639605.1 uncultured bacterium | reverse complement strand
CAGGAGATGACGGGCAGAAACGATATAATTATCTAATTGCATGATTGCTAAATATATAGCCATTCCTGCTAGCTATATCTGTTTCATTATCATATATTACCCGCATCCACGAACGGAGGATAGCATCTATGAGCAGAAAACCTGCTGCCGATTATTACGCTGAACGCCGCCGCAGGCTTCTGGATAATGAAACATGTAATCTGGAATTCTCCACCAAGGGTATTTTCGAGATAGTCCTGGCCTCACCGATGGAATACGGTGCGACCATGTCGTCCCTCAGGTTCCAGAATACTTTCAGGCAGCTGGCGTCATGGCCCGAGACCTGCTGCGAGAGAGCCTTCTATCCAGAGAAGGACGAGTTCAACTGGAGAAGCAGGTACGGCTATCCTGCCGTCACGCTGGAGACCGGAAAATCAATTAAGCAGAGCGACCTCCTGTTCTTCACACCATCCAGCGAGGACGACTACATAAGGCTGCTGGAGATGATGAGCCTTTCAGGCATACAGCTGAAATCGACGGAAAGGGTCATCAAATGGCCACTCATCATTGCCGGCGGTACTACCGTGACCGCCAATCCCATGCCGCTGGCGGAGTTCATGGACGCATTCGTCATAGGTGAGACGGAGCCGTCCATCGGGCCTGTGCTTGATACCATAAAGAGCCTGGGAGCCCAGGGAGCCTCCAAGAAGAAACTGCTCAGAAGGCTGGCAACCCTTCCCGGGATGTACATTCCATCGATCCACGACATTCCCGGCAAGGTGAGCTCCATTATGCGCCAGTGGGCAGGATCCGACGGCATGGGAATGACGTCCTACATCCATTCACCGGATTGCATCAACCGCGATATAACCATGCTTGAGATATCGAGGGGATGTCCTTTCAACTGCAAGTTCTGCCAGCCTGGCTACGTCAGCCTGCCGTACAGGGAGTGCAAGCTGGAAGAGCTGGAGAGCGTCATTGATGAATTGGAAGATGTAAAGACCCTGGCCCTGATAGGAAGCTCCCCCCGCTCCCACCCGGATATCCGCAAGATAATCAAGGCTGCTGAGAAGAAGGGCCTTGAAGTTGTCCTATGCTCCAATAAATACGATGATCAGATCCATTCAGGGGAACTTCACGATGACCTGACCGAAAAGTCCATCGTTCTCTCACCGGAAACCGGGAACGACTTCCTGCGAAAGGTGATCGGCAAGAAGCTGAAGAACAAGAAACTTCTTGATTCCATGGACAAGCACCTGGAAGCTGCCGAGAAGATCAAGATCTACTTCATGATAGGCCTGCCCTTCGAGACCGATGCCGATAGAAGCTCTATAGTGGATTTCGTGAAGGAAGTGCGAAGCCGTACTGACCTTCCCATCGAAGTGTGCGTCAATCCCTTCATCCCGAAACCCTGGACCGCCTTCCAGTGGTCCCCTCTGGCGAATCCCACCGACCTGAGGGATTGGATAGACATTCTCAGCGACGAGTTCCGTAAGATGAAGAAAGTGAGAGCATGGTTTGGTGACCCCAGGGAAGCTCACATAAGGGCACTGCTGGCCAGGGGTGACCACAGGGTCAGCAGGGCCCTGGAGGAGAAACTGTCCGGCGTCGGCTGGAACACGGCCTTCAAGAACGCCGGCATCAATATCAGATGGGTCCTGGATGAGATAGACCCAGAAATGTCCTTCGAATGGAGCTTCCTCAACATGGGCTTCGGCCATACGAGACTGGCAAGGGAATATCACGCTTCGATCTCTATGAACCAGGGCCGTATCAAGGACCTTGAAAAAGCTGCGGAGAAGGAAGAACTCGACTGAGATACATTCTGCAATAGATAAAGAAAAGGGGCGGGATATTCTCCCGCCCCTTCGATTATCTTCCCGTACTGACTAGGCCTTCTGTACCTTGCCTGACCTGAGGCAGCTCGTACAGATCTTGACGTTCTTGATCTTGCCGTCGATGAGGACTCTGGCCTTCTGGAGATTCGGTTTCCACACATGCTTGGTGTGCCTTGTGGAATGACTCACACGATTTCCCACAGAAGGTCCTTTTCCGCAGATGTCACATATCCAGGACATATCTTCAGCTCCTAATACTAGTATTTACGAATCAGATGAGACTCAATTCAATAACTCATGAAAGCCTGTTTGGCAAGTCCTTGGCGGGGGGGTTGACAGGAACGGAAGGGTGTCCATAATTGTTCTGTGAGTGACAGACCATGGGGGCGACAGGTATCGACGGGTTCAGAAGTGGTCTGGCGGTTGCATGCCGAGGTGTCCGCGACCTCGTTAATCCTGCGGATAGAAACAACTGCCGCATAAATAACGGCACGCCGTTCCCAAACAGGAACGGCCGTCCGCCCCGGGAATCGCCTTCCTACCGGGGGTCGGGCGCAAGACGGAGGGCTGGTCGTGAAGTCCTGCTTCCGGGCGTAAGCGACGAGATTAATGGGAGCTGGTCCCGTGGAGGCTGACCGGAGCCAAGACGGGACGAGAATCAATCCGGACTAAGCATGTAGAGCCGACAGGTCCCTGCTCCCGGACGCGGGTTCGAATCCCGCCGCCTCCACCAATCTTCCCGTCTTGTAATGGCTTATCAGACAATAAGATATCCTGACCATCATCAGACTCTGTCT
>CAZXEF010000277.1:1573-2656 GCA_964639605.1 uncultured bacterium | reverse complement strand
TCACTGCCTGAAGTAAATTTCCCGTTCATGGAGAAACTGTACTGCAGAGAATCGCTGTAGACCGAATCACTCCAGCTGAATGTGGAATCCGAGCCTACGGTGAGCTGTGGACCGGTCCAGGTGCGGGTGTCAGTGGTGTCCGCGTAGTCGTGCGTAACCGCAAGGGTCCAGTCGGTGATAGTGGGGTGGTTCAGCGTAAAGGTCACCGCGAGGCCTGAAGCCGTCTGGCCGGTCCAGTCGCCGTTGTCCCAGGACCCACCGGGTCCTGATGGATCGTCGCCGCCGCAGCCGGAAAAGAGTACAACTGAAAGAGCAATTGCCGCAGTGAGGGCTGTGACCTTCGCCGAGAAAGTCGGTCTTACCATAGCGCACCTCCAGAGTGAGTCAGGATCGATATGCCTTTATGACAATAGGAGCGGATGCACTGGAGGTCAATCGGGGGCGGAGGCCGGAGGCCTCCGCATTTCTCGTGTCAGACGGTGTTGCAGGTCACTCTACGGGCATGCAGAGCTCCGTGACCCATTCCTCTTCGGGAAGACCGTCATCCCCTCCCTTGATGTAGAGTTCGAAGCACGGGCTTTTCCTCATGGTGTGCCCGCCTCTGCCGATCTCCGTCCAGAGGTCGCCCCACGCACCGCCCAGGCCGGAGTAGGGGCCGATATGGGTTCCGATGAGGTAGCGTCCGCTGGGGAGAAGCCTTACGGTCACGTCATCCGAGTCGGGCAGCTGATCCTTCTTCCCCACGGTCACGCAGGCCTCGGATCGGAGTTCCTCCGCCGGCACGGTGGATGGGTCGTCCCAGTAGATGCCCAGCCACTTGGAGTCCTCCACCTTGAGGGAGTGTTCCTGCGTGAACTCCCAGAGCTTCCGGAACACACCGCCTATCTGGTTGTAGGGCCCCCTGTGCTCCATGCAGACGACCTTCATGTCATCCATGCTGTCGGTCCTGAAATCCATCTTCCCTCCTTCGGTTACTGTACCGTACACCCACTGACAAATAACATAAACATATGTTTACTTATGTCAACACTTCTTACAAGCCGGAAAAGCTGAGGGACCAAAGTTGTCCACGACGAAATCCAA
>CAZXEF010000277.1:0-1473 GCA_964639605.1 uncultured bacterium | reverse complement strand
GTCTTAACTTTGATTTCACTCACAGTCCGTAGTTGTCCACGACGAAATCCAAGTCTTAACTTTGATTTCACTCACAGTCCGTAGTTGTCCACGACGAAATCCAAGTCCTTGTCCCCCCTCCCTGACAGGTTCACCAGTATGGACTTCCCAGGTCCGAGCCTTTGTGCCAGCTCCATTGAGAAGGCCACTGCGTGGGCGCTCTCCAGGGCCGGTATGATACCCTCGACCCTCGAGAGGACGCGGAACGCCTCTATGGCCTCTGCGTCGCCCACTGTCTCGTACTGTACCCTTCCGATGTCCTTCAGGTAGCTGTGCTGGGGACCCACGCCGGGATAGTCCAGGCCTGAGGCGATGGAGTAAACTGGAAGGGGCTCACCCTCCTCGTCCTGGAGCAGGTAGCACCTGAAGCCGTGGATGAGGCCGGGAGAGCCCAGTGTAAGCGTGGCCGCGTGCTGTCCAGGCTTGAACCCCCTCCCGGAGGGCTCAACGCCGTAGATATCTATCCCGGGATCGTCCAGGAAAGCGGTGAAGAGTCCGATTGCGTTTGAGCCTCCTCCCACGCAGGCCACCAGGCAGTCCGGCAGGCCGCCGGTCAACTCCTTGAACTGTTCCCTGGCCTCCATGCCCACCACCGTCTGGAAATCCCTCACCATCATGGGGAATGGATCCGGACCCACAACGGAACCGATGGCATAGAACTGCCCTTCGGGATCCTCCATGTATGCTTCGAAGGCTGCGTCCACGGCTTCCTTGAGGGTCCCCAGGCCACGACTGACCGGAACCACCTCAGCGCCCAGAAGTCTCATCCTGGTGACGTTGGGGCGCTCCTTCTCCATGTCCACGGTGCCCATGTAGATGGAGCAGGGCAATCCTGTTATGGCCGCCGCAGTGGCCAGGGCCACTCCATGCTGACCGGCTCCGGTCTCGGCGATGAGCCTCGTCTTGCCCATCCTCCTGGCCACCAGCGCCTCACCCAGGCAGTGGTTGATCTTGTGCGCCCCGGTGTGGTTAAGGTCCTCCCTCTTCAGGTATATCGTGGCTCCCCCGACCAGGGCGGTCAGGTTCCGGGCGAAGTATACGGGACTGGGTCTGCCCACATAGTGTCGGTAAAGGTAGCTCAATTCGGCAATGAACTCGCCCGATACTCTCAGTTCCAGGTAGACTTCCCTGATCCTTCGGAGTATGCCCTCAAGGACGGGGGGGACGAATGCACCGCCGTAGTCACCGAAATAGCCTCTCTCATCCGGGCAGTTATCAGTATTGAATGAATTCATTCTCATCATGTATCTCCGATCTTGTTTTCCAGTATGCTCTCTGTGACTGAATCGCCGGACCTGAGCACTTTCGAGCCTCTGGTTATCTTGCAGAGGCTGATGCCCAGCTCACAGGCGATGTCCCTCTGGCTGGTCCCATCGTGAAGCATCTCCAGGAGTCGCCATCGAAGAACAAGATCGTCGATCTCGGCGGGTGTGA
>CAZXEF010000276.1:0-2724 GCA_964639605.1 uncultured bacterium | reverse complement strand
CCCACTCAACTCTCGATCCTCCTGGGCAACAAGTCCTCCAATGTGGAGGTGGCGAAGAACGATCACGCGTACCGGGTGACCACCAGGGGAGAGGTCTGCTCATTCAGGGATCATGACGAGTATCTGCAGTCCACCGAGGAGGAATCAGCAGGGGGTGAGGCTGTGATCAAGGCTCCGATGCCGGGGCTGGTGGTTCGTGTGATGGTGAAGGAGGGTGACGAGGTCAAGGCGGGCCAGGGACTCCTTGTCCTGGAGGCAATGAAGATGCAGAACGAAATACCCTCCCCCGGCGCAGGTACCGTTAAGGAGATCCCCGTTGAGCAGGGTAAGACAGTGATGACAGGGGATGTCCTGGTGGTCATCGAGTGATCCCACACCTGGTCTCGTCCCTCACGAGAATCAGCCGCTGACGCTTAATTCCCAATTCCCTAAAAAGCAGGTCTTTGACCGTGACTTTGATCCGCTATATGTTCAGTTCCGGCAGGATATTACGGCGGCTGTCACCGAGTGTCCCTCCAGTATTTCAAGGGGGTATGACATGGAAGTAAGACGGGAAAAGGACATCGTGAGGATACAGGGCATAGAGGGGTTCAGCCCTGCGGAGTACGCCAGCAGCGTCCACGGCTCTCAGGCCAGGATACTCGAGGGAATAGGAGAGCCCCTCTCGTACGATGATCTGATATGCTACAGCGGTTTTGCTTTCAGGGTCGCGATCAGCGACCGCATGTGTCCCAGCGCAGCGCATCCCTGCTGCGGTTACGAGTGCGTCAGAGGAAGCACGAATGCCATTCCCTGGAGGCTGGATCTTTTTGAATGCCATCCATGGGAGGATGCGAAGGAAGATCCGCAAGTTTTCCGTGCAAAGGTGAACAGGGCCGTGGCCGCCAGCATAGACAGGGGCATACCGGTTCTTTACGGAAGGGAGGAGGACGGTCTCATAGTAGGTTACGCCGACGATGGCGGACGATGGAGGTGCCTCCATCCCTATCACAAATGGGGAGGCGAGGAATTCTGGCACGATGAGGCAGAGGGTTTTGCCGGCGGAAAATGGCCTTGGGGTGTCGTGATATGGCGTGAGCCCAAACCCGAATCAGAGCTGCTGCCGGACGGAGTGCTGCTTAAGAACGC
Organism: uncultured bacterium; assembly: GCA_964639605.1. Lineage (GTDB taxonomy): Bacteria > Fermentibacterota > Fermentibacteria > Fermentibacterales > JCC-6 > Aegiribacteria. The sequence goes on along the minus strand of CAZXEF010000276.1, from coordinate 1,596 downwards.
TCTCCGGCAGGCCGCGGATATGTGGACGGCTGATAAGCAGGAGGACCAGTACCTGTGCGGGGATTCGGCATACGTTTTCTGGCTGGACTGGCTGGCTGGCGTGGACAGCGGCGCGGTCGAGGATCCCAGGTCGGGCATGCAGGGAAACGGCTGGTGTTACGATGTGCTCATCCACAGTCGCGGTATAGCAGGTCGATGGCTCAGGTGGAAGGCCGAGGAGCTTGGAGGAGAAGCGGGAAGGTATCTCCACATAGCGGCCGAACACTACGAAGAGATGGCCAGGGTGCTGTCAGATAGGATAGAGTGCGCCTGGAGCCTTGCACTCCCTCCGCAGAAATTCGATGAATGGACCACCGTCATGCGCCGGGACCAGACGGAGCGTCTGAAGAGAGCCCGTGATCATGACAGAGATGCGATATCCGCGATCAAGAGGGCGCTGGACCTTATCTGAGACCGTTAGGCACAGGATCAGTTGACATCCCCCAGGTAGGTCGGGCCGCTGTATTCCCCGGACAATAGATCGGGGAGTATCAGGGCCAGAATGGACGGGTATATCCTTATGTTCCTGAGCTCTTCCGGGCCAACCCACTCTATTCCCGTCTGCCACTGGTCAGGTTCCTGCTGCTCGTCTTCCCGGCGAACCGGTCTTGCCATGAAGATAAGCTCTGTCTGGTGGACATCACCCTCCCACTCTGCGAATTCATGATTGGCTCCGACGTAATCCCTGGCCAGTATCAATCTGCCTGGCTCGACCACCCAGCCCGTCTCTTCCAGGACTTCACGGGAAAGAGCTTCAGTGAGGGTTTCTCCGAACCTCTGACCGCCTCCTGGGAGAAGGTAGAAATCCCCCTGATGGTCACGGTTCACTGTGAGAAGCAGTTTTCCCTCCCTAACGATAATGGCCTTGCAGGAGTTGCGTTTTCTGCCCTTACCCTCATCCGTTTCAAATGGTTCGGACATGTCAGATCGACAGACCCAGCCGAAGGTACAGCTCCCAGATAGCCTGGCCGGCAAAGACTGCAAGTATGGACCCCAGAGCGAGGAAGGGCCCGAATGGGAGCGGTATCCTCCTGTTTCTCCCGGCGACTATCACGGCGATGCCTGTCAGGGCTCCCGTGAGGAAGGAAAGGAACAGGGCCACGGCTGTAAGGGAGGGTCCCAGGAAGGCGCCGATCATCCCCGCCAGCTTGATGTCCCCCCAGCCCATTCCCCCCTGGAATTCCTCGGCCTCGTCTTCGTGTCCACTGGGCGCGATGGTATAGTCCGGCCTTCTTCTGAGAAGGATCCCGGCCACGGTCCTTATCAGGAAGAATATTAAAAAGGCTGCCGCTGCGGTGATGAAGTGAGGCAGGAGGCCACCGGCTCCGGGTGCCAGGGTGAAAAGCAACCCGGCCGCGATCCCTCCAAGGCTCACGCTGTCCAGTATTATCCAGTGCTGTACTCACCTCAACAGCACATACTTTCCTTTACACCTGATGTACAGATCACGGTGACCTATGAGCTGCTACAAAACCCACGGAGTTTTTCTGATAGTAATGCACTCTTAGTTGTTGCTCCTGCGGAATACTCCGATGCACTGCAACCCCTTCTTGATCA
>CAZXEF010000275.1:0-2740 GCA_964639605.1 uncultured bacterium | reverse complement strand
TTGGTGCCTCGCTTAATTTTACATTCCTGGGTATATATGTTTTATAAAGCTTTTGTCCAAGGAATCCCTTGACCTCCTCCTCCACGTCCCTGCTTAGGATCAGCCTCTGATCGAACATTGTCAGAACGACGCCGCTTATTTGCAGCTGGGGATTCCAGAGCCTGTTTACATTCTTTATGGTATCCATCAGGTGAGACAGGCCTTCAAGTGCGTAGTATTCGCTCTGCAGTGTGACCAGAACCTCTGAGGAAGCTACAAGGGCGTTGATGGTCAGCAATCCAAGTGAAGGAGGGCAGTCTATAAGGACGAAATCGAACCTGTCCATGCAGTCCTCAAGGGCTTCACGAAGAAGAAATTCCCTGTATTCAGCTGTTGCAAGCTCTATCTCAAGACCTGAAAGTCCACGGGACCCGGGAATCAGTCTAAGACCATCGACCGAAGTGGTCCTGATGATATCCTGCAGTCCTTTCTCCCCGAGAAGAAGTGAACTGATATTACTTCCGGATCTCTCTTCGACCCCCAGTCCTGCAGTCGCGTTGACCTGGGGATCAAAATCGACTATCAGCACCTCTCGATCATTCATGGCCAGGCTTGCTCCAAGATTTATGGCTGTGGTGGTCTTTCCCACACCGCCCTTCTGGTTGGCGATTGCTATGATCCTGGTACCGTTCATCAAGAATCCTTTTCAATATTGCTCAAGTACTTGGATAATCAGTAATTACGTAGGCAGTCCGGATCGGTGCCCGCTACCCTTCATCCCGGGATTCGATTTCAGACCCGATACTGCACCAGAAAACCGCTGCGGTCAAGCGGTGGGCATCTCAACTCGACAATTCCGGCGAAGTCATCCTGCTCCGAAAGACCCGGCTTCCTCGCCACAAGTGTCGAACCGGGCCCCGAAATACGCCGAACATCATCCAGCAGTCTCTCGGGAGGGGCAACAGATCTTACGGTGAACTGAGCCGGTTTCGGAAATGAGACATCGGACACTAACTCCAGGTCCTCTATCCTGGATCTCACTGCGGTGCAGTTATCAAGTCCCAGCTCTCCCGCGGTGTGGCGGAGAAAAAGGTATCTCTTCCTTCGGGGTTCTACCATGCTTACCCTGAATCCCAGAATAGCGAGTATCATCCCCGGGAATCCGTTCCCTGTACCTATGTCAACGACCATCTGATCCCTGCGAAGAAGGAGGGAATAGCACGCGGACTCAAGAATGTGTCGGCTCCAGAGCCTTTGCCTCTCTCCGGGTCCGATGAGATTCGCTGTCCTGGCCCTGTAAAGAAGTATGCGCGAGAACTCGATGATCCTTCCCGCGCTCTCCTTCGTAATTTCGATCCCGATCTCAGCCGCATCGTCCACCATCCCTTCGGCTGAGGGGAAGGAAGGCGGGGAAACAGATGTTGTTTCCATCAGTCCACGGCCGTGTTCCACGTGGAACAATTCTTGCCGAGGTGTATGATGAGACCGTTGACATCCGTCGGTCTCACTCCGGGTATCATGCATGCCTGGGCCAGGTTCTCCGGTCTTTCCCTCTCGAGAACCTCCCTGGCCTCCCAGCATATCTCCTGTATGTCCATATATGATCCGATATGCTTCAGGCTTATCTCGGTCGAGTTCTGTCTCGCCCTGTACCTTCGGAGGTTCCTATTTATGTATCCACCGTATTTCTCGTCCAGCATCACCGATTCAAGAACCGACAGGTCAAAGGTTCCAAGGGCCGGGATCGAAGAAGCCAGACTCTCCGGAGATGCATCGGCTCGTCTGCATAGAAGGTCCAATCGATCCCCGTCGACGACAGCCGTTCGCAGTAATCTCTCAACCGCTCTTGCCTGTTCAGATCTTTCATGAAGAAGGTCATGCTTCTTATTCGACAGCACTCCTGCCCTTACCGCGGTGTCGAACATCCTTCTGTCGGCATTGTCCTGTCTGATATGCAGGCGGTTCTCCGCCCTGGATGAGAACATCCTGTAGGGCTCCTCTATTCCTTTGCTTGCTATATCGTCGATCATGACACCCAGATATGATTCCATCCTCGAAAGGATGATCGGCTCTTGACCCTTGCATTCCAGTGCGGCGTTAATCCCCGCCATGAGTCCTAGTCCCGCCGCTTCCTCGTATCCAGAAGTTCCGCATACCTGCCCAGAGACAAATACGTTTCCAGCCCGCTTCAACCTCAGTGTATTCTCTATCTCGCTGTTATGAAAGTAAGAGTATTCAACGGCATATCCGAACCTTGCTATGACTGCCTCTTCAAAACCTGGAAGGGATCTGATCATCTTCTCCTGTGCAGCCCTCGGAAGACTTGTGGACAGACCGTTGAGATAAAAGTACCTGGACCCGTATCCCATTGGCTCAACGTATATCCTGTGATGGCAGCGGTCGGGGAATTTTACGACTTTGTCCTCGAAGCTGGGGCAGTATCTGGGTCCTGTCCCCTCTATTCTTCCTGCCAGCAGTGGCGAAAGGTGCAGGTAATCCTTCGCAGCCTGTGCGGTGCGGCTGTTCGTGTGTACTGTGTAGCAGGGATCCCTTCTGTTTGATACTTCGCTTCTGTCGTAACTGAACCTGTACCCGATCTCCTCGGATTGCTCGATCTCCATGGCCCCTGTGTCCACGGACGATCTCAATACCCTTGCGGGTGTACCTGTCTTGAATCGTTCCACGTGGAACATTCTTTCCACAAGATCTTGCTCGAGACTGTCCGATGAGATATCCCCGATCCTTCCCCCTCTCCAGTTCT
>CAZXEF010000274.1:0-2779 GCA_964639605.1 uncultured bacterium | reverse complement strand
TATCGCGATACTCAACTATAACATTTTCGCTTCCTGTAAGAGTGGAATCGATGGCAGATTCAGCCTGGAACACCTTTTACCGATCGGCTATGACTACGGTGTTATCGTATCTGCCAACAACTACGAGATCCTGTCTTCACAGGATATGCTCGATATTAACAACGCGAATGACAGAAACATAACACTGAAACTGGTCAGGTATTAGCGGATTATCCGCTCAGATTACTCTACTGAATACATGATCATGATCTGGCGGTCACCCCGTAAGTAAAAGCTGCATTATGAAGTACATAGTGCCTTAATTCGCTGGCTATACCTGCCCCGCCACTTCTCGATTGTTAACATATCCTTTAGATCAACGTTCTGTACTTCACTTCATCCGGCTTCAAGGGAAACGTACATCCTGATTCTGAGTTTCCGGTACATTTCTGTATGCAACGATATCTGACTGCGGGTGTTTCACATCGGATGGTCAGTTTCAGGAAGGAATCTGTAGTTCATCGGGACGAATTTTCTTCTCTGTGATCAGGCTTTGATGAATGATCTGTTGTGCTTGTCTGAGGGAGGGTTCATAGACCCCAGATCCTGACGGCGTTGCCGGATGCGACCATATCCCTTTCTTCGTCCCCCAGGGATCCAAGAAGAATGTTGTACCGGGCCATGGTCCTGCCCAGAAGCTCGAAGTGGCCGCAGAGGTCCGAACCCACCATGAACCTGTCCGGAAATCTCCCGATCAGGTCCAGCCAGCTCTTCTTCGGCACATGGTTCCTGCACACGGTCTGGTCGAAGACCACCCAGGAGAGGTCCACGAAGAGGTTGCTGTACTCCGAAAGCATCTCCTGTACCATCTTGTGGTACAGCTTGTGTCCCACCCGCCTTGAGATGCCGCAGTGGGCCCAGACGAACGTGGTCCCGGGAAACCCCTCCAGGACGCTCTTCACCTCGTGCAGGTACTCGAACCTGTCGTGGTGCCCCACGGATGAGCTGTTCTGATGGACCAGCACCGGCAGGCCCCTGCTCCCTGCAAGGTCGTAGACGGGGAGAAGCGCGGGGTGGTCCATCCTGGCGGTCTCCTCCATGGTCAGGTTGGTCAGGTCATCGTGGCGGCACAGTATCTCCCCTATCCCCTTCCAGAAATCATGGACGGCCAGCTTCTTCTCCACATGGAACACGGCGTTCCTGTCCGTGGGATCGAAGCCGCAGAGGAGCGGCGCGAACCTGTCCCTGAGGGATCCTTCAAGGGAGAGATAATCAGCCGCCAGCAGCTCGTCCGTGCCGACGAATGCGTAGCACTTGGCGTTGTCATCCAGGTAGTACAGGGGCCTGTCCGGCTCCCATGAGGCCCATTTCTTCACCACAGGGAGACCGAAGACGACCGAGGATGTGATGCCCGCCTCGTCCATCCTTTCAGCAAGCGCCGGGAGCCCCTGGCTTTCCTGCAGGAAATCCACCCTGTGGATGTGGGCGTCCACCACGGGGAAGGAGCACCTGTCATTCTCCAGTTCGCTTATCACCTCATGGAAACTCCTGCAGTAGCTCATGCCTGGAACCTCCCTGTCAAGCTGGATTTCGGCCTGACCGTTTGCGCCCCGAACTGAAGGCAACGATACTCCCTGCAGAAGCCCTTCGTCAAAGAGCGTCCGGAGTGGCCACCCCTGCGACGCTCACCTTCCCGGGCTGTTCAGCATTGACCGCAAAGAGCACACCGCAGTATCATCTATCCGAAGTGCAACCAGGGAGAAGCATCCGGGAGGGAAAAAATCTTGATCAGTGACATCGCCGCCTTCATCGAACGGGTCACCGGGATCGGCCAGGATCTTCAGACGAACATAATCCTGACCCTGGCGGTCATCGCCGGCCTCTGGGTCGCCAGGAGGGTTGCCGGCCGAACCCTTTCCAGGAGGCTGGAGGAGCCCAGGAACCTGTTCCTGTGGCAGAGGATGGCCACTTATCTGGCAGTTCTAGCAGGATTGATCTTCCTTGCCAGGGTATGGTTCAGGAGCTTCTCCGGCCTGGCCACTTTCTTTGGGCTCGCTTCCGCCGGTATCGCCATAGCGCTGCGTGAGATAATCGCCAACATAGCCGGCTGGTTCTACATCATCCTGCGACGGCCCTTCGTCCTGGGGGACCGGATAGAGCTGGCGGGAGTCCGCGGCGACGTTGTGGACATAAGGGTCCTGGGCTTCTCCCTCATGGAAGTGGGCAAGTGGGTGGCCGCGGACCAGAGTACTGGGCGGATAGTCCATGTCCCCAACGGAAAAGTCTTCTCCGATTACATCGCCAACTATACCTCGGGCACCAATCACATATGGGAGGAAGTACCGGTGCTCATCACCTTCGAGAGTGACTGGCGAAAGGCCAAGGGGCTGATGGAGGACATCATGGCCGAGGTAGTGGAGGATGCCACCGAGCTCACAAGCGTCCGCAGCGACGAGGCGGGCCGTTATCTCATCTACCAGGGAGTCTCCACTCCCATAGTCTACACCAGCGTCGAGAGCAGCGGCGTTCTGCTCACAGCCCGCTTCCCGGTGCAGCCCCGTCAGCGAAGGGGCTCCGTTCAGAACGTCTGGGAGACCATCCTCGACGCCTTCGCCCAGCACGACGATATAGATTACGCATACCCCACCACGCGCTTCTATGACAGTTCTTCCGAGGGAAAGTCCAGAACGCTGTCGACGGATCGATAGAGCTGTTACGGATTCGATAATCCGGTCATTGCTTACCAGCTGCTCACGGGATCAGAATGCCTCCCCGGCGATTCGGAGATATTTTCGGACTG
>CAZXEF010000273.1:0-2857 GCA_964639605.1 uncultured bacterium | reverse complement strand
TTATGCATGAGGCAGTTCTCCCTGGAAGTGCTGTCTATACCGTAGACGAACATGGAGTCCAGAGCAACATGAAAGTCTTCAAAGTTATCGTTCGAGTCTTCTACAGGAATGTCTGATACAGCGAGGTTAATTTGCTCTACATCAGATACCGTTGGATTCCATATCATTGGTACTCTGTACTGCTGTCGTACCCAGTAGACTCGTGCTTCTGTCAGAAGAGGATGATAATCGGTCTCGGTAGTCTTGAGTGCGTCATCTTCTAGGGTAATCGATATCCCGTCACCACCGTGAAAGTTCACATGCCATGTGGAAGCGTAGATTTCAGAACCACCACTGCCATCATCGAATGAAATGAGCAGCGCATCATCATAGAATGGAAAGGGTCTGCATGAGGCAGCATCGTTGATGTCGCCGAAGTGGAATGATCCGGGGAGTTCGATTGGAGCGCTGCTGAACACAGTCAGGGATTCACTGGGACTGCTTCCCGGAGAGGAGGCGAACTCCAGCACAGCCTCGTCAATGGCCTGTGTTGCCCTCAGGTGACATATGTAATCCATTCCGGCAACGAAGCATGGGAACAGATAGGTCTGTCTGGACAGGAACCAGGTGTCATTAAGGGCGAAGAGATTGTCGTATTCGTCGGAAGCCCTCCATTGTGTAGTTATAATGCCCTGAGGCGTGTACTCGTAGATGTTGTGATAATGACCTGTACTGTCGTAGACTATGAAGCCGCTGACGTCCTCTGAATCCTCAGGGTCCCATTCGTTGTCGCTGGGCCAGAACACACCCCAGACGGAGCCCGCAGGAGTGAAGTCCAGGGGTATACCCAACGAGTCACTGGTAACATCGTCGAACTCCTCATTGTTATTGTCCCAAGCGAACACCCTGGCGCTGTCCACTATTACTTCCTGGTCCACAGCCTGGTAGCAGACCAGTATCCTGAGGTCTCCCCGGCTGATGATGCTTCCTCTCCTGGCTGCAGGAGTTGGATGGTGTTCCGGATAGTTGTACTCGCCTATGCATACCGAAGTTATCTCCGTTGCATAATCTGGAAGATGGATGGAATCCTCCAGGAAGACCAGATCATCTCCGTCATGGAAGACAGTCATGTTCTCGTCTGGGTCGTCAGCATCGAAGAAGACAACTGCACCATTCAGGCGGTGTGATCCTGTGCTCCTGTCACCTACATCGGCTGACCTGAAGTCGCTGGAGGCCCATACTGGGTCTTCTCTCAGAGGCAGAGGTAGCAACACGCTATCGATGCATGTGATGCTCAGTGTGTCGGTATGACTCGTCACGTTCACAAACTCGTATATCCGTAAACACCCGCTGCTGTCCACGGCGAATACCTCGTCCTGGTCCGCATAGGCGTAGTAGTCCACGGAGTCCGATGGGATGAGGTTCGTAGCTCCGATGATGTCCTCGAACTGGATCTGATCTGGAAATGTCCTGTCTTCAGGATCGTTGTATTTGCACGGGTAGTAATCAAAGACCGGGTAATCAAGTTCTTCGCAGAACAAAGGTATGGTATTCTGGTACCAGAGACTGTCACCTTCCTGCGTTTGCCATCTATCGAGGAATGTTCCAAAAGGCTGTATATCTGAAGAGATCGAATCCCGACTTGCCTGAGAATAATCATCAACCAGATCGTACCATTCCCAGTTGTATTGACACTGGTTCTGACCTGGTCCTTCGAACTTGGCATCGGGTTCGTCAAATCCGAAAACACCCAGAAATCCGCCTGAGCCGGCCGGCCAGATATAGTTGTAATCAGCGTATCTGGAGAGATATCCCAGTACTGCATCGTTGTATTCATCAGCTGCCTGAGTTGTCTGGGTCCAGAATCCTCCTGCAATCAGATCAAGTGAATCCAATCGTATTATCTCTGCCATTTTCACAAAGAAATCACTGCTGTCCGGGCCACTGTTCAGTTCCGTTACAGCCATCTGATATTCCCTGAAATTGCTGAAATCGATGCCGTGTTCCCAGGCTTCCTCCATTAGCAGATCAAATACGTTGCGAGTACTGTCGTAGTCTTCCTCAGTATCCCAGCCGTAGCTTACATAGTAGTCTCTCAGATTGAGAGCAGCAGCTCTGATATCCCATATCACGGGAGAGTAGGTAAGAGTATCAAACTGACCTACCCCTGAACTATCCAGATAGATTAAGTTGTTGCCGTGCCGCTCATAGAAGTTGGTTGCTGTTGAAATCGATGAGAGCAGCAATATGCTGACAAGCAGGCTCCAGAAGACTCTGATGGGATTCATGGACATGATCTCCCCCCAACTGCAAATAGCCCTTTGAGTTGAGCATATCCCATTGCTGTTATGCAGACAAGGGATTACATTCGAAGTGGATAGGAGGCTGCATGATATGAAGCAGCTGGCAGTGCTTCTGATATTTGTTGCAACAGCTGCTTTTTCTGACACTCTCCTCGTTCCTTCTGAATATCCCTCTATTCATGATGCGATCAGTGCTTCGCAGAATGGAGACACAGTTATTGTATCACCTGGCGAGTATGGAGGTCCCATCAGCTTCCAGGGGAAGAACATCGTCGTCGTCAGCACGAGCGGCGCAGGGGCAACACTGATCAGAACCTTCCCATGGAACCATTGCGTGTCATTTACCGGAGGAGAGGACACTACGGCTGTCCTGGAGGGTTTTACTATCAGGAACAGGATAACGGACGGGAACAGGTTGCTGGATCAGGATCCCGTGGACAAGGGGGGCGGGATATACATCTACGAATCTTCACCCACAGTCCGAGACTGTATCATTGATGACTGCACCGCAGGTTTGGGTGGAGGCATCTACATGAACTACACTTCTGCAAGGATCATAGGCTGCCGGATAAGTA
>CAZXEF010000272.1:0-2881 GCA_964639605.1 uncultured bacterium | reverse complement strand
GAGAAGAATACCGCCATGAATACGGAGAGCCACAGTAACGCGATGAAGATCAGCGGATAACGAGCCCAGGAGATGGACATGTCTGAAGCGAAGTCAACTGCCAGGACCACGACGGCGCCCGTCACGGCTCAGTTAGTGTTGACGGATCCGAATGCCGACCGGTATTGTCATGGCTGCTTACGAAATATCGGGACAGTAAGCATCGAGGAGTTCACTGATTTGTGTCAATTAGCTGAGAACAAGCCTGTATTCTGGCCGTACCTGATATAAAGGAGGTTCCCGTTTGGAATTCAACACTGGCAACACCGGGTTCATGCTCCTAGCCACGAGCCTGGTCATGCTTATGACCCCGGGACTCGCTTTCTTCTACGGAGGTCTTGTCGGGAGAAAGAACGTTCTGACCATTATGATGCAGAGTTTCGTATCCATGGGTGTTACCACGGTTCTCTGGTTCGCTGTTGGGTTCTCACTCTGCTTCAGCGGTGACGTTGGGGGTATCATCGGGAATCTCGATCATGCGTTTCTCAGAGGAATTACCCCACTGACGGCATTTTCCGGGGATGGTCGAATACCTCTACTGGTATTCGTGGCATACCAGATGATGTTTGCCATCATCACGCCTGCGTTGATCACTGGCGCATTCGCCAACCGGATCAGATTCAAGGCCTATCTTACGTTCCTGGTCCTGTGGCAGCTCCTGGTCTATTTCCCCTTCGTCCACATGGTGTGGGGTGGAGGCATCCTTCAGCAGTGGGGAGTCCTGGACTTCGCTGGTGGAATCGTCGTACATGCAATTGCTGGTATGGCGGCCCTTGCATCCGTCTTCTATGTGGGTAGACGACAGGTCAAGGATCACGGACCTCATAGTATTCCGCTTGTTGCCCTCGGAACCGGTCTACTTTGGTTCGGCTGGTACGGATTCAATGCGGGAAGCGAATTGCAGGTAGATTCCATTACTGCCCTCGCCTTCGTTAACACAGATATTGCCGCATCATTCTCTGCCATTACATGGCTCGTAATCGAATGGACCCAGAAGAAGAAGCCAAAGTTCCTGGGACTACTCACAGGCGCCGTCGCTGGTCTGGCAACCATAACTCCGGCAGCTGGTTACGTGTCTCCATTCTTTGCCGTCGTGATTGGTATAGTAGCCGGATTGGTCTGTTACTTCGCCGTCGCACTGAAGAACAAGCTGAACTGGGATGATGCTCTCGATGTCTGGGGTGTTCACGGAGTCGGTGGCACAATCGGTGTGATAATGCTCGGACTCTTCGCTTCCAAGGCCGTCAGTCCCGGAGGCAGCGATGGGCTGATATACGGGAACGCATCATTCTTCCTGAAGGAATTGGCGGCGGTTCTCGGAGCATCGATCTACGCCTTCGGATTCACATACCTGATGCTCGGCATCATTAACAAGTTCACTCCGGTCAAGGTCAGCATGGAAGAAGAGACCTCCGGTATGGACGAGATACTTCATGGTGAGAATGCATACCTCTGAGTAAGAGGAGGAAAAACACTGAGCCGAGCGGGACGGTCTTTCGCGGAGTGACAGGGAAACCCTACAGATGGAGCAGCTTTCGAATCTCCTCATGTCTCACCCTGAACCACCTGCGCAGGTAGAACAGCAGCAGGACCAGCAGAAGCATGCATCCGAAGGTCACGGCAGACCAGCTGAGGAACCAGCGGTGAGCGAAGTAGCTGTTGATAAGCAGCTCGAGTCCCGCTGCCAGAACACCGGAAGCCACCATTGCAGCGATGACGCTGTTGAAGGGCGATAGTACGAGCTTCCTTGCGATGACAAGGGTCAGCGCGAGAATAGTCACTGTCAGCAGTGTCACCGGAAGAGCAAGAGGAACAAACCAGGCCGGTCCCGGTGTGAACAGGTCCAGAGAGAAGAGGAACAGGCAGACGGCTGCTATCTGTGCCGGGAGGTATACCCATGCGCGGTGTGAGAAGAATACCGCCATGAATACGGAGAGCCACAGTAACGCGATGAAGATCAGCGGATAGCGAGCCCAGGAGATGGACATGTCTGAAGCGAAATCAACTGTCAGGACCACGAGAGCACCCGTCACGGCAAGGAGAGACAAGATCTCCAGAGTCCAGCGCCGGATGCTCCGTCCGGCCTCCTTAGGTTTGCGAGAGGGCGGTATCGGCTCCTCCATATCACTTTCGGTCCATGGCGGGATTGCGTTGCGGCAAAGGGGACAGAAGCGAGAATCCTCCTCCACCTCTACCCTGCAATACCTGCAGAATTTCATAGATCACTTTTCCTTTCGGATACTGTCACATGTACTCCCTTACCTGAAATATGCGAGAAGAACAGCCTCTCGGTCTCCCGACTCTCGATTACACTTCCTAAGCTGATACTGAGATTGTCCTTGAAACTGAGGATAGCGCAGCTGTTCTTCATAGTCGGATTCGGACCCAGCATGAGTCCGAACTCACTGACATGAGGGATTATCTCCTCCGGCACATCGATCCGCCCGATATTGGTGAGCACACCGGAATAGAGCCTTTCTCCCAGCCATTTTCGAATGAACCGAAGCAATCGGTCCTTGAGGAAGAGCGGCATGATCCGAATGAAAGGGTTTCGCTGGGCGCGCACATTGCGCGAGACCTGGCGACTCAGTTCCCTTCTGTCTACTTGAAGGGTCATGCTGTGATGTACTCTCTTGACTATGGCGTCGAAGCTGTAGGTACCAAGTCTCAGGTCTATCTCAGGAGATACGTAAAGTGAGAAGTTGCGCATGGTCAGCGAGGGATAGAACCGGCGCATATCAACAGGGACCTCGATGCGCAGAATTCCTCTTCCAGACTTATCGTCTGTGGCGGACGCTCGAACCTGCGCCAGTGAATGCATATATACAGCAACCAGATACTC
>CAZXEF010000271.1:0-2885 GCA_964639605.1 uncultured bacterium | reverse complement strand
ACCGACTGCATTTCAGACGGACGGCTTCGAAGGCTGCCTTGGTCATGGTGGACAGTGATTTCACGGCCTCTGAGGCTGAATCCTTCCTTGGGATCGAAAGGGAAAGGATAAGGAGGGTGTACCTCTCCACGGAGCCCTTCGTGGCAGATCCCGCAGTTTTCAGTGAGAGTTCGGGCATCAGGGGAAGATATGTAGTATTCACCGGCACTGTTGAGCCTAGGAAGAACATCCAGGCCCTTCTGACAGCCTGGACGGATGTGAGGCGCGTCCATCCGGAACTGACACTCGTTCTGGCCGGAAGGTGGGGCTGGGGAAGCCGCCGGCTCAGGGAAGGTCTGAGGGGGACGGAAGGCGTGGTCCATACGGGGAGTCTGCCATCGGACATCCTTAAGAGCTGTGTGAATGGAGCCTCTTTAATGGTCTACCCATCGCTTTACGAGGGTTTCGGACTTCCGCCTCTGGAGGCCGCCTCGGCCGGTGTGCCCTCGGTGGTCTCTCCAGCGGAGGTCCTGAAGGAGATCTACGGGGACATTTCCCTTGTGGCGGGGGGTTTTGACGCTCCATCCCTTTCGAAGGCCATACTTGAAGGTCTGGAAACTTCAGTGGATGCCGGGGCGCTTGTGGACTTTGCCCGGGGTTTCTCAGTCGAGGCCATGGCCTCAGCAGTACTGGACGTGTACGGGGAATTCGGAATATGAGGGTACTCCAGGTCTACAAGGATGTACATCCCTTCGTCAGGGGTGGTATCGAGAGGTATGTGCACGACCTGTCTGCATTTCTGACCGAAAGTGGGCACCAGGTCACGGTGCTTGTTGCCGGGAAGGAGGGCAGGGAGACAGAAGTCTCGGGATTCAGGGTCATCGAGTACTCCTGCATATGCAGGATCCTTTCGAATCCGGTGTCACCTGGTCTGGGTGCATTGCTTGGTTCCATGGAGGCTGATGTGGTACATTTCCATGTGCCCCTTCCATCCGCCGTGATGGCCTGGCTGCTCTCCGAGCGTACCTGTCCCTACATAGTCACCTATCACAGCGACATAGTGAGACAGGCGTTCCTTATGCCTTTCTACGGTCCTTTCCTGAGGAGGTTCCTCGAAGGCGCTTCAAGGGTACTGGCCACTTCCCCGGTATACAGGGAAACATCCCGTTACCTGGCCGGTCTTCAGAACACGTGCGTGGTCCCCATCGGAACTGACCTGAGGGTGTTCACGCCGGCAACTGATACCGAGGGGGAGTACGCCCTCTTCGTTGGAAGGTTCAGGAGCTACAAGGGTATACATGTGCTCCTTGATGCCTGGAGGGAGTTCCCGGCACGGAGGCTTATCATGGTGGGAGGAGGTCCCCTTGAGGGTCTTGTCAGGAAGAGAGTGCGCAGGGACGGGCTGAACGTAAGGATACTCAGCGACCCGGACGACAGAAGCCTGGTGGAACTCTACAGGCGTGCCTCATTCCTCATACTGCCGTCAACAAGGCGCAGCGAGGCCTTCGGAATGGTGCAGACCGAGGCAATGGCATGCGGCGTCCCGGTGATAAGTACCGATCTTCCCACCGGCGTACCATGGGTCAACAGGCACGGAGAGAGCGGTCTCGTGGTACCGCCTGGAGATCCTGCAGCACTGGCGGATGCTGTCAGGCAGATGGATGACAGTGCGCTTCGCTCAAGGCTTTCCCTCGGCGCACTGTACAGGGCAAGGGAAAAGTTCGATTCCGGGAAGCTCTTCCAAAGGGTTGAGGATCTGCTGAGGGATGCGGCCGGTGAGGGAAAGGACCGGTAACGCCGATGGCCGGCTGAGGGCCGAGGTCCTCATGGTCATACTGGCCACCGGGGCCGGGGTTATAGAGAATCTGCTGCCAAGACCGATACCCTTCATGAAACCCGGTCTTGCGAACATCGTGACGGTTGCGGCTGTGGCCAGGTACGGAATGCTGACCGGACTTCGCGTCAATCTCCTCAGGACGACAGGCGCCGCCCTTTTCATGGGTTCCCTCGCCACTCCGGCCTACGTTCTCTCCCTTGCCGGCGGAATCGCTTCTGCGATGGTGATGGGCGCTTTCAGACGGCTCCTGTCAGTGACGGGCATTTCCGTTGCCGGCAGTCTTGCATCCCTCTGGATCCAGCTGCTCCTTGCTTCAGTGCTGCTGCCAGGACTTCCGGCGGCATCGATACTGCTGCCGCTGTCCGTATGGGGTTTCCTCTCGGGAGCCGTCACCGGTATTATTGCAGCTGTGATACTGAGAAAGGGATTTCCTTGGATGCCCGGGACAGGGGTTGATTCGGCAAGTTCGCGGACATAGATTAAGAAGGCTGGAGGTATTTTGCTTCACAATCGCTCGACCGTGTTCTGGATAACCATATCGTTCTTCGGTATGATGACGGGTACCGTGTTAGGTGAGGCGATAGCGGCGGTTCTTCCGGAGTCTTCCACCGCCCTTAAGTCGTTCTTCGGTGGAGCGCTGGAGTTTTCGATCGGGCCCTTTGGCTTCGATCTGGTGGTTTTCAGGTTCCTACTGGAGGAAATAGCCTTCAAACTGAACCTGATGAGTTTTGCGGGACTGATGTTTGTGGGTTATCTTTACCGCTGGTTCTGAGCAGTACCCTTATGCAGGAGTGATAATGATGTTTCGTCCAGGCACCGGTGAGATAATACTGATAATAGTCGCTCTTCTTCTCCTTTTCGGAGCCAAGAGGATCCCGGACCTCGCCCGTTCCGTGGGTCAGGCGCTCCATATGTTCAGAAAAGGGATGAAAGAGGGAATATCGGATTCCGACAAAGAGGATGATGATTCTGGAAACGGGGAAGATGCGAATGGCCACAGTTAGCTACAGCTCCAGGGAAATTGACTGCAAACTCGTCTACGCCGGGCCGGGACTGTCCGGCAAGACCA
>CAZXEF010000270.1:0-2902 GCA_964639605.1 uncultured bacterium | reverse complement strand
CTGTGGGGCATGCGCTGGAGAGCGCAAGCGGTTTTGAACTCTCCCACGGCGAGGCCGTGGGTCTTGGGATGATCGCGGAAGCAGGCATCGCCGTTGCCATGGGAGGCAACAGTGACATCCCGGATGAGATCAGGCGTCTGCTGAAAACCGTGGGACTGCCCCTCGGATTGGATGGCGGCATAAAGAAACATGAACTCGAATCTCATTTGAACAGGGACAAGAAGACCAGGAGGGCTGGGCGTGTCTGGGCACTTCCTTTCGACTGGTGCGATTGCAGGCTGGTCCAGCTTTCGCAGGAAGAGGAGGACAGGGTTCTTCCCGGGGTCCTGAGTCTGCTGAAGGCGTAAGACACTTGAAAAGCGTCACTGAGGGCAGTTTCTGGGAACATCTCGAAGAGTTCAGGCGCAGGCTCTTCATAGTGCTGGGAAGCCTGACCGTCTCCGTGGTGACATCCTTCGTGTTCAGCAGGAAGCTCATGGAGATAGTGATATCGAGAAGTCCCATGCATCTACGGACCCTGGCGCCTGCTGAGGCATTTTCAGCGCACCTGAACCTGTCCCTTGCGGCCGGGATGATCGCTGCTTCACCGGTGGTGTTCTATCAGTTCTGGAGGTTCGTATCCCCCGGGCTCTACAGGAGCGAGAGAAGGAAAGCCGTCAGGGCGGCTGCCGTCTGCGTGCTGCTCTTCCTAGCCGGTGCCGCCTTTGCATGGTTCCTGATGCTGGATCCGGCCCTCGGTGTTTTCAGGAGCTTCGAGACGGGGAACATCGTGGGCAGCTGGAGCCTGGCGAACTTCATCGGCTTCCTGGGAAGGTTCGTCATGATATTCGGCATAGCTTTCCAGCTGCCGGTCCTTATACTGATGCTGGTGAGCCTCGGTGTGGTCACACCGGCAGGGATGTCGAAGTACCGGCGGCATATAATAGTGGGGCTGCTCATAGCCGCCGCAATACTGACACCCCCCGATCCCCTGACACAGGTCATGCTTGCATTGCCCCTGTACCTGCTCTTCGAGCTGAGTCTACTGTCGGCCAGGATCGGTTACAGGAGGAAGATCGGATCATGAACCATTCCGAGAGGCTTCTGGAAGCCCGCCCCCGCATTTCCTCCACTGTGGACGTGATAATACCGGTATACAACGAGGAGGGGATCCTCAGGAGCCAGCTTGAGCCGGTGCTTGCCGTCCTGCCTCCCGGTTTCACCGTGAAGGTCATCGAGAACGGCTCCACCGATGCCACGCTGGACATCCTGGAATCAATGTCCGTAGAGCAACCTCAGCTGGAGTTCGTATCCCTTCCTCATCCCAACTACGGACTGGCGATGAAGACCGGGATCGCAGGTTCCAGGACGGACATCGTCATAGTGGACGACCTTGACGTTCTCGACCTGGACTTCTGGGAAAGGGGGCTGAAGCTCCTGGGCACTGGGGAAGTGGACCTTGTGCAGGGCTCTAAGGTACTGGCTGGAAAGGACGACAGGAGGCCGTTAGTGAGAAGAGCGGCGACCCTGACCCTAACCTTCCTGCTGCGGACGCTTCTTGGATACAGGGGTACCGACACCCACGGACCCAAGGTTGTGTGGAGGGAAGCCATAAGTGATATCCCGAGGCAGTGCCGCCTTGAACTGGACATATTTCCCACCGAACTGGTGATAAGGGCCCAGAGGGCCGGAGTCAGGATAAGGGAGATACCCATACATCTCAAGGAGATACGGGAGACACCGTTCCCGCTTTACAGACGTGTCCCAAGGGCCCTGAGGGACATCTGGAGCCTTCACCGGGCCTTGAAAAGAGGGGGTCGGATCTGACATTTTAGCATTTCCAATTTTGCTGCTTCAAAAAATGCTATAATGTCAGATCCGACCCCACAGAACTGAATCAGAGGGCCGTTAGCTTCAGTACCGAAGCCGCACCGTTCCCGCCGGTCACCCTGGCGAAGTAGATCCCCTGCAGGACCTCCTCGGAGTCACCGAAGACGAATGAGCCGTTGAACGAGTCGGCGGCAACCAGGTTTCCGCTGATGTCGTAGATGCATATGGTGGAAGGGCCTCCGAGACCGCTCGCGGTTATTGTCACCTGTCCATCGAAGGGGTTGGACGAGGCCTCCAGGCATGGGGCGGCTGCCTGTCCGGAGCCCTGGATGCCCTCGGTGAGGTCTATCCTGTAGATAAGGTCTCCATTGATGTCGCTTACCCAGAGGTAGCCCTCGTCGTCAATTGTGACTCCCCGGGCCCCCGGCAGCAGGCTGCTGTCTATGTAGTCCAGAAGCTGGTTGTCAGGGTCGTATAGTCTCATGGGCATGCTGGTCCAGTCGGTGGCCACCCAGATATTCCCCTCCGGGGTAATGGCTATGTCCCTGCTCTGGCTTGCGCCGACGTAGTAGATGTAGGCGTACCTGGAATAGATACCCGGCGCGACGTAGCGGTAAGTTGTGTTCTGCGACCGTGAGCTGACGTAGAGGTAGGCGGCTTCCTTTGCTGCGAGTCCCGTCACCGACGAGACAGGGTTGCCTCAACCGCCGCACATGCTGACTGCGCCGAGGTAGGTGCCGGAGCAGTCGTACTTGTACACGTAACCGTATGTGGCGTTGTTCCAGGAGCCAATGTACACGTAATTGTCCTCCACGGCCAGCCCGGTGGCCTCGAAGCCCGTAGCGACCGCGACGGGGAAGGAACCGGTGACATCCCCCGATGAGGGGTCTATCTCGTAGACGGTCTTGGTGAAGGCGTCCACCGCCCACAGTGAGCCGTCCTCCCAGCCGAGACCGGATATGTCACCGGACGGGGCGTCGAAGGTTCCGACAATGCTCTTGGCAGAAGCGACGGCCAAGAGAATGATGACCATGGCAAGGGCTGATCTCATGATTTTCCCGCTCCCCTTACGTTACATGCCAACAACATACGA
>CAZXEF010000269.1:0-2917 GCA_964639605.1 uncultured bacterium | reverse complement strand
ACCTATGAGATACAGAGGCCATCCTGCCAGAAGGACGACTACATAGACTTCCTGATCTCAGATGTCCTTCCCAGGGTCATGGGAGAGGACCTTGCGGATTTTGTGGACATCTTCTGTGAAAAGGGGGTTTTCACTCCTGAGCAGTCTCTTCGATATCTGAAGAAGGCAGTCGAAATGGGCTTCGGAGCAAGGATGCACGCCGATGAGTTCCATGATACCGGAGGAGCCGCAGTCGCTGTGGAAGTAGGGGCCTACAGCGCCGATCACCTGCTGTCAGTATCCGATGATAACATAGACAGGCTTGCAGGAAGCAGCACCGTGGCCACCCTGCTGCCCGGCACTGCTCTCTTCCTGGGCAAACCCTTCCCACCCGGAAGGAAGCTCATCGACGCAGGAGCGGCTGTGGCCATAGCCACTGACTTCAACCCCGGAAGCTGCTACTGCGAATCGATGCCCTTCATGATAAACCTTGCAGTCTGCCAGTGCGGTCTGACTATCGAGGAAGCGGTAACGGCTGCCACGGTTAACGGTGCAGCCGCCCTCGGGATGGGCGATCGCAAGGGTGCTCTTGCTCCGGGTATGGATGCTGATATGATTATCTGGGACCTAGATGACTATCGTGGTATTGCATATCACATGGCTATACCCGATATTGCGGACGTGGTTGTCTCAGGGCAACCGGTTTCAACTATGTTTGAGGAGTGCTGAAAACTGCAGCTCAGCCAGGGGATGAAAGATGATTGATATTGAGCAGCGGCGACGAGTTCAGGAACTGATCCAGGAAGGCAAGTACGACAGCGCTGAGAAAGTCCTGAACCGGATGATGGACGACGATCCTGAAGAAGCCTCCATACACAATACCCTCGGTGATGTCCTGATGAAGCTTGAACGCAAGGAAGAAGCCCTGGAACATTTCGGCCTGGCCGGTCAGTATTACTGCAACAACGGTCTTCATTCCGCAGCCCTTTCCGTTGCCCGCAAAGCTCTCAGGGTCGATACAACGTACGCCCTTGCGCATTTCATAAAGGCCCTCAGCTTCGAATTGCAGGAAAAATTCGAGGACGCCAAGCAGGAATACCTAATGTACCTCAAGTCCAAGCCATCACTCAAGGAACTTCCAGTCCTCAAGTCGTGCCATGCCATGATGCGGCTGGAAACAGAAGACAGCAAATGGGTGATCCGTTTCGCCAAGGTCGCTGCAGCCATCGAAGACGAAGTATCCCTCAAGTACGCCATAAATACGGCAAAAGAGCGTGGAATGAAGGAACAGGCCCAGCTGGAGTCGATGCTGGGCAGTCTGATGAAGAAGCTTCGGCCTGAACCGGCAAAGGTAAAACCAAAGCCAATCCCGGCACCGCCTGTCAAGGAACCGGAAAAGCCAAAGCCGGAACCTGAAAAGCCAAAACCGAAACCCGAGGCCGCACCGCCGGAGAAAGAACCCGAGCCGGTACCGGAAAAGCCAAGGCCAGAGCCTGAAAAGCTGAAACCGGAACCAGAAAAACCAAAACCTGAACCCAGGGTTGTGCCTCCCGAGAAGAAACCAGAGCCGATGCCGGAAAAGCCAAGGCCAGAGCCTGAAAAGCTAAAACCGGAACCAGAAAAACCAAAACCTGAACCCAGGGTCGTGCCTCCCGAGAAGAAACCAGAACAGATACCGGAACCGGAGATCGTGCTCGAACCGGACAACGAACTGGTTACCGAGATACTGGAGGAGGAACTGGAACCCGCAGAGATGGATACCGCTGTTCCCACCGCTACCCTTGAAGAGGTGGAGTTCGAGGAATCGGATTTCATGGAATCCTTCACCGGTGACACCTACGATGACATGGATGATACGTTCAGTCCTCTGGAGAGGAAGCGGATAGGCGAATACTTCATCGCCGAGGGTCTTCTTGAAGCATCCGACGTACTCAAGGCCCTTGAGATACAGAAGGATAACAAACCTGACCGGAAACTGGGCGACATCCTTGTAGGTATGAACCTCGTCTCCGCCAGACAGCTGCAGGAAGCCCTTTCGCTCCAGGTGGAGGACATGAGAAGGAACCTGGACAGGTCCCGGGGAGATGGTCTGGGCTATGTCGAGCTGGGCAACCTCCTGCTTGAGGTGGGAGACTTCTACGGTGCCATTGACTCCTACCTCAGAGCCTGCACCATCTACAGGGCCAACGAGCGGGAGTACATGGTCTTTGAGCTTCTGGAGGGCGTGCTCGACATCTGCCCCGAATCACTCAGCGCGGCGAAGGAGATAGTCAGGATCCGGAAGGCCATGGACACCGAGGGCCAGGCCAGGGCCTTCTACAGACTTGCTGTGGCATACCTTCTGAACGACAGTCCTCATGAGGCCCTTGCCTCTCTGGAGAAGGCGGTCTCGGTGGACCCGAGCTTCGAGATGGCCCGGACACTCATGGAGGGCATAAGACCCGGTCTGGCCGACAGCGAAGATTACACCGACATTGCCATGATACTCGCCGACATTGACCGCAAGTTCGACAAGAACTCCGCGAAGGCACTTGCCTCGATCATCAGGGAGTTCCAGGAGGGCATCGATACCGCTGTACCTATTGATGACTACAACACACATTACGACCTCGGGATAGCCTATATGGAGATGGGGCTTTACAGGGAATCCCTGTCGGAGTTCGAACAGGTCCTGAAGAGCCCTGATTTCAGAATGAAGGCCAGGGAGATGCTTGGCAGGTGCTGCCTCTATCTCGAACGGTACGATGAAGCTGAAGACCATTTCAGAAAGGGGCTTTCCACCGCGGCGGGAGACCTTAGATGCTCCGTGGGCTTCCACCTGGCCATAGCCGATGTCTACAGGGCCACCGGCCGTACCTCACAGGCGGACAGGGAGCTGGCTGCCGCTTCCAAGCTGGATCCCGAGATGGTCAAGGTGCAGCACTCCCTGGAGTAGCGC
>CAZXEF010000268.1:0-2926 GCA_964639605.1 uncultured bacterium | reverse complement strand
ACTTTTTCTGTTGGTTGTGAATTCCCCTGAGCGTGCCGGATAATTAACTGGAACTTTTTACCTTAATGTTTTCCCTGAATTTTTCTGGTAACCATTCTCTCCTGAATATCTCGAAAAAAACGCCTCTGCTGTCGGAATGCATGTCCGGCCTGTACACGCGAACACCTTCTATCGCGCACTCATCAACTATCAAGGAACCTCTCCTTCCCGTTGCCCGCCGAGTACCGAAGATACTAGATTGCCATCTGAACAGGAACAGCGGAAAGGATGACAAGTGAACAGAAAGCAGAGGGTGGCCGTTCTCCTGGAAAGGCTGCCGGAAATGTACCCTGACGCCAGGTGCCTTCTTGATTACGACCACGATCCCGGCAGGCTCCTTATATCCACCATACTGTCAGCCAGGACCACTGACAGCGCGGTCAACAGGGCTGCCCCTATCCTGTGGGACAGGGTCGGTGACATGAGAGGCCTGGCGGAAGCAGACATAGAGGTCATAGAGGAAATAGTCCATCCCCTGGGCTTTTTCAGGGCCAAGGCAAAGTCGATTCAGAACGCGGCCCGGTGGCTCGTGGAGAGGGGCTCGGTCCCTGAGAGCATGGAGGAGCTGGTGAGCATTCCGGGAGTGGGAAGGAAAACGGCAAACGTCTTGATAGGTGAAGCCTTCGACAGACCTGCCATAATCGTTGACACCCACGTGGGAAGGCTCTCCGGTCGTCTTGACCTGACCCGGGCCAGGGATCCGGAAAGAATAGAGGAAAGACTCAGGGAACTGGTCCCGAGTGACAGGCAGACCGGTTTCAGCCACCAGCTGGGATTCCACGGAAGAAGCGTGTGCATGGCCAGGAAACCGTCATGCGGGACCTGCGAGTTGTCGGACATATGTCCGAGAAGAGGTGTCTAGAACACCGTCAGCTGGGCATCATGGTGGAGAGATTCAGCATCAGGGCATCGATGTTGTAAGGTTTCTGAATGAAGACTATCCGATTCTCCCTGAGGTATTCCAAATCTTTGCCGGACAGCGGGTAGCCGCTTCCTGCGAGCAGAGGAATGCTCAAGTCCAGTTTCCTGACCCGCTTCAGGAGGTCGATACCGGAACCGTCCGGCAGCAGTACATCGACGAAGACACATCCAATTTTAGAGATGTTACTTGATATTATCTCATCGGCCCTCTTGACGGTGGACGCCACCGCCACAGGGTAACCGTTTGCCTCAAAAGCTGTTATCAGCAGTTCCGCCACCTCGGGATCATCCTCCACCACAAGTATCTCACTCTCGGTGGAGAAACCTCCAAGCGACCTGTAGTTGAGAACGGCAGACCCGTCCAGCACAGTATCACCTTCCGGCTCATCATCCGCGCCCTTGACCGCCGCAAGGTGCTTCACCAGGGGAAAAGCCCCTCTGATGGATTTCACGGCTCTTTCCAGCCTGTCGCTGTTCGCCGGGGAAAGGGATCCATCCTCCAGTACCGCTTCCGAACTCTCGATGGCCAGAGTGAGCATCTCCACCAGCTCTCCGGCAACGCTGTGAACCCTCTCAAGAAGCAGTTCCAGCTCCAGCTCCATGTCCAGTATGCTCCCCGTCTCATCAGCCGTCACGGCATCGGTTGGGCAGTCCTCTGGATCGATCCCCTGCTGGATCCCGGCGATCTTTTCCAGCCTGCGCTTCTCCTCTTCGAGCTCGAGGTTCCGAACCCTGTACAGGGCGGCTTCCTTCCTGGCCTCCTCCACCTGGTAGACCACCCTGAGGTTCCGAAGACGGTTTGACGACCTCTCGGACCTTAGCTGTTCCTCGATCTCGTAATGGAGCTGGATGTGCATGAGGGCTTTCTCATGGTCGCCGGAGTTCTCGAATATCCTGGAAAGGTCCCGGTGTATCTCGGAAAGCTGCGGCTTCAGACCCCTGTTACTCGATATCTCGAGAGCCTCCGCCAGGCTCCCGAGGGCCTCCTCCCTCCTACCCTGTGAGATCATGACCCTGGCTATTCCGATCAGGGTGTCCGACGCCCCCTGGCTGTCATTGAGGCTGCGGAATATCCTCTGGCTCTCCTCGTAGAACTCCATGGCCCTGCCGCTTCCCTCCAGCTGGGCGCACTTCCCCATGTTGCACAGTACCAGGGCTTCCCCCTTCACATCTTCAAGGGACCTGAACATCGATAGGGAGAGGTTGAAATGCTCCATTGCCTCATCAAATCTCTCCAGCCTTGTCATCACGCTTCCGGTGTTGTCCTCAATGGCAGCCATGGCCTGCTTCATGTCATTGGCCTGCGCCACCTCACCGGCCATGCTCAGGTTCTCCAGGGCAGCCTCGTTCATGCCCATCCGTCCGTAGATCTCACCCATGTTGATCAGTGCCGCGGTCTTCAGGTCGGCGGGACCGTCCATCTCCTCGGCCATGTCGTGGACACGGGAGTAGCATTCGAGAGCCTTCTCCGTGTCGCCCAGCTGAAGGTATACGGCGCCGATGTTGCTGAGAATACCCGGGTCGGAAGCATCGTTCAGCTTCTCATGTATCCTCAGGGCCTCCATGTAGTTCTCCAGGGCGCTGGAGTACCTGCCCCACCTGAAGAAGATGGAGCCTATGACATTGAGAGCGTGACGGATCCCTGCCTCGTTCTCGATTCTGCGGTATATCTCAAGGCCCATCCTGGCGGCGGCCTCCGCAGCCTTGAACCTTGACATGTGCAGAAGCCCGATGGCTTTGGACATGTGGCACTTGGGAAGGTTGCTCTCGAACCCTGATGCGGTCGAGAGCGCAATGCCCCGGTCGGCCAGGGTTATTGCCGTGGCAGGGTCCGCATACTTGACCGCCCAGGCCATATCCGCAAGTACGGAAGCCTTCTCCCGGTCGTCAGAGGCATCTTCCAGCCTCTTTTCAAAGTCGTCGATACCGCTGCCCCTCTCAGTTCCCAATGTCAGGATCTCTCCAA
>CAZXEF010000267.1:0-2947 GCA_964639605.1 uncultured bacterium | reverse complement strand
GTCTTTCTTTACGAACCGGTGTCCCCTCTCCTCCACCGAGCAGATTTCCGGAAGTGCGGTATTACTCCTTATCTCACCGTGGAGATACTCTTCATCGACCCATGACCTCACCTGGAAGACCCACCGCGTCCGGTTCCTGAACATGAAGTCAAGGTAGTTGTAAAAGACGGTCGCACCAGTTCCGAAGGGAACCGTTCTTCTGTAATCGGGGAAGGGGTCGTAGCTGTGCCTGTGACGCTCGGTGACTTCCATGGGTGTATGGAGCACCATCCAGTACAGCAGGTTGGAGAACTGGCAAAGGCCGCCACCCGTCATGGCCACCATTTCGCCGAAGGATAACTGAAGTCCTGGAAGGAATCCCCTTTCCGCGGTGGGTTTCCCAACAAGGCGCCAGAAGGAGAAGGCCTGTCCCGGCTCGATGATCACCCCGTCGATCCGGGAAGCAGCCAGGGTGAGACTGGCAATCTTGTTCCTCTGAAGATCCTGGTCAGTCCCCTCCAGCTTCCGCATGAGGATCGACCTGTGGGTTATCACGGTCTCCGGGAGATGCTCCCCGGTCCTTCCCAGGGCGAAACGCTCCCTTCCCAGGTGCCACTTCATCCATCGAAGGAGTCTTCTTGCACCCACGGATAGCTTATACAGGACAGGGCCCGTCGAAGAAAGGGGTTTTCTCTCTCCCATTACCCTCGTCTCCGCCCGACTAGAAGAGACCCGTGATCTTTCCGTTCTCGTCAACATCCATCGAGTTGGCCGCCGGTACGGCCGGAAGCCCGGGCATCCTCATGATGCTGCCCGTGATGGGCACCAGGAAACCTGCTCCCGCGGCTATCTCGATCTCCCTGACAGTAACCACGAAGTCCTTCGGTCGGCCAAGGAGCTCGGGATTGTCCGAGAGGGACTTCTGCGTCTTCGCAATGCAGACGGGCAGCTTCTCGTAGCCCAGCCTGCTGATGGTCCTCAGGTCCTTCTTCGCCAGCGGTGTGTAATCGATGTACTCGGCCCCGTATATCTCCTTCGCCACCTTGGCTATCTTGTCCTCGACGCTCCAGTTCCAGTCGTAGAGAGGTTTGAAGGTACTGCTGCAGTCCATGGCGTTCTCCACAACGAGGGAAGCAAGATCGGTCATACCGCTTCCGCCGCCGGCGAACCCGTCCCCCACTGCGGCCGGCTTGCCCAGCTCCCTGCACCTGTTCTGAACTACCTCGAGCTCCTCGTCGGTGTCGCTCGCGAACCTGTTGATGCAGACCACGGCAGGGAGGCCGAACTTCCTTATGTTCTCCAGGTGCTTCTCCAGGTTGGGTAGACCGGCTTCAACCGCTCCGGCATCGGGAGTCGTCAGGTCGTTCTTCTTCACTCCTCCGTGCATCTTGAGCGCTCTGCAGGTCACCACCAGGACCACAAGGCTGGGACAGAGCTTACCGTACTGGCATTTGATGTCGAAGAACTTCTCGGCGCCAAGGTCGAAACCGAAACCGGCCTCGGTTATGGCCCAGTCGGAGAAGGCCGTGGCCATTCTCGTGGCCAGAATGGAATTGCAGCCATGTGCTATGTTGGCGAAGGGTCCGCAGTGCACGAAGGCGGGATTCCCCTCCAGGGTCTGCACCAGGTTGGGCTTGATGGCGTCCTTGAGAAGCATCGCCATTGCACCGGTCACACCTATGTCCGCGGCCGTGACCTGTTCCCTGTCGTAGGTGAGTCCTATGAATATCCTCTTGAGACGCTCCTTCAGGTCGTTCATGCCGGTTGAAAGGGCCAGTATGGCCATGATCTCGCTTGCCGCGGTTATGTCGAACCCCGCTTCCCTCGGAACTCCCTGGGTCCTGCCGCCCAGACCGATGATGATGTCCCTGAGGGAGCGGTCGTTCATGTCCATGACTCGACGGAAGCTCACGGTCCTCGGGTCCATCCTGAGCGGATTGTCCTGGTGGAGGCTGTTGTCCAGAGCAGCCGACAGCAGGTTGTTGGCTGAAGTGATTGCGTGCATGTCCCCTGTGAAGTGGAGGTTGATGTCCTCCATGGGGATCACCTGGGAGTAGCCGCCTCCCGCGGCGCCACCCTTTATCCCGAATATGGGGCCCAGGGACGGCTCCCTGATCGCGCAGCACACCGACTTGCCAAGCCTGCCCAGGCCCTGTGTGAGGCCTATCGTTGTAGTGGTTTTCCCTTCGCCGGCGGGAGTGGGTGTGATGGCCGATACGAGCACCAGCATGCCGCAGCCCCTGCGCTTGTTCTCGAGAGCATCAAGGTGCACCTTGGCCTTGTAGTCTCCGTACAGGTCAAGATCATCAGCGGAAAGGCCCAGTTTCTCAGCGATCACTGTTATGGGCCGGAACTCGGCCCTGTTCGCTATCTCGATATCCGTTGGAAATGTACTCACTTCATCCTCCATAACCGCATGCCCGTCATCCTCAGAAACCGTTGGTGCTGTTCTTCTCCGGGGGTTCCTGCTCCACGCGTTCCACCCTGGGTTCGATGACGTCCTCCAGCATTCCCCCTGCAGGGAGGCCGAATCCCCTCAAGGGGTATACCCTGAACAGCTTCTTCCCGTTCTTCATGCCCGAGACGATGCAGAAGGATTCGCCCAGGCTGTCAGCTTTCCGTGCTGCTTCCTCCATGGCCGGTCTTAATTCCTCATGCATGCCTGCAGTCCCTTCCTTCGTTCTTCGCAGTATTGCACGAGAGCCGGGATATCGCAAGCCGTTCAATGCAAGAATCAGGATCGTCCAGTCCGACTTGAAAAGGAAAGGGGGAGAGGCGCTGGCGGCGCCCCTCCCCCTTCGGGGGGTGTGCTTGCTTCTACCCTGTCACCAGCGGTCCGGTCTCATGCCGGGGTCGTGACCCATCATGGGTCCGTGGCCTTCCTCCATGCCGAAGGCATGTTCCTCTGCCATCTCCGAAAGTTTCTGCAGCTGTTCAGCCGTGAGTTCATCGTGCACATCGACGATCG
>CAZXEF010000266.1:0-2951 GCA_964639605.1 uncultured bacterium | reverse complement strand
TAATGAATATGACATTCTCCCTCCCTCTTATGACTGTACATAATTTTGATGTTTGATCTGCGCTCCTGTTTATGGTCACCGTATTTTCTATCGATGCCATCAACCTTAGCTCTCAAAGGTCTTCTCTTCGCTCACAAAGAAAAAGCCGGGTGTTTAACCCGGCTATCTTCTTATATGGACGAAACTTCTAGTTCATTGCGGTTTCAAGGCGCGCAAGCTGGTATACGACGTAATCTGTTGTGTCGGGGAATATTTCCAGCGCCGCCTGGAGGTTCTCGAGGGCTCCCTGATAGTCCTCGAGGCCGTAATCGATCCTGGAGAGCCCTGAATAAGCTTCCCAGGCTATCTGTGAGTTCTCGGGAACGTTCTGGAGAATAGAGTTGTAAAGCTCCCTTGCAGCGGCATAATCAGCACCCCCGCCCCTGTTCTCCAGGGCGACGGCAAGGTGAAGGCTGGCCGATATCTCCAGTTCGCCTCCAGGATCGGAAGCAAGAAAGTCCTGCAGTTCCGTCACAACTTCGCTCTCCATCCTGAAGAGAATGCCTATCTTGGCGGCAAGGATCACGGACCTCTTTCCCGACAGCCTACCAGGATATGTCCTGTAGTTGTTCCTGGCCAACTGCTGGGCGGTCTGAAGCTGGCTGACTGCAACTTCCACGTCATTGTAGCGTATCAGGTTCTCCATGCCCATGTTGTAGAGCTGTGTAGCCAGGAAATACTGGGCCCTGGCTTCGTTGGCCTGCCTGTCGGCATTGCTTGAAAGGGACTGTATCACGAGCACACCCAGGATGATTATCGCTCCTGTTATGATGAGCTGTTTCACATGATCCTGAATGTAGCTCATACCCTTCAACAGGGCCTCGTTGACCGGGTCTTTCTTCAGTTCGGTCTTGGTCAGTTTCTTTCTTGTTCTGTGGGCCATTATTTCTCCCGATTCCGAATCATCATTTTGGCGTGTTTCCGATTTCGGTGAATATACTAACAATTTGTGTTCTCAAGTAATCCAGGTCTCCGCAGTTATCCACTACACGATCTCCCCTTGAAACTTTCTCTGCAATCGACATCTGGTTCTCCCAGCGTCCCGCAGCAAGGGCCTCTGTTATCCCATCCCTTCTCGAGAGCCTGCCTGCGCACCTCTCCAGCGTGTCCCTCACCACTATCACGGTATCGAACAGGTCCTCCAGCCCAAGTTCGAATATCAGGGCCCCTTCAAGCACCAGGATACCATCAACCGAGGAAAGCCGGCGGGCCGATCTCCTTGCCCATTCCACCATCCTCGGATGAAGTACCATGTTGAGCCTCTTCATGAGCTCAGGGTCATGGAATACCATTCCCGCCAGCTCTGCCCGCAGTTCTCTGTGGTCCATGCGACACAGGTCATCCCTCTCGAACGCGTCCTCCAGCTCCTGCAGAACGAATCTCTTCCTCAGAAGCCTGTGACCGACATGGTCAAGTGAGCACACGCCTCGGACGAACTCGCCGGCGAAGGATGCAGCCGTGGACTGACCGCAGCCGCTGTTGCCCGTTATTCCAACCAGGATAGAGTCCACGGGATCCAAGCTACCTCCTGTCCCAGCATATATCGTCCCTGCCAAGGGTCATTCTTACCATCTCCCCCTCCCCGCTCCCCTCCGGTGAGATCACGGGTATATAATTGTCCGTCATGCCGATGTACCTGCCAGTCGGCTCATGCACCCTTGATTCAACCAGGGCCATCGCTTCGGTGCCCAGCTGTGATTCCCTGAAGGCCTTCCGCTTCTTCAGAGAGATGGAGCGGAGCTTCCTCGCGCGCCTGGTCACTGTCTCCGGATGTATCATGAGCTCCGTCATGGAAGCCGCAGGTGTACCCGGTCTGGGTGAAAACGGGAACACGTGCAGATATGCCACCACAGGATGGGAAACCAGCTCTACGGTCCTCTGAAAATCCTCTTCCGTCTCCCCCGGATATCCCACGATTATGTCAGACCCTATACCAATACCGGGAAATAACTTACATGCTGTATCGAATAGACCCCTGATATCTTCCGCCGTGTATTTCCTACCCATACTATCAAGTATTCTATCGGAGCCGCTCTGAACAGGGATGTGGAGGTGACGGCATACTCCAGGATATGCAAGTCCTTCAAGCATTTCAGCCTTGAGACCTATGGGTTCCATGGAGCTGAGCCGCAACCTGAATCCACCTATGCCGAGCAACTCCCTCACAAGGTCCAGAAGACCGTAATCACTATCGTACAGGTCCTTTCCGTACCCCACGAGATCAACTCCGGTCAGGAGTATCTCCCTGAAGCCTGCTTTGGCCATCCTGGCCGCATGGCCCAGCACTATTTCCCTTGGCTGACTTCTTGAAGGACCCCGGGCAGCCGGCACGATGCAGTAGGAGCAGCGGTTGTCGCATCCGTCCTGGACCTTCAGAAAGGCCCTTGTACGGGACATTACCTCGGGCGCGCAGGCCGGGAAGATGGCGTCCGGCATTCCAGGAGCTTCCCGGTCGGGTCTCGGCTCCATGCCAAGGCTCCCGGCCACGGTATCTACCAGTATGCTCTTGGATGTATTCGGCAGCAGGAGGACTTCATTCTCACTGAACTCCTCGGGAGTCACCTGTGCAACGCAACCTGTGACCACGACCAGTGCTCCTGTCCTTCTGCAGAGGCTCCTGACAGCCTTCCTGGACCTGGCTGTGCTCCTGCCGGTCACGGCGCAGGTATTCACAAGGATGACGGTGGCCAGAGCGGGATCTGAGACTCTCTCCATCCCGTATCTGATCCTGAACTCCTCCAGTATGGCCTCTGTTTCGTAGGCGTTCAGCCGGCAACCCAGTGTATATCCCCATATCCTGTGCAACATCGGCCGCCTCTACTGATGCGGGAGGGAGCGAACCTCCCTCCCGCCGTTCTGACGTTCTGAAGGAATAGGGCTATTCCTTGCCCTTGCCCTTGCCCTTACCCTTG
>CAZXEF010000265.1:229-2957 GCA_964639605.1 uncultured bacterium | reverse complement strand
CCTCGTTTCCCAGCATGTACGCGGCCGATAAGGGTAGATCAGCCTCCCACAGGCTCACCGCGTCATCCGTGTTCTCCACGGCCACAAGTGTCCTTCCGCTTTCCCTGGCCCACACTGCGGATTCAAGGACATCCGGGAAGTACCTCCAGGGAACTTCGGCATGGGTACCCCTCGATGTATGGGAGAGTTTCCTGTTGCCCGGCCTGCAGCAGATCCCCGTCAGGAATACCGCTGCGGGCCTCACGGCTTCTGCTGTTCGGAATACTGAACCCACGTTGAACGCGCTCCTGAGATTGTCGAGTATGAAGATGGGCATCCCACTTGAACCATGGAGCGATTCGGAGTACACTGGAGTTGATATGGATTTCAAGAAGTATCCCTCTCTGCTGGTGGTCCTGTTCCTGATCGGATATTATACGCCGGCATGTACAGGATCCCAAATGTTGTGGGTACCGGCACTTGCCGCAGGGCTTGCCATGGTTTCCGCGGGTTTCGCAGGCCGGGGCAGGGCCTTTCTCTGCGCCGCCGCAATACTGGCCGGAACTTCACTGGGCGGTCCCCCGGAACCCTCAGATTGTTACCCCCGACCCGCCGGGGGTGTCTGGCGGGCAGGTGTTGGAGCGAACACTGCCAGGGGGGTCCTTCTGAGGATCGAGGGGATGGGTACCCTCTGGGCTTCCTGCAGGGATCTGGCCCAGTGCTGCTCCATAGGTGACTCGGTGATCCTGGTTGGAAGTACGGACGGTGTTTTCCTGAATGTCTCCGCATTCAGGGTCATCAGGTCCCACTCGCTCCCTGACAGAACTCGAAGAGCACTGACAGACCTCATCATGAGCAGGATACCATCAAGGGATACCGCTTCCCTGGCTTCCGCCCTTATCACGGGAGAGAGGGGCCAAATACCGCCCTCTGTGCGTGAAGCGTTCGGACGGACTGGAACGTCGCACCTCCTGGCCCTCTCCGGTCTGCATGTCGGAATACTGGCCGGAGCAGTTCTTCTTCTAATGAGGAAGACTGCAGGCATGGGATGGACCACCATCATGTCGGTGGCACTGTTGTGCGGGGCCTATGTAATGATCTCCGGTGTAAGGGCCTCAACATTGAGGGCATGGGTGATGCTGATAACCCTGCTCTGCCTATGGAAAATCTCAGGCAGAATGCCACATCTCCTCATAGTATGGTCAGTTGCTGCGATCGTTACGGTCATTCTGTCCGGTTGGGACATTCTCGAGGACGTTGGGGCGCAGATGTCATTCGCCGCTGTTCTGAGCCTCATCCTGCTGGGAAGCAGGATCGAAGGTAGGTGGGGCTGGCTGTTCTCCGCCGGATGCGCGGGTCTTGTGGTTACCGTCTCCCTGGCTCCACTGGTGTCATCGGTCTATGGCGGGTTCAATCCGGTGGCACCCCTGGCCACCGCGGTCTCTATCCCCCTGATGGTGCTCCTCATGCTTCTGGGATGCATTACGCTGATGCTTCCAATGATCCCGGGAATATCCACACTGGCGGAATGGACAGCGTACTTATGGCTTGCTCTTCTGAGAGGGATGGCGACAGAGGATGTGATATTCAAGGTATGGATGACGGCTTTCTGGGTCTTCTGTCTGGCGGGTCTATGGTTCTTCGGAAGGAGAAGGGGATACCTGCTCAGGTTCAGATGAGATGTCCTGCGTGACGGATTCCGCCGTGAGCGTGTCTTCCATAACCTCGAAGACGATCTGTATGTTCCCCTCGTTGTCCATGGCGTCTTCAAGGTTGTCCAGACCTGTGGCCTGTATCGTTCCGCCAAGGGGAAGGTTCAGTATTAGCGTATCACCGGGAAGCATTCCGTAAGCCTCTCTGTAATCCCATCGTGTCTTCACCACAAGTATGACCAGTCCATCGTAACCGGAGAGAGCTTCGGCGGTGGAGACGGCCCTGTATACCCCCGGCGCTATCTGAATGCTCCTGGCCCTCTCAAGGATCGAGAGGTGGTACGCTGCTGATACCGTCACAGAAGGGACTACATCGGGTATCACGGGCAGGAACCTGATCGTGTCTGTCACTGTGGGAGTGGTGATTATTATGGAAACGGAATCCTCCAGTCCCGGAGATGGCTGCCACGTGACGCTCCTTCCCCCCGCAACCTTGCTCCCGGTCTCCAGGAAAGCACCGTGGGAGCATTCCCAGACCGCCTCGCTGCCGTCCTCCAGGATGGTGGAGAATGAGGTGGTGCGACCTCCCTCGAGGTTCATGGTGGCGACTATGTGGAGAGGGTTCTCTTCCTGACCCCTGCACTGTGAGGCCAGCCAGAGCACCAGCACACCGGCAGGCAGTGCGAAGGGCAGCACAAGACTGAGTATCCTAACAAACGATCTTCCGCGAGTATTCCTGTTCATGACCGGAATATGATGATGAATCCCTTCGACAGGAACCCTGTGCCGCAGTAATCCAGGAGAACCGGACCGGGTTCAGCCGCTGTCAGAGATGATGATCTCCACCGCTTCGGTGATGTCCCCTGCCACACGCCATGGAGGTGGGAGCCCCCGGGACTCCATTATTCCCAACTGGTCGCTTCCCCTGCCGGTCAGTACGAGTACGGTCTTCAGGCCCGCCCTCCTGCCGAGTTCCATGTCCGACTCCGCATCACCGACTATGTAGCCTCCGGCGGGAAGGTTAAGATCACTCCTGGCAGCGTCTACCATTCCGGTCGCAGGCTTCCTGCAGGCACAGCCGTCATCAGGGTGATGGG
>CAZXEF010000265.1:0-219 GCA_964639605.1 uncultured bacterium | reverse complement strand
TCCCGACAGGACGCCGCCGGCGTCCTTCACCAGCTTTGCGAGATGACTGTGGATATCCCTTACCTGGGACTCGGTGCAGTACTTCCTTCCGATGGCCGACTGGTTGGTTATCACCACCACGGGATACCCGGCCCTGTATAGCCTGACGATGGAAGCGACGGCACCGGGGAAGGGCTTCCACTCGTCAAGCGATTTCACGTAATCATGGCGATCACGGTT
>CAZXEF010000264.1:0-2979 GCA_964639605.1 uncultured bacterium | reverse complement strand
TTCTCAGCAGGACTTCAGAGGGCACAGGAAAGCATCCAGGGTTCCTGTTCCATCCTGCTGCTCACGGAACAGGGCATATACGCCTCCAGGGACAGACTGGGCCGGACACCCGTGGCCGTAGGGAGGAAGGAAGGGGCGTTGGCGGTGACCTTCGAGACCTGCGCCTTTCCTAACCTGGAGTATCAGTTCGAGAAGCAACTGGGACCCGGTGAGGTAGTCCTGCTGACGGATGAAGGGTATTCTACAGTGAAGGAGCCCGGCGATAAGATGAGGATTTGTGCTTTCCTCTGGGTCTATTACGGTTTCCCGGCCTCCAATTACGAAGGAGTGAACGTTGAGGATGCAAGGAACAGGTGCGGTGAATGTCTGGCCAGGAGAGACAATGTGAAAGTTGACATGGTCGCGGGCGTACCTGATTCGGGTACCGGGCATGCCGTAGGCTATGCCAACTATTCTGGGATACCTTACAGGCGACCCTTCGTTAAATATACGCCTACCTGGCCGAGAAGCTTCATGCCGCAGAGGCAGGAGATGAGGGACCTTGTTGCAAGAATGAAACTGATCCCTATACAAGAGCTGATAAATGGCAAGAGGCTTCTATTCTGCGAGGATTCGATAGTAAGGGGGACACAGCTGAAGGACACAGTGAAGAGGCTGTTCGATTCCGGCGCCTCCGAGATACACATGAGACCAGCCTGTCCGCCACTTGTATTCGGATGCAGGTACCTGAATTTCTCAAGGTCCCGTTCTGTGCTTGACCTTGCGGGGAGAAAGGCTATACAGGAGCTTGAGGGAGATCCCGAGATGATTCCCGAGGCTTACCTTGACCCGGATTCTCCTGAATACGCCGCGATGCTTGAGAGCATAAGGAAGAGACTTGGCCTCACCACACTGGCATACCAGAGGCTGGAAGACCTGGTAGAGGCCATCGGCCTTCCGGGTGATAGACTTTGTACTTACTGTTTCGACGGGACCGAATAGGCATTTGAACGAAGGGAACAAAATTGCAGGCTGAATTCTATGCACTGCTCACGGCGGTCTGCTGGTCCGTGGGCTCTCTGATGGAGAAGACCGGGGTCAGGCTGGGAAACCTGACTCCCGTGATGGGAACCACCCTGAGGACCGTTTTCAGCCTGATGCTGCTGGCGGTACTGTCCAGGCCATACTGGGGCGAGATGAAACTGGCTGGTACCAGACCTGTATTGCTAGTGGCTGCTGGAGGGGGAATACTTGCCGGAGGCCTGGGAATAATCTTCCTGTACACAGGTCTCAAGCACGGACAGCTTTCATCGGTGATGACGATAGCCTTCTGCCTGACCCCTGTACTGGGTGTGATCCTCGGTGTACTTGTGCTGAGGGAGAAACTCAACCCGCTGCAGCTGGCGGGAATACTCCTCTGCATAGCAGGGGCTTCCATGACGGTTCTATTCAAGGATACAGGGGCAGCTGTTCAGTAGCCGGCGGAAAGGTCCACTCTGCAGGGCATGCTGCCGCCGGATGCCAGGGCATTGATGGAACGGGCCAGTTGACGGGCTCTTTCCATCTCCAGGGATTCCGCGCCGAAGCACCCGCCCATGTGCGGCGTCATCACTATATTGTCAAGTGAGGCAAGATCATGGCGGGACGGCATTGTGGCTGTCCTCTCCTCCTCCGATTCCGGGTACCTGTACCACACATCTATCCCTGCAGCACCTATTGAGCCGCTGGAGAGGCTTCTGTAGAGAGCATCCTCATCAATAAGCTCGCCCCTGCCTATGTTCACCAGTACGGATCTCTCGTGAAGCAGCCCGAGCTCTTCACCACCCACGATGCCCTCAGTGTCGTCGGTAAGGGGGAGTGACAGGACCAGTACATCAGTCTCAGGGAGAAGCCTGTGGAGTGAACCTGCCGGCATAAGACGAACGCCGTTTTCAAATGACTCTGAAGCTGTGCTTCTTCTTAATCCCGTGACCGAGGCACCGAGGGCGGTGGAGGCCCTGCCGACCCTCCTGCCTATATGTCCGTAGCCAAGGATGAGGACCCTGCTCCCGTTTATGATAAGGCGGCCCTCCTGTCGGTACCTCCATGACCAGTCGCCCTTTCTGAGCTCTCTATCGGCGGGGATGATGAGCCTGGCGGCAGCTATCATGAGCCCCAGGGCGAGTTCCGCCACCGAATCGGCATTGTGGTGTATGTTGTGTACCGAGATCTCCGGGTGGTCCATCATGAGGAGGCGGGTCAGACGGGGCAGCCCGGCCCAGGGCAGAAGAAGATGGGTAAGACAGGTGGAGCCGGTGATGAGGTCCACATCAGGCCTTCCTGAAACCAGGACATTGTAGTCGACGGACGATCTGTCGGTGAGGATCGTCACCTCGTTCCTCAGAAGCGATTCGAGATAAAGCAGCCTTTCCACCGGCCATTCAGCGTCAAGGAGAACCCTCAGTCCCACAATCCGCCCCCGTTTCAAAACCTCTTCAGTTCACACTGGAGCCCTGGTGTCGGAATGAATATCATACGAACAGGGGCAGGGTTTTCATAATACGCCGGTCCAGGTGCGCCGAACAGGGGAGGAATGAAATGAAGGTCCATGGAAAGACGATCACCGTCAACACGGAGGGCTTCTCCGACATCGTGAATATCGGGAGCGAGGTCCAGTCCGTCGTAAGCGATTCAGGAGTTGATGACGGGATCGTGACGGTAACGGTCACGGGCTCAACGGCTTCGGTCACCACCATCGAGTACGAACCCGCTCTTGTGGAGGACATGCGGGAACTTCTGGAGAAGCTTGTCTCCCGGAACATCCGTTCAAGGCACTCCGAGACCTGGGGGGATGACAACGGATTTTCACACATGAGAGCCTCGCTGATGGGACCGGGCATTACTCTGCCGGTGGTCGACGGAAGGATTCTCACGGGTACATGGCAGCAGATAGTACTTGTGGACCACGACAACCGTCCCAGGAGAAGGGATGTCAGGATACAGGTTCTCGGATGAGGCTCA
>CAZXEF010000263.1:0-3012 GCA_964639605.1 uncultured bacterium | reverse complement strand
TGTCAGCTTCCACGGGCGCGCTCCACCCGGCTGACGCGGGTCTGTCGGCGGGAGGCGGGACTTTCCTGACTTCGCCGGGAGCCTTTCTCAATCGCAGGTTTCCCATGGTCACGGCCACGTGGTCCTCCCCGATTTCCTCCACTCTTCCGATCCCGCTCCAGCCTTCCACGCTGACCCAGTCACCGGTTCCTATATCTCCATCCTGGCAGGAACTGTCAATCACAGATTCCGGTACGCCAGCACCCGCTTCCCTGGATATCTCCCGCAGTCTCTCCCTCAGTTCACGCCTCTCTTCCGCAGATTCCGATCTGGCGAGCCTGGCCAGGAGCGAATCCGCCCTGGAGTTGATGTTTCGCTCCAGTTCACGGAACTCCCTCATGACCATTTCCCTGTCGGCCGAAAGCTCCTCCCTCTCCTTTACCAGTTCCTCCATACCGCGTTGCAGCTTTTCCCGGTCATCTCTGCGCTGGCGTTCCAACTCCTCCAGGCGCGAATGGAGCTCCTTCCTGGACGATGTGACCTCCTCCAGCATCCTGTCCAGCCGGAAGGAATCGCCCGACAGTTCCTGAGCCCTTGAAAGGACCTCTTTCGGAAAAGCCATCCTTCCGGCTATCTCCAGCGTGAAGGAGGAGCCGGGAATGCCGGGGACGAAAGTGTAATCCGGCTCAAGTGTATCGTTCCTGAAGTTCATGCAGCCGTTGAAGAAACCCTCCCTCCCCTGGGCCAGACTTTTTAGCTGCCCCTGGTGAGTGGTCACTATCACCCTGCAACCGGATCCTGCCAGCCGTTCCAGTACAGAGGCCGCCAGCGCAGCACCTGTCAGGGGATCCGTTCCAGCTGCGGGTTCATCGATGAGGGCCAGGGAACCCGGGCCCGGGGAGCTCAGCATCCTGAGCTGCTCCAGGAGTCTGGCGGAATAGGTGCTCTGGTGATCGGCTATGGACTGCTGGTCTCCGATGGATACATGAAGCCTGCTGAAGAAGGGCATGGTGGAAGCGGCGCCGGCCAGGCACCCTATGCCGGACTGGGAGCACACCACGGCAAGACCCACCGCCTTCAGCAGTACGCTCTTCCCGCCCGCGTTTGGACCGCTCACGATGAGGACCCTCCAGTCCTCCGGAAGCTCTACCGTGTTCGCCACCATTTCATCGGGGGGGATGAGAGGGTGCTTAAGGTCTTCCAGGCAGAGCCTGCCCTCTTCCGGAAAGACCGTCCTGTTTTCCAGATGGTACCGTGCCCTTGCGAATACGGCATCCAGGGATGCCATGGCGCCTGCGCAGTCCCTCATGGCCGGAAGGTTCCGCCTGAGCTGGAGAGTTTCTTCCCTGAGTATCCGCCTTCTCTCGTAGTCGAGGTCCAGGGATGCCTCTCTAAGGGCATTTCCGTCCTCCACAAGGGCGGCGGGCTCTATGAACAGAGTCTCGCCGCTCTCGGACCTGTCATGCACTATGCCCCGGACATCACCCTTTCTTGATGATATGACCGGGAGTACGTACCTGCTGTCCCTGAGAGTGGGCGGCATGTCCCGCAGGACGCTCCCTCCGGACAGTGATGAATGAATGCTCTCGATCCTTCTGGACAGCTTCTTCCGAAGGCTCTCCACCTGTTTGAGGAGTCTGGCGAACTCCTTGGAAGCTGATTGAGAGAGGTCACCATCGGGAGTGGTAATGGAGAGCAGGTGACCGCCGGAATCAGGGGCGCGCTCCATGAGATCAATGTACTTCTCAAGCGCGGAAAACTCCTTTATCCCTTCTTCGGCGGACGCAACGCTGTCCAGGAACATCCGTCGTACCTCAAGGACCTCCCCTGTGGTTCTGAGCTGGGAAGGATCAAGGACCAGGGCTCCGCCCTCCAGAATGGAGCAGACCTCCATCAGATCGTCGGTCATTCCGGAGGGGCACCCGATCCCCAGTTCCAGGAGCGATGAAGCGGAGAGGGTCTCCCGCATGAGCTCCTTTGATACATCTGCATTCCAGCCCGGCCTGAGGGAGTTGACCGCGACACTGCCGGAACCGCTCAGGGTTCCGGATGCAATCGTTTCGAGGACCTTTCCGAATTCGAGACTCTTCAGGGATCCGGTCATTGTTCCGATCCTTCTGCAGCTATGATGAGGGCTTGAAATGGTCCGATCCATCCAGTTCCTGGAGAACGCTCTTCTCCTTGCGGGACAGTTTCTCCGGGACGTATACATCGGCAATGACCACAAGATCTCCCCTGCCGAAACCCTTGAGCTTCTTGATCCCCTTCCTCTTCAGCACCAGCCTTTCTCCAGGCTGTATACCTGACGGGAGGTCCACTTCGGTTGCCTCTTCCTCAACTGGGGGAATGGTTATTCTGGTACCAAGTGCAGCCTGGGGAAATGAGATCCTGGTCCTGTAGAGAAGATCGTAGCCATCCCTCTGGAAATTGCCGTAATCCACCTTTCTGACCCTCAGTATCATGTCCCCTGGAGGACCATCGTCCGGAGGGAAGTGACCCTGTCCCCGCAGTCTTATGAAATGCCCTTCGGACACACCTGCGGGCAGGTCCACTGATATCTTCCTGTCCCTGGATTCAAGTCTGGTGCCGCCACATTCGGGACAGACCTTTACCGGTACGCTGCCCCTTCCTCCGCAGTCGGGACATACTGATACGGACTGCATTGCACCCAGCAGAGTCCTTCTGACGGTCCTTATCCTGCCCTGCCCACCGCACCGGTCACACCTGGAAAGGCCGTGATCCGGATGGGCGCCGGTTCCATCACACGCGCTGCAGTGCTCGTAACGGGTGACAGAGATCTCCCTTGCGCTCCCCAGGACAACTTCCCGCAGGTCAAGTTCAATATCCACCACTGCATCCTCCCCTGTGGAAGTCGTGGTCCCCGACCTGCCGAAGCCGAATATATCCTGGAACGCTCTGAGAGCGTCGTCCATACCGAATCCTCCAAAGATATCGGTCATGTCAGGCATTCCGTCCGCCGAACCGGTCATGTCGAACCTGCGCCTCTTCCCGGGGTCACTGAGTATCTCGTAG
>CAZXEF010000262.1:0-3069 GCA_964639605.1 uncultured bacterium | reverse complement strand
CAGCCGGAGATCGGACTTCTTTACGTCGACCTCGACTATCTGAAGCTGATAAACGACGAGTTGGGGCACACAGCCGGTGACAGCGCCATAGAGACCACGGCCAGGCTGCTTCGGAGCTGCTTCCGGGAGTCGGATATCATAGCCCGTCTGGGAGGTGACGAGTTCGTGGTCCTTTTCCTGGACACAGACGGTTTCACCGTGGAATCCATAAGGGAAAGGATAGACTCGCGCCTGGAGGAGTTAGTATCATCGAAACCGCTGCCCTTCAGGCTGTCCCTCAGCATAGGTTTCTACGCAACAGTGCTTCACTACCAGACCCAGATCGGCAGCCTTCTCAGCTCTGCCGATTCGCTGATGTACGAGGAGAAGGCGCAGCGCAGGAGCAGGATATCGGAGGACGACATCATGCTTCGCAGCAAAGGCTGAAGCAGATCCGTCCGATCTGTCCTGAGCATATCCCGACGGGCTGCACAGGTTCCTGAGGGAATATTAGGATGCTTGACAGAAGCTCCTGATTGGACTAACATTCCATATTCGAATATTAGAATATTCTACTGTCTCTGCTTCAAAGGAGTTGCCACCCATGTCCTCAGAACGCCCGGATGGCACTCTTTCGGAGAACTTCGCAGATATACTCAAGGCTATGGCCCACCCCGTCAGGCTGATGATCCTTAAGGAACTCCTCAAGAACCCCCGCTGCGTCACCGCCATTCACGAGATACTCTATGTGAGGCAGCCGAACATTTCGCAGCACCTGACCATACTCAAGAATTCCGGTCTGGTACTGGCGGACCGGGATGGAGCCTACAGATGCTACTACCTGCGCTGGCCCGGCTTCGTCAGGGCGGTTCTTGATGCCCTGGAGAGCAACTGGCCTGAAGCCGACATCGATGAAGTGAAAAGCAGTTTCAGGACCGCTCTGAACAAGCGCCTGGAAGAAAAAAAAGAAACCACAGGAAGGAGTTCGTGATGGGAAAAGTAGCCATCGTGTGCAACGGAAGCGAGAACTCAAACGTATATCCCACCTTCATATTGGGATCTGCCGCGGCAGCATCCGGCGATGATGTGATAATCTTCTTCACACCGGGAGCGGTCCCGGCTCTGAAGCCGGGTCACCTCGAGGGCATCATGGGCAAGGGCATGCCCCCGATGAAGGAGCTGGTGAACGGCGTCAAGGCCCTGGGTGGGAGGATGATCCTTTGCGAACTGGCCCTGGAGGCCAAGGACGTAACCCCGAATGACCTTAGGGATGACCTGGAGATAGGCGGAGCTACCAGCTTCATGGCGGACATCAAGGACGCGAAAGTAACATTCTCATTCTAACGGAGAGGACAGAAAAGTGGCTTCACATACACTGGACGCGCTTGGGCTGAAGTGCCCGCAGCCGATACTCAAGATAGCAGTGAAGGCCAAGGAGCTTCAGGAGGGAGACATGCTTGAGGTCCTTGCGGACTGCCCCTCTTTCCCTGACGATATAAAGGCCTGGTGCGAGAGGACCGGAAGAACCCTTCTCTTCTGCGCGGATGAAGGCGGGGGCAAGCACAAGGCGCAGATACAGTTCTGAACGGCAAAGCTTACATGGAAGAATTCGAACCCCGTATAATCGGCTTCCTCTGCAACTGGTGCTCGTATGCCGGCGCCGATCTCGCCGGGACCAGCAGGTTGGAGATGCCGTCCAATCTGGTTCCCATAAAGGTGATGTGCTCCAGCAGGGTCGATCCAGAGATGGTGGCCGATGCTTTCCTGAGGGGTGCCGATGGTGTCCTTATCGCGGGATGCCACCCCGGTGACTGCCATTACGACAAGGGCAACTACTACGCCAGACGCAGGTTCGCAGTGCTGAAGAAAGTGGTGGAGAGTCTCGGGCTGGAGGCGGACAGGCTTCGCCTTTCATGGATTTCAGCCTCCGAAGGAGCCAGGTTCCGGAAGGTGGTCGAGGAGTTCACTGAGAAGGTTCGAAAGATGGGGCCGAATCCCGCAGGGAAGGAAACACTTCTCTAGTGGCCGGAGATATCCTGGTGATAGGTGCCGGGGTAGCCGGGATGAAGGCCTCCCTCATGCTGGCTTCCGCTGAGAGAAAAGTGTTCCTGGTGGAGAAATCCTCGATGATAGGCGGCCGGGTCATACGATGCGAGGATGTTTTTCCGGCCATGGAGTGCGCCACCTGCATGCTATCACCGATGCAGCAGGAAGTCCTGAGGACCGACCTTATCCAGGTCATCACCAATGGACATGTGGTCTCGGTCGATGGTTTCCGTGGGGATTTCAGGGTTAGGGTGACGCAGAGGGCTTCGTCCGTTGACCCTCAGGCGTGCATCGGGTGCGCCGAGTGCTGGGGAGCATGCCCTGCAGAGGTAGACAACGAGTTCGAGGAGAGCCTCTCGAAAAGGAAAGCCATCTCCGTTCCCTGCGCCGGGGCACTGCCGAACGTGCCATGGATAGACAGGGAAGCGTGTCTCAGGTGGACCGGAGAGCAGGACTGCAGCCTCTGCTCGGAGGCTTGCGTCTTTGCAGCCATCGACTACGGAGACTCGGACAGGGAGATCCAGGTCAGCGTATCGGAAATCGTGCTTGCAACCGGTTTTGGTACACGATCGAGTGCCCTTGAGACCGAAGGCAGCGCCGCCGTGTTCTCAGCTCCTGAGTTCGAGCGGTACTACGCCTCA
This sequence comes from uncultured bacterium, assembly GCA_964639605.1. Lineage (GTDB taxonomy): Bacteria > Fermentibacterota > Fermentibacteria > Fermentibacterales > JCC-6 > Aegiribacteria. The sequence goes on along the minus strand of CAZXEF010000262.1, from coordinate 403 downwards.
AACGGGCCGACTTCGGGCGAACTAGTCAGAAAGGACGGGACACGGCCTTGTTCCGCCGCCATCCTGGTCCACGCAGGGGGAACCGGGTTCCATTCTCCTATAAACACCATGTACTGCCTGAAATTCCTCCACTATCTGCATGAGAAGCTCCCGGACATCCGGCCTTTGGTCCTGCTGGACGATTCATACTGTCCGGACATGGTAAGTGACATCCACCACAGTCGGTGGGACGGTACAGGGGCTGAGATCATCGCCCACTCGGGTCCCGTGCGCTGGGAGGAAAGTGAAGGCCGTGCAAGGCTGTTCTGGAAGAATGCCGAAGGCGAACATCAGAGGGATGTCGACCTCCTGGTCCTCGGCACACCGATGCTCCCCTCGGAAGGAACAGGGGAGATGATCCGGC
>CAZXEF010000261.1:0-3098 GCA_964639605.1 uncultured bacterium | reverse complement strand
TGATGAATGTGAACCTATCCCTGATGATACCATACGCGGTCCTCTTGCCGATTATATCAGTGATTTTCACAGACCCGCTCCCTTTATGGAAATCCCCCCTCGACCAGAAGGTGATTGCCCAGACAGTATCAGCGCCACAGAGCTTCTGGAAGATGTTGAACTGCTGAGATACATAATCGAATACGGTTATTGCGGATACACATACTGGAAGAACAACGGGATAGACTTCGATTCCGCATTCGATTCCCTGGAAGCCATGGCGCGATCCGGCAACTCAATTGCCGTAATGGACTTTGAAAGGTCTATCGCAGATGGATTCAGCGGAATACAGGACGGCCATCTTTCAGTCAAGGGACATGAAACTCACCGTTTTTTTCATGGAGCTAATCCTTACTTCGCCAACGTCATAGTCGAATTATCCCAGAGGGAGGACAGAGACAGCATCTTAAGCAGTCAGTACGTGGTCATTCAGTCCGAATGTGATTCTATTGAGCCAGGTATGATCTACACCGGACCTGAGGATAGGCTGTTCAGGATCCTGTCCCGGCATGGCACTGAACAGTACCAGCTTGGAGTGTTCTCGAATGAAGAAATTACCGAAGCGTCTTTCCCGTTCAATACCAATCCCGGTTCATCTGCAGGATTATCATGCATCGATACCCTGAAGCTACAACTTCATGAATGCCTCCTGACAGCAAGGACCAACGATTCAAGGGAAGGTGTCTACTACAGAACGCAGGTAAATGGGATCGAGATGATCAGGATAAGGAGTTTTTCCAGCGAATATCAAGATACACTTCTCGATTTTGTTAATGTTGGGGATACCCTGGCGACAACGGACCGGTTCATTGTTGACCTTACAGGTAACAGTGGCGGAAACAGTATCTATCCGATGTATTTCGTCCAGTCACTTAATGGAGTTGCCCAGTGGAGGACGAACTTTGCCATGTTGTGTTCCCCCGCCACCATAGGAGCCGTAGCAAATATCCCCATTGCAGAGGGTTCTCCCGAGTCCATTGTTGAGTATATCAGATACACACTAAATACACTGGAACTTCTAAGAGAGAATCCAGTTAGGAACTGGATTATTCGGAACGAAAGTCTTCCTCCAAGACAGATGGGAGACTACAGTGGACAGGCTGTTTTCCTTGTCGATAGAAGAGTAGCATCATCCGGGGAGGCATTCATAGATTATGCGATGTCGATTCCAGGTGCTGTCCGGGTAGGTGAAAACTCTGCCGGGATAGGTATTTTCGGTAACCCGATCTATTACTGGCTTCCTAACTCATTCATACAGTTAGGAGTTCCGGATAGGCTTTTCATAGCTCCAGGATTTAATGAGGGTGAAGGCTATCTGCCAGATTACTGGCTGGATTCACAAGAGCCCATTCACGAGATCACTGAATGGATGAACAACCCTGAATCCTATCATTTCGAACTGCCGGAAAACCAAAACCAAGAAGATACCTTATAACATATATTGTTTATTTCATTTTCCTTGTTTGGTAAGTGGCCCGAAGTTACGCCCGACCCCGAAAACCGAAAAACGAACAGAAAAAGCCCCCTGAACGGGGGCTTCTATATAAACTGACGGACTACACTAGACAGTGTTCGAAATTCAACAAGTATGCGCGAGCGCATGAAACTGAAAATCCGTTACTTCCTTCACCATTGAGAGTATACTTGGATGAAAGAAAGTCCAGGGGGTTAATCTATGCTGCTACTAGCGATACTACTCACTTTCCAGTTCAACGGGATTAGTTACGATGAGGTAGAATACGCGATCACTCCTGATAACTATATGGATTATAGGGGTCGAATTCCTGACAGGGTTTTCAACTCATATGAGCTTGCTTTAGCAGAACCGGATATCAATCAACCATGTATCTTCACAGTGTGGTATCGTGGTGACTCAATGCTAGTATCTTGGCAGGGAGCAGTATTGAGTCTCAACCAAACTTGGTTGAGTCTATTATTCGACTCATTGCGCATTACATTACCATTACCTACATGGTACTATAACATGGAGTTATATCGAAACGGTTCCTATGTAGAGACTTTGTTACCGATGAACCTTAGAGATCGCATGGCTCCCTTATGCATAGATTCGCTAACTAGGTCCGGCGGCTCATTCATGAGTGCTAGTTACCCTGGAAAGGATATTAGGGAATACCTTACAGACAGCTCTTCGGGTTTTGGATATCAGATCAGAATGATCCTATGGGACCAGACCGACGAATTTGGAAACGTCGACAACACTCGCTGTCTTGAATTGTGGAGCCATAGATTCATGATCGCTGATCCATGGATTGAGGTAGTCGATCCTAGCTTGTTCACCGTATGGAGAGAGGATAGTCTTGATGTTCGAATATCCTATATCACCTATGGATTGTTTGGCCGTGAATCTGCTGAATCGATCAGACCGATAGTCCGTCTATTTCATGGAAATGAGGAAATTACAACTATCTCGTTAGCTCACGTCGTATATGAAGATTCCAGTCTGAGATGCACGATTCCCGTAGCCTCTAGATGGGGAAATGGACTTGGGTTCAGGATATGCCTTGAGGTTGATGGTAATAGATTCTTCAGTAAATTTTTCGGCATATACGGACAAACCATCAAGATTCTCAAACCAGAACCCTATCTGTTACCATTGAATTCCACAATGGAAATCGAATGGTGCTCTCTTTCGAATCCGGATATTAGAATCAGTTTATTTGGAATAGAAATCGAGCCGAGACCATCATCAGGCACAGAAGTTACTTTCAAGCTTTACAGAGTTGCTGGTACCAGCGGGTCTCTTGAGTTCCTATCTACTCTGGCAGCAGGTATTCAGAATGACGGATTCTTCATCTATGGAAAGTCTTATGAAAAAGATTGGATAGGAGAAAATCTACGTCTGAAAATTGTGGATAGCGACGGCAACTATGGATGGAGTGAGTACTTCTATATCGATCAGCAAAGAGGTTGGTTCTGAGTCTATGATTGAACATTTTCTTCATTGATGCAGATACATTCCAGAGAACAAGGAAAACCCCCGAAAAGGGGGTTCCTCTATAATGATGGCGGTCCGGACGAGACTCGAACTCGCAACTTCC
>CAZXEF010000260.1:0-3107 GCA_964639605.1 uncultured bacterium | reverse complement strand
TCTTTCTTCTTCAAATCAGTCATTCTCTCCTACCAGTGTACTCCTGTAACGGGCTCCCCTGGCCTTTTTCCTCTCCGCGAATTCTTTTACCAGTGATACCATCTCGCGATAGCCCGGTCCTGCTTTTTCAGAGGAACCTTCACCCGTCTTCCGAATGACGCCGCCGGCCAAGGCATCCGCCATCATCATTTTACCCTTGATGGTCCGTATCATCACCGTGGTGTGCTTATCAGGTGAGCCGAGTCCACCCACCGAGATATCGGCGAAATCATTGGAGAAGTCCTGGCATTTGAGGCATGCGGGCCTGGCTATCTCCTCGATCTCCCTCATTGGAATTCGGACGTTTATTCCTGAATGCAGGGTCAGAATGAATTCATCCTTTATGTTCATCCCGAGTATGTCATCGAGACTGATGTTCCTTCTGCTGAGAAAGTCCTTTTCGAGAAGTTTCCTCAGATCGAAGCACTGCATGCAGAAAAGACCGATGGTGAAAGTCATTATGTCCGAGGGCATCATGGCAAGGGCCTGCATGTTGCGAATGGCCGTTATCTGACATGGAGTCCCCACCACCGCCAGTCTGTTCAGCTTCCGTGGAGCGGCTCTGGTGGCGTATCTCACAACAGAGACGTAATTGGTATACCTGTCCCCCAGTTCCTCGAGATGGGGGAGCTCCCCGAAATGGGAGCCCGCTGCCGATATCAACTCTTCTCTCGAGACCGCCACGATCGGCTCCCGGCTGAAACCGTCCCTGCTTTTGGAGACAACTGCCCCGTCGATGAACCCGGATTCCAGCATATGGACAAGCAGCGCGGTTACGACCCCGCCGTCCGTGGCGACATCGAGTATCTGCCGATCGGTTGACTGTGCAGAGATGACATCGGAGTAGCTGCCGATAGGAGGCTCCCACTTGAACCTGGCCCTTACTTCATCCCTTACGCAGTGAGTCTGGGGACAGATTATGTAGCACAGGCCGCATTCAAGACATTTATCCTTCTCCGCGTACGTCGGGAAGCCGTTCTCATCAAGTTTCAGAGCCCTTATCATGTTAGCCGAACATACGGAGACACATCCGCCGCACTTCCCGCAGATCCCGGCAGAGATCACGTTTGTCTTCAGGTCATCGAACGATCGTATTCTCTCTTCAGTCATGTTCTACCATTTTTCGCCGACCTCATCCTCGACCATTTTCAGTATCTCTTTTCCGAGTTCCTCGTCGGGATGAAGCTTGTTCTCGATGATCCTGCATCTGATATCCTGGATGATCCTGTCAAGCTCCCTTGCCTCATCCAGCCTTTCCGCAGGTACGTAACCTTCCTTGACGGCCATATCCCGCAGAATGCTGATGACATCGGTGAACTTCACGTTCTGGGGGCACAGGGCATGGCATGTGTAGCACCGCGAACACATCCAGAGGATGTCCGATGAAAGGACCTCGTCCCGCATGCCGAGAATGGACATCCTTATGATCTTCCTGGGATCGTACTGGTCATTCACTTCGGCTACCGGGCACGAGGCCGTGCATGTGCCGCATGTGAAACAGCGCATGAAGGATTCTGCACCCGGCTGGGAAGCTATATCGTTCTTGAAGTCGGGGTCTTTTTCAGCGATTATTATCTTGTCCATCAGGCTATCTCCATCTAAAATGCCTCCGGTATGCTCCTCAGCTGGGCTAGGGAGAACACCGGGCCGTCAATACAGACGTAGCGGGAACCGATATTGCATCTGCCGCATTTGCCTATGCCGCATTTCATTCGACGCTCCAGAGAAGTGTATATCCGCTCATCGGGAAATCCCAGTTCCGTCAGTACCGGAAGCGTGAACTTTATCATGATGGGCGGACCGCACACTACAGCCATCGCATTCTCCTGCCCGGGCGCCAGTTCACGTGTTACGGAAGGTACGAATCCGGTTCTGCCGCTCCAGCCGGGCGCCGGACTGTCGATGGTAAGGTGCAGCTCTATATCCTCTCTGGTTCTCCATTCCTCTATTTCGCTCTTGTATATGAACAGGTCAGGATTCCGGGCCCCGTAGATGACGGTGATGTCCCCGTAATCGCCCCTGGAGTCAAGAAGGTAGACAAGAAGGGAACGCAGTGTGGTAAAGGCGAAACCTCCACCGATTATCAGGACATTCATCCCCTTGAGCTTTTCAACGGGGTACCAGTTTCCAAGGGGTCCCCTGATGCCTACTGCGTCCCCTTCTCTCAGATAATGGATCTCACCGGTCACCGAACCGGCCCTGTTGACGGTGAATTTCAGGATATCCCCTTCCGAGGGTGAAGAGGCTATACCGAAGGGCGATTCACCCTTTCCGAGGATGGACATTTCGCAGAACTGCCCGGGAAGATAGCTGAATCGTTTTCCGGCTTCCTCATCCTCAAAGGCCAGATCGTACGTTCTCAGATTCCGCTCAGGATCCTCGACCGTTATCTTTTCCACTCTCATCCGTATCGGAACGTAGGTATTATCCATTGCATTTTCCTTCGGTCCGGTAATCCAGAAGCTTTCTCAATACATCCCTTACATCAAGGTTCACGGGACATACAGAAACACACCTTCCGCATCCGGTGCAGAGAAATTCTCCGTAATTCTCGAGAGCATAGCTGTACTTGTGCATGATCCTCTGCCTGACCCGTTCCTTTGAGAGGGATCTCGGATTATGGCCTGACGCTTCCTTTGTGAAGATAGGGAACATGCATGAATCCCAGATGCGGATCCTCCGGCCTTCGGATCCCCTGCTCTCATCCTGGATATCAAAACAGTGACAGGTCGGACAGATGAACGTGCACGCTCCGCAGTTGACGCATTTGGCGCTTATCTCGCCCCAAACCGGCTCATCGAAGATATCGGAAAGCTTCCTGCCGATCTCCTTCAGATCTTCCTCATCAAGCATCCTGGAAGCGGCTTCACCTGCCATGGTGGATACAAGGTTCTGTTCCTCTTCCCCTGCAGGAGCAAGACACGTCATCCGACCGATGAATTCCTGTCCCTTCCCGCTTACCGGTTCCAGAAGGTAGTATTCTCCGGTGTCCACCGTGAATACATCCATGCCGTCCGTATTGAAGGGGCCTCCTCCGAACCAGTTGCAGAAGCAGGTCGAGGAAGGAT
>CAZXEF010000259.1:0-3114 GCA_964639605.1 uncultured bacterium | reverse complement strand
TGGTCTTGCTGAAGTATCCCTTGCTTGAATAGACCGGCTGAAGAACCATCTCCATAGTGAAGTCCCCCCCTTGTACCGGGATGCCCCGGTCGGTACAGCCATCCCACTCCAGCTCAAGCGGACCGGCATTGTACCTTCCCTCGGCCAGCCTGTGGACGACATCCCCACCAGGTCCGTAGATTAGGCCCTGTATCAGGGCATCCTCGGTGAGGGTGCCGCTGAGTTCCAGCCCCCTGGGCAGGCCCCTTACCGACAGATCCACCAGGTCGACCCCTATCCAGAAGTACCTCGCCCCCTCCCGTTCCGCCACGAACACCTGCCCGTACCTCTTCCATATGGTAATGCCGGTGGGGTACCAGAATTCCCGGTCGCCGTGACCAGGCGTTCCGAAGCTGGTGAGATACTCGAGATCGTCGGTAAGCTTGTGGATGCAGCAGGCAATACTGTCTGTGACCCAGACGTTCCCCCAGAAATCGATGGCGGGGTAGTTGAGCATCTGACCGCCCATGTCCGAGACGGAGATCCTTCCCGTCACTCTGCCATCTTCCAGCTTAAGAAGACTGGATGCGTCCTCTGCCACCACGACCACGAACTCCTCGTCCTCCTCGTGGAACCATCTTTCCCCTCCTACTGCATCGATGCCGGAGGGAGAGTCCACTTCAACCGTCTCGGGAAGGGAATCCGAGATTGAATCGAAAAGGTAGACGAGCCCGCCGGCACGGTCGGTGACGTATATGCGTCCTGAACCGTCCAGGGCCACATCCCAGGGCTCGACGAACTCGGCCCGCAGTGTTCCGCGGGAGAGGAGCCTGGAGCCGCTGCGCTTCAGTATCACTACCCTTCCATTGCCTGTGTCCGCCACCAGCACGAGGCCGAAGGGATCGACCGCGATGCCGTGGGGGGAGGAGAGTTGGTCCGCACCGGGACCGGTACCACCGTAGAGGCCCAGGGTGTACATATCGGCGTTGTAAATTATATGGCCGCTGCCGGAGTTCACGCCGTACACGGCAAGCTCATCGTCATCGGATGTTCCGGGGTCGTCCCATGAATCCAGCTTGACGCATGCCAGGCTCTGAGGGTCATCAAATCTCACAAACCCCCCCAGGAGCATCGCCAGCTGTTCGGTACCGGCCCTGTAGATGCCCATGCAGTGACCGAAGGGCGGGTAGACCAGGGTGGTGGGGTACTGGGGCTCAGCGAACCATCCAAAGAGGACAAGTGTCATCAGTAAGCTCATGATTCATCGCCTTTCGTATATCCAGGCCGATCTCAGCACTTTCTTAACATAAACACGAGTTTCCCTGTACGTTATCTGCTCAATATACATCTCCGGGTCGGCAGGGTTCCATCCGTGCATCCCCACCCATCTGTCGGCGTTGCCTGGTCCGGCGTTGTAGGCTGCCAGGAACAGGGGCTGCTGACCCTGGAAACTTCGGTACTGCCTGTCTATATAAATGGCCCCGTAAGGCACCGAGGCGGCGGGATCGAAGAACTCCTCTTCGGTGAGTAAGGGCAGCCCGTACCACCTGGCCACATCAGAGGCCGTGGAGGGCATCAGCTGGACGACGCCCCTGGCGCCGGCGCTGGAGACCACACGACGGTCGAAATAGCTTTCCTCCCTCATTATCCCCTGCAGCATGCTGCTCTCAAGCATGAGGGTATCCGTGGCAGCATCGGCGAGGCCCCGGTAGGGCGAGGGAAAGTAGAGGCAGAGAAGTGAATCAGGAAGCATCCTTCCCTCCTCCCTGAGTCTCGAATCAAGTATCCTGAGCATCGTCAGGGCGCTTCCATGCCTGCCCATCAGCGAAAGTGCCGCGGCCCTGCTCCCCATGGAATCGTCCGACCCCGATCGAAGCATTTCAGCTGCCGCAGAACCGTATCCCCTGGAGGTCATGGCAACTGCCAGTGAGCACACCGGGTCGGTCATGAGACGGATCTCGAATACCGCGAAGTCCATTGTGTCGGATACACCGAGCCTTCTTGCCGCCAGCATCCCGTAGAACTCCCACGGATGCCGGGTCCGGACCAGGTCCAGGAGCGAATCCCGCTCTGCCGTCATCCCTCTCTCCCCGGCCAGCCTGGCACGGAAGAAGAGCATCTCGTCCCTCCAGTAGCCCGAGGGCCATGTTTCACAGCCCAGTGTCCAGAGTGAATCCGCCTCGGCCTGCCTGCCCGACATGTAGAGGCAGAAACCTCCCCTCCAGTGCGCCCTCTCATCCCCCTCGAAGGAGCCGGAACAAGCCAGGGATACCATGTAGGCCTCGGCAGCCGTGTTCCATTCCTGCTCGCAGTCATGGTACTTGCCGACGTTGTAGGCCATCTCCCTGGCCTGAGGATGCCACGGATGGTCCCGGGCAAAATCCAGGTAGGCGCCGTAGTAGACGCTGCCGCTGTTCCCTGCACCCCTGAGGGCGTGGGCCCTGAACAGGGCGGCCCTGGCCCTGAGGGAATCGGGAGCCTGGGCTCCCACTGCCTGGCAGACCCGAAGCAGGTCTTCGTACCGCTTCTCCTGAAGCGACAACGCCATCTCGCTGCCCGAGCGATGATAGGGATCACCTCCGGCCGAGTACTCCATGGCAAGCTCAGTCTCACCAAGCGAGACCAGGCGGTCCACGGCATCCCAGCCGGGGGTGTACGTTCCGGCAAACCTCTGCAGCAGTTCCTCTGCCGCCACCCTGGCAAGGGGAGCCGGACCCTTCAACTGGTCCAGCCAGTACTGCAGCGAACCTGAATCGGCAGCGGCCCGAAGCTCCCCAAGGAGAAGGTCCCTGCCCTCGCACGGTTCCATACTTGCGAGCAGCTCCAGCCTCCATGTACCCGCGGGATCTTCAGTAAGTCGAAGCTCTCTCAGGAGGACGGTTCGAAGTGAAGGGAACAGGGAGGCGTACTCAGCCAGCCTCCCCATCTCGTCCCTTGTCAGACTACCGGGAGGAGATGCCAGAGCCATGCCGAAGATTTGTCCGGGAGACGGATCTTCCGGAAGTTCCACCGTCGTATTCGTATACAGGGAGTCCGCCTCCCATGCAAGCCATCCTGACAGGCAGGGCTCCTGCCCTGAAAGGAAAAGAAGAGCCTCATCCGGTCTGCCTGCAAGGTCCAGGGCCGAGACCGTCC
>CAZXEF010000258.1:0-3154 GCA_964639605.1 uncultured bacterium | reverse complement strand
ACAATCCAGTACACATTGATGCTGATGCTGTATTTCCTGGAGAATACTACTGGCGGGAGCATATGATAGTGGATCCTGCAGGTTGGAATGTACCTGAAGGTACTCATCGTCCGGCTGAATTGGATGCCTGGGATATAGGTCATCTGTATGATGTATATGGGTATAGAGTGGGGAATATCGCTCTAGCGATTTCATCATTGATATCTTTATCAAGAGATGCCAGTATTGGTGTAGTATGCAGTGGTGGCAACGGGATCTATCATCCGTTTAATCAGCCCTATGCATGCTTGATGTATCCAGATGGTTCCTTCAAGGAAGTTCCCCTTGATTCAGTAGGTTCATATGATGCGTTGGTATCACCAGATGGAATTGTAATAGCATTCTTCTGTATTAGAAGAGATAACCTTCCATCTGATAGAAGATCAAATAGTGTAGTGCCTATCTACCTTTTTGATAGTGAAGGGAATTCTCAGGGAACAATAATACCACCGATTCCACTGGATTGGTCATGGAGACCTGCTATCTCACCAGATGGTCATTATATATGCCATGCTGCAAGAGGAACGAATGTCATATTTGTTGATACCTACGATAGATCATCAAGAATACTCCCAAAACCGGAGCATTACGACCAAAATGCTTCAGAATTCATCTTTTCTCCTGATGGGGAATACTTGTGTATTGGTGGTTCAACAACCGGGAGGATATATGATCTTGAAAGGGATAGCGAGATCATGTTCTCCGAGACTCTGCCTAACGAAGATGACCGTCATACAAGAACGCATATCTGTTGTTCTAATGATCGTATCTGTACGACTCTTGGAATAAGAAGAGAGTATCGTCCGCAGTTCAACTATCAATTTGACTTGTACGCCTATATAGGTGACAGACAGATCTGGTCTGATACAGTCAACGTTCATGGAAGAACATTTCCCTATCAGATTGATGTTTCACCGAACGGGCATTATCTCATAATCAATCCACCGCAGGCGGCACATGGTGCTCCGTCTGAATTCATCGGCTCTCCAGACATGTACAACCTTCCCTTCGTAGCTCTTCGTATTGAAGGCAGGTGATGAGGATGAAAATGTATATGCAAATTACAATACTGCTATCACTTGCATTTGTTTCAATTCCCAGCGCTAATGATCCGACGATAGTGCCATGGCCAGTTGGATATTTCCTTGAGGATATGGAAACGACTAAGACCTTGATGAACAGTTATGGTGATCCTAATGTCAGTATTTTTCATACTGGAATCGACATTCAGCATGAAACAACCGGATGTGATCAGGTTCGCTGCGTTTATGGATATGATGATGTTTCTGCCCCGGATGAGCCAAATGTGGTAATTTCTGAAATCTATTTAGATGTAACCAAGGGCTTTGATCAGTGGTTAGCAGTAACTACTGAAGGTACTGATGTGAATAATCATGAAGATTATGGCTGGTGTGACATGCCCACGGGTTTTCATACCACTCCTTGAGTTAGTTTCAGGAGCGACTCACTTGTGTATATTGCACGGTTCCATGCCCTTGGGTCAAGGTCTCTTTTCGTCTCAGGAGCCGGAGGTCTATAGTCAAGCGAGCTGTGCGGCCTGAAGCGGTTGTACTCCTGTCTCCACATCTCGACAAGTACCTTTGCCTCTGTCAGTGTATCGAAGATCTCGCAGTTCAGCAACTCGTCCCTGAACTTGCCGTTGAAGGACTCTATGTAACCATTCTCCCAGGGTGAACCAGGCTCGATGAACAGTGTCTTCACTCCAAGGTCCCGTAACCACCCCCGTACAGCCTTGGATGTGAACTCTGATCCGTTGTCCGACATTATGTGATCAGGCAACCCTCTCAGGACGAAGAGCTTCTCAAGCCTATAGATGACGTCATCCGACCTTATCCTTCTCTCCACATCTATGGTAAGACATTCCCTGGTGTACTCGTCCACCATGGTCAGCATCTTCAGCTTCCTGCCGTCATGGGTTCTGTCCTCTACGAAGTCGTAGCTCCATACATGGTCCCTGTGAGCGGGTCGGAGACGCATGCACGAACCATCGTTCAGCCACAGCCTCCTTCTCTTCGGCTGCCTCCTGGGCACCTTGAGACCCTCTTCTCTCCAGATCCGCTCGACCCTCCGGTGACTCACTGGCCATCCCTCTCTGTTTAGAAGCTCCGTGATCCGCCTGTAGCCGTACCTGCCGTACTCAGTGGCAAGATCGATGACCCTCTGTACAAGAGCCTGATGGAACGGACTTATCCGTGGTTGATATCGCTGAACTGACCTGTTCTGATCGAGTACCCGGCAGGCCCTCCGCTCTGATACTCCCAGCTTATCGACCACCATGTCGACTGCCCGGCGTCTCTTGACCGGGCTCAGAATTTTGGGTCGGCTACTTCCTTGAGGATGGCTATATCAAGTGCCTGGTCGGCAACAAGCTTCTTTAGACGGGTGTTCTCACGCTCAAGTTCCTTCAGTCGCTTAGCCTGGTCCAGCCTGAGTCCACCGTACTCCCGCCTCCATCTGTAGTAGGTCTGCTCTGTCACACCTATCTTGCGGACTGCCTGGGCCACCGTCGAACCGTTGGAGATATCTACCTCTGCTTCCCTCAGCTTGCGAATGATCTGCTCTGTCGTGTATCGAATCCTGCCCATTTAGCGCCTCCTTAATCAGGTCACCACACTAACATAAAGCGTGGACCGGATATCCGTGGGCAGGTCACTAGGTTGTTCTGTCTCGGAAGTACAGGCTGGTGCGGGAGTATCTTCTGTGACCGAGGACAGGGCCGGACAGGCCTCCTCGGAGACCTCCTCTCGGACCGAAAGAAGAGCGTCGGAAACATCAGCATCGACCCCGCTCAATATCACGGACGCAGTTGCGCATCTCTTTGGGAATCCCGATTGCCTGACTGACGGTTCCACCGTGACATGCTACCGTCCTTCTCCGGGGGCGGAGGCGGTGGTTATAGACCTCGGAGAGGGGTGCACAGTATCATCGATCAGCCTGGAGAGCGGATCCGTGTCTGCTGCAGAGGAGTCGATGACACGGGTCATGTCTTCTGAGCTGGCTATTCATCCTGGGACATCTTGTCCTTCGACCCTCATCGAGGTGGCCGGATGTGACAGGGAATACTCCGCCTACGATGTCAGAACGGCCAGAGACA
>CAZXEF010000257.1:0-3166 GCA_964639605.1 uncultured bacterium | reverse complement strand
GATGAGTTCGAACATGGGATGGTGTTCATGTTCGATGCCATTACCTCTCCGCTCTTCGATATTAATGAGATGGAGCGGGAGAGGGAAGTGATAATGAACGAGTATCAGAGAGGAATTAGCAGCCCCTTCTACAACCTCACCATGGCAAATCAGGAGGTCCTTTACTCCGATGCTCCCTGGAGGATCAGCGCCATAGGCTTGCCCGAGGTCATAGAGGCTGCCTCTCCACCGGCCATGCACGATTTCCAGCACATCTACTACACTCCGGACAACTCAGCACTCATAATAGCGGGTGATGTGGATTACGATGAAGCATTCAGGATGGCCGAGGAGAAGTTCTCCGGCTGGGAGTACGGAGGCAGGAGCAACTACGACAGCCTGTCCATGTCCATCAGCATCGATCGGGACACCACTGTCTATGTGGACAGCCCCACAGGGGCCGGATACGTTTCAGTAGTATTCGAGGGACCTTCAATTTCCACCGAACCTGGAGACAGCTATCCGGCTGATGTATGGGGTTCGTACCTGGCGCTCATGAGCAGGGAGTTCTATACTGACCTTGTAACCAACGGGCCCTTCATAAACATCTACGGCTCCTATTACACCCAGAGGTTCGGACCCTCCATCACCTTCGCCGGCCTCATACCCCCTGACAGGGCGGAGGAGGGGCTCGAGCTTCTGCTTGATGAGATCGAGCAGTTGCAGGACATCGATTACTACGATCAGGAAGGGATCCAGCTGGCCAAGGACGAACTCTACCGTCACAGGATACTGGCTGAGGAGACATCGTACGATGTCGCCGTCGGGTCAATTCCCTTCTGGTGGGTGGTGGCCGGCAGCCTGGATTATTACGCAACCTATCTGGACAGCCTGAGTGCTGTGGAGAGGGAAGACATAGATGTCTTCCTTGATGAATGGATAACGGACAGGCCCAGGGCGGCCTTCGTGATGATGCCCCTCGTGGGGGAGGTCAGCCGGCAATGAAAAAAGAACTGCTATTCCTGGCTGTTTCGATATCGGCGGTGTCCACGGCCCAGGTTCCGCCGGGTGTCAGCGAGTTCACGCTGTCCAACGGGATACCTGTGATATCGAGAACAGTTGACAACAACGAGATAGAAGGTGTCTCCCTTTTCATAATCGGAGGCTCCAGTGCCCTGACCGAAGAGACTCAGGGCCTGGAGAGATTTGCACTGGAATGCGCCGTTATGGGTTCAGCGGATTACCCGGGTCCGGTCTGGCGGGACCTCATGGACAGGACACAGGCCCAGTGGACCAGCAGCTTCAACTACGATTACAGCCGATATCACCTGAAGTGCATCTCCGAAGACCTGTCACCGCTCCTGGTAGCATTCGGTGACTGTCTGCTGAATCCGGAGCTGGACCCGCAGGCCTTCGAGCAGGTAAGGATCAGCACCGTTCAGGACCTTCAGGACAAGCGGAGCGACCCTGACAGCTGGGTCTGGCTAGTGGCCAACGATGCGTTCATGCCCGGACACACGTACAGGAAGCTTCCTGACGGAACGGAGGAAACGGTTTCCGCCTTCACTGAAGATGATGTGCGGGTGATGCTCGATACCAGGATCAGAGCCGGTAATCTCCTTATAACCCACGCAGGTCCCACTGGACCGGAAGAGCTAAGGGGAATACTCGAAGCAGCTTTCGGGGATATTCCCGCGGGTGGTCAGGAGTATCCTCCGGTGGAGCCCTTCACCGTCAATGCGGACACCCTGGTGATCCAGCACAGAGAGGTTCCCACAGCCTACGTCGTGGTGAAATTCAACGCCCCTCCCCAGGGTCATCCGGACCTGCTCCCGTTCCGCATGGCACTTACTGTGATCGACGACCTGCTATGGCAGGTGCTGAGGACCGACAATGCTCTTACCTACGCAACATATGCTGGAGCTACCACTTACAGGGAGAACTGGGGCTACATGTACGTAAGCACGCCGGAACCCGTGAGAGCCTGCTCGCTGATGGCCGGTGTCCTGAGGGGAATGATAGAGTATCCTGTTGACGAGGGCCTGGTCGAGGGAACCGTAGAGAAGTCACTTACGAGGATGAGAATGACCGCCGCCAGCAAGGCTGACCAGTGCTGGATGATGGGAAGCTACCAGATAAGCACAGGGGACTGGCGGAACGCCTTCACCGAGGTTGAGAACACCTCGGACATCACATCGGAGGAACTGAGCGCTGTACTGGAAAGATGGGTCGGTGAAGGGGGCTGGGGGATCATTGCCGACACGACATCAGTGTCCCCGGACAGCCTTCGGCCGTGGCCCCTGAACTAAGGAGAGCACTATGAAGCGATGCGTTGCACTCACGATAGTCCTCATTTCTGCCTGCGGCCCCACTCATAGAATTCAGGAGGACTATTTCCAGCTCACCGGCTCCACACAGGTCATGGCCGTTGGCACCCGTTCCGAGACCGTTGTCTTCGAGGATTTCCAGACAGGGGAGCGCTACGCTCTTGTGGGTGACCTGGCAAGGGAGCTGGTTCCGCAGTACGGCCTGCCGGTCTCGGTGACGGTCATACCCACCGAGGAGGGTTGGTCCCTCGATCCAGAGCTGCAGAAGATGGAACTCCTGGACTACACCATTCTGACCACAGAAGAGGATTATTACGAGTGATCCCCACCGGTCCGTAGCGGTACATGCTCGGACCGCCGGCAGGGGCGTGATGAAGGGATTGACTTGAAGAGAGCTCCCAGGGAGAAAACTGTGAGCAAGTCCAGCCTTCGGCTGCTTCTGCTGAGGATACTCAAGCACAAGAAGGCTGTGGGGCTGGGGCTGGTGACACTGGTCATCGTGGACGCCATGCAGCTGATCGTGCCACAGGTTTTCCAGAAGACCATTGACAGTCTGGCCAGCGGCATGGCCACGAGGTCGCTCCTTCTCCATATGGGCCTTGCGATCCTGGGCCTCTACCTCATCATGGGTTTCTTCAGGTTCTTCTGGCGGTACCTGGTGATCGGCTCCAGCTTCCGTATCGACAGGAACCTGAGGCAGGAGCTGTACGACCATCTCCAGACACTCTCGCCCCAGTACTACGACCAGACCAAGGTAGGCGATATCATGGCACACGCCACAAACGACATAAATGCGGTCCGCATGGCCGTGGGCATGGCCACCATAGCAGCTTTCGACGCCATATTCCTTTCGATGTCAA
>CAZXEF010000256.1:0-3177 GCA_964639605.1 uncultured bacterium | reverse complement strand
CGCTGCACTGGGCTCGGAAGGTGTCATAGCCGGATACGAGACCGGTAACTGGACGGAGATCGGGCGGGTATCCGTTCCAGGGGATGTGATAGACCTGTTTCCCGGACCATCGGGGTATGTCTGTGCAATCGTGAACGGCAGCAACGAGCTGTGGTTCATCAGGACAAGCGACTGCAAGCTCTACAGGATGACCACCTTTCCCGAGACGCCCATGGCGGCGGCATCGATGCCGGATGGCTGTTTCGCCTACGCAACCTGCGCTGGAAGCGGTCTTCTGGTGGTCGCTGAAAGCGGGCAGATCGAACTGCGCAGTCAGCAGTACGGACTGCCTTCGAGCATTGATATCTCGCCCGACGGCGCCAGGGTCGTGCTGTGTTCGGCTGATGAGCGCAGGGTCTACATACTTGTGAAGTAGGACGAACCCGGAGATCACTGGAAGGGCGGGATCAGCAGTTCCCTGAAGTAGTTGCTTCTCTCCACCAAAACATTCAGTGTGTCCTCCGAGAGCACAAGGAGACCCCTAAGTGTTTCGGGATGGTACACGGGGGTACCGTCGATATGCGTGATGAGGTCACCGGGGCGGAGACCGCAATTCCAGGCCACACTTCCCGTTATCACCGAGATTACCTGTATCCCGGAGGACCTTGATGTTGTCAGAGAGATGTTGGACAAAGCGGTGACCCCGAAGGAGTACTCGGAGAAATCCCGTTCCAGGACCACAAGCCTGGCCCACATGTACCAGATCTGACCTGGATAGAGCACGAGGTAATCCCTTCCGGTATCCTCCGGGAACTGTTGCGAAGGCCTGATTATACCTGTGATCATTCCCAGGAAAGCTCCACTGCCGCTGAAGACAGCGGCTCCCATAAGACCGTCCCTCAGCTCCGCAGACACCAGGAAGGAACCGTCCGGGTAACGCTCAATGGCTCTGCCCTTGACCTCTATTATCCCGCTGAGCCCCTGGCCCACGATGGTGATCTCCTCCCCTATGTCCGGTATTATGCTGGAGGGTTCCTGAAAACTTTCGAAGACCTGATCGTCGAAGCTCATCACTACGAGACCAAGGTCCGGGGAGATCACCATGGAATCTGGAAAAGCTATGCCGAAGGATGTCTCGACCGAGACACTGTCGCTGGGTGAGAAGAGACAGAGAGCCACGGCATGCCTCGGGGATATTGACACGGCTGTGCACAGCTCGATGCCCCCCGGAGTGGTGCCGACCCTTACGGTATGAACATTTTCGGTGATGCTGGCGGGGACCGCCGATGCCAGGGAAGTGATCAGAAGAAGAAGGATCATGATCCCTCAGAAGGAAATAAGGCTTGCCTGCCTTGTGTATTCCGAAAGCGGAGCGGTCCTGATGCCTGATTTTGAATATGGCTGCATCCCGATGTCCTTCGACTGGTAGGATGTCATCCCGGCGACGGTGCTGTCGCTGAGGGATTCTCCCGGGGTAGACAGGGGCAGAAGTGTTATGGCAAGTATGAGTATGGCCGCAGCTGCTGGAAGGGTGAGCATGGCGCTGCGCTTCCTTCCTGCAGTCAGGTTCCGGTCCGACCCGTTACTCAGCATCCGGCGAACCCGGCTCTCGAGGTCGTCCGGCGGCACAGGTGAAGGGAGGTCCCTTGCAATTCTCGAAATGTCCATGGACATCTCCATCGTTCTTCGGCAGGAACTGCATCCCATCAGGTGGAAATCCAGGAGTCTCTTCTGCTGCCTGGTGGCCTCACCGTCGAGCACAAGGCTAATTATCATCTGTGCCTTCGAGCAGATCATTTCCACTCTTCCCATACATCGTCCAGAAGCTCACGGAGCCTGGCCCTTGCCCTGTTTATCCTTGATTTTACAGTTCCCAGCCTTATTCCCAGTATGTCGGCGATGTCCTCGTAGGACATCTGGTCCTGCTCCCTGAGTATGAAAGGTTCGCGGTAGTGAGGGGGAAGCCTGTCCACCGCCTCCTCTATGGATGCCCTCAGCTCGACCCTGCCTGCGTTGTAATGGGGCGCGGTCTTGCCTGAGCTGGTAAGGTTGACATGCTCCAGCGGGACGCTTATCCACCTGGACCTCCTGCGCCATTCCTTCTTCGCGAGATTGCTGGCTATGGTGAATATCCAGTTCACCAGCTTCCTGTCCGGATCGAACTTATCACGGTACCTGTAGACCCTGCAGAAGGTCAGCTGAAGCATTTCCTGGGCGTCCTCCTCGTTTCCCAGCATTCTTATGAGAAGGGAATATATTGGAGCCTGAAAGCGCCTGATGATCTCGGAGAATGCTTCTTCATCGCCGCCGCAGAGGTCGACCATAAGCTGCGAATCAGACCTGGGGTCCTTCTGCGTACGCTTGGAAGTAATGATCCTGCCAGTCAAATCCGAACACCTTTCAGCATGGGTGTCGCACTCATTTCATGTAATATACCCTGAGGGGTGTATTTTGTTCCAGTCCCGAATTACTTGACCTGAACAGTGTTTGTAGCAAAGATAGTGTCTACCATGAAAAAGAAAAGAGCCATGAGAAAGAGCAGAAGCACAGTCCGTCGAATACTCTCCTTTGTGAAGCCCTACTGGAAGTGGATGACCGGGGCGATGCTCTGCATGCTATTCTTCGCTCTGTTCAGCGGCGCCTCCCTGGGAATGATACTCCCTCTTTTCGACGATGTGCTCACTTCTGATGAGCAACCACGGGAGACAGGCGACCTGATCCCCCTCCTGAGGGAGAACACGGGGAATGCATTCAGCAGACTGGGATCCGAGATAGTATCCGTGGATCCGGGTGGAGCCGTGGACGCAGCAGGAGACCTGGTGGAGGGTCTGAGGAAGACCTTGCGAGAGGCTGACCCCGGGCAGGTCCTGCTGGCCATCATCATAGGCCTCGTGATGATCGTCGTCATCAAGAACATCCTGGGTTTTCTGCAGATCTTCTTCCTCTCCAGGGCGGAGCAGGGTGTTGTGAACGATGTCCGCAGGAAGCTCTACGACCATCTGCTGGAGCTGGACATGGCCTTCTACACTTCCGCCAGGTCCGGGGATGTCATGGCCAGGTTCACGTCGGACGTGGGGAACATGAACTGGGCCATGACAGAGATGCTGATGAGCATTCCCAGACAGGTCGTGCTGCTCGTGGTTTACCTGGGGCTTGCCCTGTGGGCATCCTGGCGGCTGGCTCTGATCACTCTGCTGG
>CAZXEF010000255.1:0-3196 GCA_964639605.1 uncultured bacterium | reverse complement strand
CACCGCCGCCCTTGAATCCTCTTCGTAGCAGAGGTCAAGGAGTATTTCGCCATCCACCAGGCCGAGGCTCAGGGCACCGACGTACCCCCTGAAGGGGTCCTCCTTCATCCTGCCCTCCACGAGCTGTCTCTTGATGGCCAGTCTGAGGGCAACCGCACCTCCCACTATGGATGCGACCCTTGTCCCTCCGTCGGCCACCAGGACATCGCAATCCACCGTGATGGTCCTCTCCCCTATCCTGTCCAGGTCCAGGGACTGCCTGAGGCTCCTTCCTATGAGCCTCTCTATTTCCTGCGTCCTTCCCCTGGCTCCTGTTCTCTCCCTTTTCACCCTGCGGTTGCCGCTGCCCGGGAGCATGGAGTACTCCGCCGTCACCCAGCCGGTCCCCTGACCGGTGAGGAAGAAGGGGACCCTGTACTCCACGGTGGCGGAACAGAGCACCCTGGTCTCTCCCCAGCATATCAATGCGCTCCCGTCGGGCAGAGGCTGGTAACCGGTCTCTATCTCTATCTCCCTCAAATCTTCGCTCTGCCGTCCGTCAGCTCTCATCGATCTCCCATTCCTGAAAAAGCATCCACATCGATCTAGCGAAGGTCGCCCACCTCCACGTGAGTGACCAGGGGAACGGCCCTTCCCAGGAACCTCTGGGCTATCTCCTGGAACTTCAGCGGGATGTCGCTAACATAGAAGCTGTTCTCACCGCATACCGCATCGGACCTCATGTCACCGGCGTCCAGTATGGCCGCCACCTCCACCGCAGTGGATTCGGCGGAATCGACCAGCCTGATCCCGGGACCGAGTATCCTCGAAAGGGCTTCCTTCAGCAGAGGGTAATGGGTACACCCCAGAACGAGAGTATCGATCCCCTCGCTGACCAGGGGTGCCGTATACTCCCTGAGCACCAGCTCGGTTATCCTGTGTTCAAGCCATCCCTCCTCCACCAGAGGCACCAGAAGAGGTGAGGGCTGGGCTACCACCCTGTCCACAGAGCTGCAGGACTTCAGCGCCTTCTGGTAGGCCCCGCTGGATATGGTTCCAAGGGTCCCGATGACCCCAACCACACCGTTGCGGGTCAGACCTGCAGCGGTCTTTGCCCCGGGCTCGATCACACCGATCACAGGAACATCCGCGAACTCGCGGAGAGCGGGAAGGCTCACCGAGGATGCGGTATTGCAGGCCACCACCAGGAGCTTGATGCCTTTTCCGAGCAGGAAGTCCGCATCTTCCATGGCAAACCTGATCACGGTCTCAGGGGACTTGGAACCGTACGGCAACCTTGCGGTATCGCCAAAATAGACCACTGACTCGCTGGGAAGGAGAAGATTGACGGCTCGGACAACGGTCAGCCCCCCCACCCCTGAATCGAATATTCCTATCTTCAGGGAGTTCACTGCCTGAATACTCCCTCTATCCCCCTCAGGGAGATCCCGTCAGGATATGCCGACATGAGATTGCCGGCCACCAGGGGGAACAGCCTGGTGAAGCAGATGAACCTGTTCTCTATGGTGAGTTTCAGCCCGGTGACGTCTCTCTCCACCGGAAGGTCCACGTATATGGTATCGAGTTTGGTGAACACGTAGACCATGCCGATCTCATCCTCGCCTATTCCGGATTCCACCGCCCATCTCCTTACGAGGAAGAGTGCCTCCAGTGGCTTCTGCATCACCAAAGGGGCCTCGGGAAGGGAATCCACCACCGGTCTGTCGGAGCCGGATACCCAAAGAGAGCAGGGCGTGATCTCCCACGAGGCTTCCGGACCTTCGGGGAGTTCCTCGATCTCGGGGAGCATGACCCTGTCCTCGGGGGTGTAGAAGGTCTCGGAAGCATCAAGCGTGCCCTCATTCTGCTGCTCACCGTCCTGCTGCTCGAGTCCCAGTGACTTGTTGAACATCTTCATTCCAAGGGTGATGACCAGGAAACAGACTACGATGATGATGACGATCACACCCAGTCGGACCAGTATCCACCTGAGATCATCCCGTTCCAGCTTGATCATCGGACTTCCTCCATCACTGATGCTCCATGAACGACAGGACAGCATCTACAATAGCTTCCGCAGAAGCCAGACGGAAGTCCAGGCTCTGAAGAAGACGCTCCTCGTCAGGGTTGGAAATAAAGGCCAGTTCCACCAGCACCGATGGCATCAGGGCTCCCCTGAGAACGTAGAACCCGGCCTGCTTGACACCTCTGCTGGCATTACCGGGAAAGCAAGTCTCCAGGCTCTTCTGTATCTCCACCGCCAGGGCACTGCTCCGCTCCAGATATATGTTCTGCGCCATGTCCGCAAGAAGGAAGGCCAACGGGCTGTCGAGGTATCCCGCCGTCTGCGGGTCGTAGCCTTCATCGAGTTCGATGACGCTGTTCTCCAGCATCTCCACCGCCCTCCCGTCATCGGTCCTTGCCCTGGATAGGAAGAAGGTCTCGAAACCGTGAGCCGAGGAACTGGTGGCGGCGTTGCAGTGAATGCTTATGAACAGGTCGGCTTTCCTGGAATTGGCAAGTCTGGTCCTCTCACCGAGGGACATGTACCTGTCAGTAGTCCTTGTCATGACCACTTCCAGGTCGGGTCTCTGAATGTTGAGTATGTCGCGGACCAGCAGGGCAATCTCCAGGGTCCTGTCCTTCTCGTAGCTCCCGGAGAAGCCTATGGCTCCCGGATCCCTTCCGCCATGCCCCGGGTCTATGACCACACAGTCGAAATCATCCAGCCATGGGGACTCCCGGCCGCTCTCAAGGACCGCCATCATCGCCGAGTCAGCCAGGTTGAAGCCATGTTCCAGATACTCAGGCTCCTCGGGAGGACCCTTCCATGAAAGCTCAGGGAAGAGAAGGGGCTCCGCCGCCCTGAAGAAGAGGAGCATGGTCCGTCCGTCAGATGATATGCTGTACTCGAGTGAATCCACTGCATGGGTGACCTCGACGGTGAATCCGCACGAATCGGGATGAAGCTCCCATCCGTAAACCCAGTACGGCAGGTACGAGTCGGGGACGGCGATCCCTACCCCCGGCCGTACATCCACCTTGTACCCCCGTACGGAGACGCTGTCGGACATGGGCTCACCGGACACTATCTCGAATATCACACCGTCGAACCTGGGTATGACCCTGGTGGTGGCCTCACCGGCAGCAAGGACGCAGAGAGCCAGAAGAGCGTTAATCATAATCCCTTGATACCCTCTTCATCTCGGTCCTCATC
>CAZXEF010000254.1:0-3316 GCA_964639605.1 uncultured bacterium | reverse complement strand
TTCCTGATGAGGGACAACTCGGCGGGGCGGGAAGGCAGGTTGAGGCTGGAGATCCTCGCCTCGACCGATGATGGTTTCCACATCTCGGAACAGGACCTGAGGCTCCGCGGTCCCGGTGAGGTTGCGGGAACACGCCAGCACGGCATTCCGGCCTTCAGGATTGCTTCCCTTACCGGGGACGCGGACCTTCTCGCCATGGCGGCAGCCCTGGCTTCCCGCCAGGATTCATGGGATGAGCTCAGGGATGAGTACAAGCGACGCTTCGGTTCTCCCGATGTGCCCGAGCTGTAACCCGGCCGGAACAAGGTCCGAAGACAGTTGCTTGCATTGAGGAGGATTACTGCCTATCTTTGGCATGAGCGGAGAATGCCGTACCTCAGAGGTACTTGACACCGGTTCCTCAGTTAATAGCATTATGAATCTTGATATCAGGGCTCGCATTAGCAACCAGAGGGAGCAGGTTGAAGATGAGCGCAGGATCTGAAAAAGTCAAAAAACTATTACAGACCGCCAGAAAACAGATTCAGCAGGGCGAGCGAGAGGAAGCTCTTGTAACCTACCGCCAGGCTCTGGAGCTTGAGCCGGAGAACCAGCAGATCATGGAACGTATAAACATCGTCGAGCGCGAGATAGCGGCGATGGAGAAGTTCAACAAGAGCAGGTCCAGCAGGACCCATTCCGCTGGCAGGAACATCTCGTCATCAGGCTTCGTCGATGACTGTATCAAGAGATCCGATGAGGCGCTTGAAGCGGGTGACTCCGTAAGGGCCCTGCAGGAGCTGGAGAGGGCCAAGCGTCACGATCCTGACAATACAATGGTCAGGAAGAAGATCAGCTTCGTCAGGGTGTTCATCAAGATAGACGGGCTTGCCGACATGGCGCGAAGCCGTCTCGACTCCGGCGATCCTGGCTTCGCGGTGGAGAACATAAGGAGGATATTCGATCTCTGGCCCTCGGCTCCCGTGCTGGGTGAGCTGATCGAGCTGACCGAGGAATACACCGGTGCTCCCGCCGGTGAGGCTGCTGCAGCCGGCTCTGCCGGAACCGCTGCCGTGACCGGTGAGAGAAAACCCACCACCGAAGCAGTGAAACCCGAGACCCCTCCGGCGGGGAAACCAGAAAAGGTCAAGGCGAAGGAGGCGAAGCCGGCCGTCAGGACTCGCAAGCCCTCCACAGATGCGACCAGGGCCGAACGGGACAAGGGACAGAGGAGGATCTACGCCATTATCGGTGCTGTGGTCGTTCTTGTAATAATAGTCTTCGCCGCGATGAAGATCTTCGGCGGCAAAGAACCCGAGCCTGTGGCCGTGATCACGCCGACCGAGCCCTTCGTCCAGACCCTGGTCGTTCGGGACGTGCCGGATGTTTCCGTTTCCATTGACGGCCAGCCGGTTCAGGAAGGGGTTCAGGGTGTCTTCGTCCTCAGCGACACGGTGTTCTCGGAGAGGACCGTGACGATTTCCGCTCCCGGCTATGAGACCCTCACGTGGACCCCGGTCTTCGAGGAGGGGATGATCCGGACCGACACTCTTCTCCTGGACACACTCGGGACTTCCAGCGTTCTGGTCACCTTCGGATATCAGATGCCGGATGGAGTGGAAGACCCGGGTGCTGATGCGGTCACTTTCATGGTGGACGGCGAGGTCATCGAGGGCAACATGGACAGCGTCAGAACTGGAGAGCATGTGTTCCAGGCCATGATAGAGGGTTACAGGACCATGCCCGAATCAGTTCTCGTGGCGGAGCCGGAGGATTTTACCCACAACATGAATGTGCTTGCAGCACAGCAGTCCCAGATCACGCTCCAGCTGGCCGCCGACACCCCGGGTAACGCCACATTCTATGTAGACGGTGAGAGGGTGGCCACCGGCAGGAGGATGAGCCAGGTCCTCCCCTTCGGTAACTACTACCTGCAGGTAACCATGCAGAACCGTGAAGATTTCGCCGTGACCATCAACCTCAACGAGGATGGCTACAGCCGCACCATCTCCCTTGTGGAATTGCTGCAGACAGGTCAGCTCAACGTCGGACCCGAACCATGGTCGAACGTCTATGTGGACGGGGCCCTGGTGGGCACTACTCCCTTCGGAGGCGTGGAGCTTGAACCCGGCACTTACACCGTCCGACTCTCCAATCCCGATTTCCAGGACGATGTCCATACGGTGGAGATCACCGCCGGAGAGACCACATCCATTCAGTACAATGCCGTAGCACTGGAAGTGCCGGATGAAGTAGTGGAGGACACCGTTGCCACTGTGGAGCCGGTGGAGGAACTGCCTATCTCATCACCCTTCCCCGTTTCGCAGCAGAGCCCTTCGGTTCCCTCCCAGGCCAGAGCCAGGGGTGACATACACGGATTCGTGACCCTTGCGGTGGTAGTGGGAACGGATGGGTCGGTCCAGAACGTTACCATAGTCAGCGACCCGCTGGGACTGGGATGCGGACAGGCGGCAGTGGATGCCGTGAGGAACTGGGTCTTCAGCCCCGCCATGCAGGGTGATCAGCCTGTAGAGGTGACCACCAATGTTCAGGTCCGGTTCGACATTGAGTAGCCTGCCAGGCCATGTTTCTGCTTCGACAGGGTGAGATAGACTGGACCCCCGCGGTCGATATATACGAGTCTGATGACAGATGGATAGTCTTCATCGAGCTGCCGGGACTGACCTCCAAAGACATCGACCTCACAGTGAATTCCGAGAGCATTATTATTAGAGGGATCAAGAAACCGCCCGTGAGGGAGTACCTTGCTCAGAAGCTCGAGATATACACCGGCTGGTTCCAGCGGGAGATAGCAGTTCCCGGACGGATCAAGGCAGGGCAGGTGACCGCTTCCATGGAGAACGGGATACTGAAGGTGGTCCTGCCATCGGAGGCGGAGAAGAGCGTAAGGATACCCATCGAGGGCGAAAGTACCGGAAAAGACCAGCAGAGGAGCTAGGACCTTATGGCCCGCGTCAACACCATCGATCTTCCAGAGATACTGCCCATCCTTCCCAGTGCGGAAGGAGTGGTCTACCCCTATACCATCGTTCCCAGGACAGTGGCCAGCCAGGATATAGCCGAGATGGTGGACGACTCCGTCAGGAGCAATAAGCTCATCGGTGTTGTCAGCCTGAGGGAAGATGCGGACACCCCTGCCAGGACCTCGGACCTGTACGAAGTCGGAACCGTTACCGGTATCGACAGGCTCTACCGGTTCCCGGGGAACATCATAAGGCTTCATCTGAGGGGCCTCGTCCGGTTCAGGATACTCGAGTTCATCGATTCGGACAGGCCCTATATGCAGGCTCGTGTCGAAAGGCTGGACTCGGTCTTT
>CAZXEF010000253.1:0-3324 GCA_964639605.1 uncultured bacterium | reverse complement strand
TCGCTTTCGGAGGATGAGAGAGTGTCCTCTTTGAGATCCATATTCGATTTTCCCGTATACTGCAGCATAATAACCAAGGGTCTCGAGCCACCCGATGAGCTTGTGAGGCTTTCCGCATCCAATTCGGCCGCTCTCTTCCTATCGAAGAGGGACACCACTCCGCTCATACACGACCTGGCGGACTTCCTCGACCTGGTCTTCGCACCCAGGACCGATGTCTACGGTACACTGGTTGAAGTGTTCGGGGCCGGACTGCTGTGCACTGGAAGAAGCGCAATTGGCAAGAGCGAAACTGTTCTGGGTCTCATTGAGAGGGGGCACCGTCTGATAGCAGATGACATGGTCCATGTCCGTCGGATCGGAAACGCCCTTTTCGGAACGGGCGACTCGAGGATGGCCCACCATATGGAGATAAGAGGCCTGGGTCTTGTTGACGTGTCCGCTTTTTACGGCATAAGGTCGGTCAAGGAAAGACAGCAGGTCCACCTGGAAGTGAAGCTGGAGGAGTGGTCGAAGGAGAACCAGGACTTCGACCGGACAGGTCTTGTCCAACAGGTGAGCACAATCCTGGATATCCCCATACCAAGGACAGTTATCCCGGTTCTTCCCGGCAGGAACCTAACTCTGCTGCTGGAGGTGGCCGTTATGAACTACCTGCTGCTCCAGAAGGGGAGGAATGTGCCTGAAGAGGTAGAGAGGGATCTCATAGAGAGGATAATGAGGAAAGAGACCGAATCAGGGATAGATTGAACCGAACCGGAGGTCCCTATTGAAAACTGACAGAGCCGAAGTGGTCAACAAGCTGGGTATTCACGCCAGACCGGCAGCCCAGATAGTCAAGACCGCATCCCTTTTCGACAGCGTCGTCAATCTGACAGTGGAGGGCATAACCGTCAACGCCAAGAGCATCATGGGTGTCATGACACTTGCCGCGTGCAGGGGAAGCGTGATCCAGGTAGAAGCTGAGGGGGAGGATGAGGAGGCTGCCGTACTGTCAATCATCGAGCTCATCAGGAACGGCTTTGGAGAGGAATAGTCAATCATGAGCGTAAGGCTTTCCGGAACCCCTGCTTCGCCGGGAGTGTCCATCGGACCCGCATTCCTCCTTGACGTTGAGGAGTTAAGGGTCAGGAAGCAGGAACTGGGGAGCGATGAAGAGGTCGGATTGGAGCTCAAGCGGTTCCACAAGGCCCTGGAGAAAACCAGGAAGGAACTCGAGCTCATCTCGGAGCAGGTTAGTGACATTATCGAGGGAAAGCAGCTGATCGAGGTCCATATACTGCTCCTGAACGATCCCTCGATGATTTCTGATGTCGAACACAGGATAAGCAACGAGCGGGTCAGCGCCGAATACGCAGTCAGCAGGGTCCTCTACGATGTGCTTGAACGATTCGATTCAATGAAGGACCCTTACCTCAGGAACAGGTCGGTGGACGTAAGGGATGTGGGCCGGAGAGTGATGGCCAATCTTCTGGGGACCGAACAGGAAGCACTGAAGAACATCAGGAACCCCGTGATCCTGGTCTCACGGGACCTTGACCCTTCCCAGACAGCCGGTCTATCTCGAAAGCAGCTGCTTGGAATCGTGACGGACCTCGGCGGTTCCACATCACATACGTCCATACTCGCAAGAAGCATGGGCATACCCGCTGTGGTCGGCCTCGGGGATGTGGCGGAGTACGCTGTACCCGGCCAGACAGTGATAATCGACGGAATACACGGAAATGTCATACTGGACCCGGAAGAAGACCAGCTGGAGTACTATTCCGAGCTGAAGAAAAGGTACAATATCGCCGAGGCGGAGATCGCCCTCAACTCGGACAATCCCGCCGTGACCGGGGACGGGACCCCCATCGAGCTGTCCGCCAACATTGAATTCTCCCAGGAGGCCGACCAGGTGGGCAGGTTCGGAGGCAGGGGAGTGGGTCTTTTCAGGACCGAGTTCATAAGGCTCCTTGCACCTGAAATGGAGGATGATGAGGAATTCCATTTCAGGGCCTACAGCCATGTACTGAAGACAATCGACCCTGAACCCGTCATCATCAGGACCCTTGATCTGGGAGGTGACAAGTTCCTGGAATCCATTCCCACCATGGAGCGGAATCCTTTCCTGGGCTGGAGGGCCATCAGGATATGCCTGGACAGGCCTGAGAAGTTCAGCGTGCAGCTCCGGGCGATGCTCAGGGCCGCAAGGTTCGGGAATGAGAGGATCATGCTCCCCATGATCACCGACCAGTTCCAGATAATCAGGGTCAGGTCGATGCTGGATGAGATAGCGGAACAGCTGGACCAAAGAGGTATCAAGAGGGGGGAAATCCCGCCTCTGGGCATAATGGTGGAGACCCCCGCGGCGGTGATAGCCCTGGACCTTCTCCTGCCGCATACGGACTTCGTCTCCATCGGCACCAACGACCTCACACAGTATACTCTTGCGGTGGACAGGGGAAGCCCCTACGTATCAGACCTCTTCGATCCCTTCCACCCGGCGGTGATCAGGCAGATAGAGATGGCAGCCAGAAGGTGCCGCGAGTCAGACAAGTGGATCGGGATATGCGGGCAGATGGCCAGCGATCCTCTGGCCATCCCTCTTCTGATCGGTTTCGGGATAAACGAGCTGAGCGTTCCCATAACCCTCATACCGGACGTGAAGGAGATGCTGAAGGCCATCCGAATGAATGAGGCTCGCGAACTGGCAGTTGAAGCTCTGATGATGGAATCAGGTGAGCAGATAAGGAACTCCATCATGAAATACGTCGGATCACGGTACCCGGAGATCATACTGGACGAGATACATCGGGACAGAGAGGACGGTGGTTCCTGACATGCATGCAGTAATACCCGTCGCTGGAAGAGGGACCAGGATGAGGCCCCTGACATGGTCTGTGCCCAAGGTCCTGATCCGGCTGGCGGGGAATACGATGCTCGGGCACATACTCGATGAGCTTACCGCCGCGGGAGTCGACCATGTAACTCTTGTAACAGGGTACCTCGGGGATCAGATAGTGAAATGGACCACCGAAAACTACCCTGGTATCAGGGTCGACCATGCCGTTCAGGAGAAGATGGACGGACTCGCCTCCGCAATCGGTCTGGCCTCGCCCATGACTGATGACGGTCCCCTGCTGGTGGTGCTCGGTGATACCCTGTTCACAGCCGACCTTTCACAGCTCTTCAGTGACGGTAGGAACATGATCGCTGTCAGCAGGGTGGATGATCCCAGAAGGTTCGGGGTAGTGGTCATGGACGGGGACCGGGTTGTCAGACTTGTGGAGAAGCCTTCTGAATCAGTCAGCAACCTGGCCATCGTAGGTCTTTACGGTTTCA
>CAZXEF010000252.1:0-3344 GCA_964639605.1 uncultured bacterium | reverse complement strand
AGAACGAGCCTTATCATGTTGACTGGAAGTGAACCGACCCTCCTGCCCGCCGCCTCGAAGGACATCACTGTAACCGTCCAGCAGACGGCGGTTCCCAGTGCCGCAAGCTCACCTGCTCCCATGTATCTCCCTTCTTCATTCTCCGAATGGGTTGTATTATAAGATGACCATGCGGCCGGGGAACCTTTCCCGGCGGTTTCCGCTCGGTTCCAGCGGCTGAAGAACTCCAGTGAGAACGGTTCTTTCTTCAGAGCTGTCAAATGAACGAAAGGGGCCGAACTTGTCATCTCCTGATCTTGATTCCTTCCCGTCCGGGATCGCCGATGCGCTTGAGGAGAGCCTTTCGCGATATACCGGGGGCGAGAGACTTCTTGCAGGCAGGACGAACAAGATGATCGAGGGGGAAAGACGTTCGGTGGCGGTTCTATTCCTGGACCTGACCGGGTTCACCGACTTTGGGGAGTCCGTTGACCATGAAGTGCTCCACGGCATAGTAAGCATGATAATGGGATTTCTCTCCTCCGTGGTGGAATCCTACGGCGGCTATGTGGACAAGTTCGAGGGAGACAGGCTGATGGCACTTTTCGGGGCAAGGTCCGCTGCCGAGAACGACAGTGCCAGGGCAGTGGGCTGCGCTATGAGAATGATAGACGTACTTGAGGAAGTCGGGCCTGTGCTGCGATCAGGCCCGATCGTTCGATCAGGCCCGACGGTGACCGCCAGGATAGGCATACACTTCGGACCGGTGACCGTGGCGCCGGACCCCACCGGTCATGTGACAGCCACCGGGTCCACCGTGAACCTTGCATCACGCATCGAGGAGATGACGAAGCCAGGGAAGGTATCGGTCTCCGGCAGTGTATGGAAGGAATGCGGGAACCTCTTCAGCTTCTCCCACCTCGGCTCCTTCGATGTCAGGGGGATCAGCACCCCCGTTTCCCTTTACGCTCCCCTGGGTCCAGGAAGCCTGAGACTCGAGAGATGGGACAGGGCGGCCAGGCTGGCCTGTTCACCTCTGGTGGACAGGGAGGCGGAAAGGGAGGTTCTGGGAAGGCTTCTCGACAGGACCCGGGAGGAGCCGGGAAGCACAGTCCTGCTCAGGATAAAGGGAGAGGCGGGGATAGGGAAATCGAGGCTGCTTCACCATCTGATGAAGGAGGCCCCGGGTTTCATGGTCCTTCACGGCCATGCGAGGCACTATTCCCGGACCCCGTTCTGGATCTGGATAGACCTCCTCCGCGATCACTTCGGAATAACCAATGAACTCCCACCTGAGATACTGGAGAGGATAATGGGCCTTGCCGATGAATGTCCCGACGGGAAACTCGCTTCAAAGGTGAGGGAGGAGGCGGCAAGGCTGACCGAACTCCTCTCCCTCACACGCAAAGAAACCTCCGAAGACTCCGTCGAGGACAGCCGGAGCATAGTGGTGGCCATACGGCTTATTCTTGATGCCATCGGCGCATGCGGCGATCTGCTGGTGGCGCTGGAGGACGTTCACTGGATGGACGAACCTTCATGGAAGGTGCTGAAGCTCTTTGTGGAAACCGGTGCTGGGTCCTCCAGCACATTGATAGCCGTTACGGAACGGCCGCATGAGGGTTTCGGGGATATTCCTGCCGAGGAATGGGAGAAACTTGAGCTGAATCCCATGGAGAGCCGTGAGATCGGCGCCATTTCCGGCCATCTACTGGCCCGTGAGGACGAAGAAGCCAGTTTCTCCCCCGGCCTGCTCGAACTTCTGATCAGTGGTGCCAGGGGCAACCCCTTCTACGCCGAGGAGCTGGTGTTGAGCCTGCTTGAGATAGGTGGGATAGAAGCCGGGGATGATGGAACATGGCACCTGACGATGGAGCGGGACCGCATGGTGGTGCCCACCACCGTCCGGGCACTCATCCAGTCCAGGGTGGACATGCTGACCGGTGCTGAGAGGAAGGTCCTTCAGCTGGCGTCCGTCATCGGTACAAGCTTCCGGACCCAGGTCCTTCATCAGGTCATTTCGATGCTCGACCTGGGCATGGACAGGGAAGACGCCATCGAAGCGCTGGTCAGGAAGGGATTCCTCGTGACCGGGGACAGGGGGAGCCTGTCATTCAGGCACGATCTTGTGCAGTCATCAGTCTACGGCACCGTACTGAGGCACAACAGAAAGATAGTCCACAGTCTTACGGCCATGGCATACGAAGAGCTGTACCCGGACGAGTCGGCTGTCCTGGCCCCAATGATATTCGGCCACTGGAAGAACTCGGGTGAGAGGGAGAAGGTCCTTGAATGGTCTCTCAAGGCTCTGGCCAGCGCGCAGGACAATGAACAGAACGGAGAGGTACTGGAAATATCGGACACGATCCTGGGGCTTGTCGGGGAAGATGCGGACGATGAGGAATGGCCAGCCCGGGTCATGGCCCTTGACGCCAGGCATGAAGTCCTTGCCAGAACGGGAGATGTGTTCGGGGCCCTGGAGCTGGTGGAGAAACTCCACGAGGAAGCCAGCCTGAGGGGAAGACCCGATCTGGAGGCCGCTGCCATTAGGCTCCGGTGTATCCTTCTTCCTGAGATAGGTGGGATGGACCAGGTGGAGGACCTGTTCGAACTTGCACTGGCGAAGGCGGAGGCGGCAGGTGATGAGGGGCTCAGAGGTAGCATCTTGAGCTCGATGGCGAACCATTGCTCCGACCTGGGCATGAACGGTCCAGCCCTTGAGCATTTTAAAAAGGCCCAGCTCATTTTCACTGAACGGGGCATGATGCGTCACCTCGGTTCGGCCAAGGCCAACATGGCGAACCTCCTGATGAAGCTCGGTCGAAGGGAGGAAGCGGCGGATGAGTACAACAGGTCCATAGAGATCTTCAGACAACTGGGACGGAGGACATCCCTGGGCTATTCGCTGAACGGGCTGGCTATAAACAGGGCCATTAGCGGGGAGCTCGAAGAAGCCAGACGGTTGTTCGAGGAAGCATATGAATACCAGCTGGACATAGGGAACAAGACACTTCAGAGCATGATTCTGAACAATCTAGGTGTGCTGACAAGGATTCTGGGGGATTACGACCGCTCGCTTCAGTACAGGCTCTCGGCCCTGGAGATGGCCCGGCAGGCAGGGAGTCTGAGATCGCTGGCCATCGCCCAGGCTAACCTGGGCAACATATACAGGCTCCTGGAAGAGCCGGGGAAAGCCTTCGAATACTGCGCCAGAGCGCTTGAAACGGCCTCGCAGGCCAAGGACCAATTCACTACCTGCCATGCTTTCAGCATCAGGGGGATGACGCACCTGCAGCTGGAAGAACTCGATCGTGCAGCTGAGAACTACGCACAGGCTCTGGCCATCGTGGAGGAAATGGACATAA
>CAZXEF010000251.1:298-3356 GCA_964639605.1 uncultured bacterium | reverse complement strand
GTACTTCCCATCAGCTCGCCGAGTATCCTTGCGTGGTGGTATCCGAGGTGACCGGTTCCGATGACTCCAGTAACCATTTTCATCCTCCAAACGCCGAAAGGACATCGGCTGCGTATTTGACCCCGCTTTCGGAGAGGGACAAGTGTGTCACGAACCTCAATCTGGAAGGGGAAAGGGCGAGACAGCCTATCTCAAGGCTGGCAAGAGCGTCCACCACGGTCTGTGCCTTTCCCTCGGGAGTTCCGGCTATGACTATGTTGCTCTGGGGGTTCGGGTCATCCAGGGATAGCACAGTTGACTGGGATATCCCCCGCGCAAGAAGACGGGCATACTTGTGCGTCCTGGAGAGCTGGGGCAGATTGTGGTCAAGAGCGAAGAGACAGGCTGCCGCCAGTATACCCGCCTGCCTCATACCGCCCCCGTGCTGCTTTCTCAGGTACCTCACCCTCTTCTCATCCCCAGCTGAGCATAGCAGTACGGAT
The DNA here is from genome assembly GCA_964639605.1 of uncultured bacterium. Lineage (GTDB taxonomy): Bacteria > Fermentibacterota > Fermentibacteria > Fermentibacterales > JCC-6 > Aegiribacteria. The sequence goes on along the minus strand of CAZXEF010000251.1, from coordinate 2,874 downwards.
CCCGCGGGGCAGCCGAGGGCCTTGGAGAAGCACATGGAAACCATCCTGTAGCCCGAAAGCACTTCCCTGAGGCTGAGATCCAAAGCTTCGGCTGCATGCCATGCCCTGGCCCCGTCGAGGTACAGGGAAGCTCCGAATCTCCTGCATACGTCGATAAGCTCCAGTTTCCTCTCCTGTGATATCACCAGGCCTCCCATGATATTCTGCGTGTTCTCCATCGTCACCAGTGTACGCGGGGCGAAGTGCTGGTCATCCCCCCTGGAAAGGACAGAATCCACGATCTCCGGGGGAAGACTACCGTCCTCCGCCTCGTCGATCCTGTGCATCTGAAGTCCTCCCATGGTCGCGTACTGGGCGTTCTCGTAGACATAGACATGGCTGTTGCTGCCGCAGATGACTTCCTCGCCCGGAGCGGTCTGGGCCCTGATCGCCACTCCGTTGGACATGGTGCCCGTGGGCATGAACACGGCCCTGTCAAAACCGGTGAGATCGGCCATGGTTTCTTCGAGATGGTTCACCGTCGGGTCCTCCCCGAAAACGTCATCCCCAAGCTCCGCCCTGGCTATGGCGTTGCGCATGGCATGGCAGGGCGTGCTTACGGTGTCGCTCCTGAGGTCCACCTTTATGTTCCTCATTGAGTGACCTCCGTTGAGTTCAGTCCTGACTCCGTGTGCCTTCTGAGAGCCTCCTGGACTATCCTCTCGAGTATCTCCGCGGAACTGACACCGGTGGCCTCCCACAATTTCGGGAACATGCTTATCCCTGTGAAACCGGGAATTGTGTTTATCTCGTTGAAGTAGACGGAGCCATCTCTCTCGAGCAGGAAATCGGCCCTTGCAAAACCGCTGCCCCCGAGAATTGAGAAGCATCTTTCCGCGTAGCTCCTGACGGTTGAACCAAGGGTATCCGATATTGGCGCCGGTATCAGGAGACGGGAATCGGCGCAGTCGTACTTCGCTGTGTAGTCGTACCACTGCAGACCCGGTTCTATCTCCCCCGGCACTGACGAAGAGACCAGTCCATCCTCAGAGAGCAATGCAACCTCTATTTCCCTCGCCTTCTCGATACCCTTCTCAACCAGGATGAGACTGTCGTAGCGGAAGGCCAGCTCAACCGCCTTCATAAGAGTCCCGGAGTGCTCCACCCTGGAAACCCCCACGCTGGAGCCCATTCTGGCAGGCTTGACGAAGAGCGGGTATCCGATCTCCTCCACCGAGGCAATGTCAGGAGGGTCCTTCCTCTTGAAAGCCTTCCAGGGTACCACGGGTATTCCGTGGACCTCCACCAGTTCCTTAGTGGTCATCTTGTTCATGGCCAGTGAAGATGTCATGACCCCGGCTCCGGCGAAGGGCCATCCGGCCATCATGCAAAGTCCCTGCACCGTTCCGTCCTCGCCGAAGGGACCGTGCAGCACGGGGAAGACCAGATCGAATGGGATATCTCCCTTTCCGTCAGAGAGAGTCCATCGGGGTACACCGGTCCTGATGGAGAGGGTTTCTTCCCCAAGGGTCCAGCAGCCGTCGGTGCCTATGCCGATCATTACGATCTCATGGCCGGCCTCCCGCAGCACATCACGGACAAAACCAGCCGAAACCACCGAAACATCGTGCTCTGCGGATCTTCCTCCGAAAAGCAGAAGAATTCTCATCGATCCTCCCGAGGTTGCCCCCCTGCACGGGGTCTTGACCGACGGTCAGCCAAAGGTAATTGTGCGATGACATCTGTTCAGGGCTAATATATGATTACTTGCGATATCGGGCAGGGATGTCGCGGTATCCCACCGGCGCAAAACGGAGGATCAATGAAAATACTCATAACCGGAGGAGCCGGTTTCATAGGCTCCAACATCGCAGACCACCTTAAAGAGAATGGTCATGAGATCCATGTAATGGACGACCTCTCCACCGGTTCCAGGATGAACGTAAGCGATGGTATCTTTTTCCATGAGATGGACATCAGAAGCGAGAGCGCCTTCGGACTGGTGGCTTCCGGAGGGTTCGACATACTCTGTCACCATGCAGCTCAGATGGACGTGAGGAGGTCGGTGAGGGAACCTCTGTTCGACGCCGACGTGAACATCCTTGGAACACTGAACCTGCTGGAGGCCTCCAGGACGGGGGGCGTGGGCAGGGTGGTGTACGCCTCCACCGGTGGAGCCGTTTACGGTGAGCCGGAGACCATTCCGGTTTCGGAGGATCATCCGGTGAACCCCATATGCCATTACGGCATAAGCAAGCATACGGTGGAGCACTACCTCTTCCTCTACAGACATCTTTACGGTCTCGACTACACCGTGCTTCGTTATCCGAACGTCTACGGACCCAGGCAGAATCCCTACGGTGAAGCCGGCGTCACAGCCATATTCACTCTCGCCTACCTGACCGGCGCTCCGCCTGTGATCAACGGAGACGGGCTTCAGCTGAGGGATTACGTCCATGTCAGGGACATAGCAAGAGCCAATCGGATGGCCATGGACCTTTCCAGGAGCGATATATCCGGGAGGATATTCAACCTCGGCTTCGGCACCGGAAGGTCCGTTCTGGAGCTGGACCGCCTGATAAGGGAGTATGTGGGCA
>CAZXEF010000251.1:0-288 GCA_964639605.1 uncultured bacterium | reverse complement strand
GGGCACCGACCTGGCACCTTCCTTCGGCCCCCCTCTGCCCGAGGAGATACGGAGGATAGCGCTTTCCAGCGAAAGGGCAGGGAATATCCTCGGATGGGAACCGGAGATCCCCTTCGAGGATGGTCTTCGTGACCTTGTGGACTATCACAGGGACAAGCTGGGGGAACAGGGAAGTTGAGGGTTCCCGTATTCCTTGACCGGGACGGAGTGATCAACCGTGATCGCCATGATTATGTGAAATCGCTTGACGAGTGGAAGCCCTTCCCCGGTGCCGTCGCTTCCATCGTC
>CAZXEF010000250.1:0-3363 GCA_964639605.1 uncultured bacterium | reverse complement strand
CGGGGCATCCAGCCTATGTCCGTCCTGCCCTCTATGATGGGGATGATTGTGGTCTTGTTGTCCATGACCACTCTGATCAGACCCGACTTGCCCTTGCTGACCAGCTTCTCGTAAAGCTCCATTATCTGCCCCCTGGAGCCCTGCAGCTTCCTGAGGACCGGTTCCTCGGTCCAGCACCGCATCAGGTACTTGAGCACGCCGTCCTCGAGAAAATAGTAGGATAGCAGCATCTCCGTGATGTCGCTCTCAAGCCAGTCGATGAATTCCTCGAGCCCGTTCACGTCCCTGCCGATGAACCTGTACGGGGTGCCGTTCTTGATGGCGTGGTAGGCCACAGGACCGCTGGCGTTGTCCACTCTCCAGTAGCCGTCCCTGTGAAGCTCACGGCTGTCCAGGGCTCCTCTTGCCAGCTCCCTGAGATTCAGGTACCTGACAGGAATGTTCTCGAAATAGTTTACGGAGAAGGGAAGGTCTTCCCTGAGGAGGACATCGCTCATCTGATGAGCCTCGCTATCCTGTCGAACTTGGGCAGTCCGTGACCGGGGACCCATGACCAGTAAGTTACCAGAGCCTCCCCTTTGATGAGGTCTACGGGGAGGGCTCCCCAAACCCTGCTGTCGCTGGAGTGGTCACGGTTGTCGCCCATCATGAACACGTGGTCTTCGGGAACTACGTAGGCGGGTACTCCCTCATCCGTCATCACGCAGTTGTTCCTTATGTCCCAGTAGGCAAGGTCCGCCACCCTTCCGTAGAGCTGGTCTATGCACTCCGGCCAGGCCGAGTCCAGAGGGCTGGGCTCAAAATTGTCCTGATAGCAGAAAGTCCAGTTCTCCAGAGGCTCTCCGTTGACGTAGAGTGTATCATTGCTCACCCTGACGGTATCGCCGGGAAGTGCCACCAGTCTCTTCACGAAATCGTTGCCCATACCCAAGGGGTATTTGTAGACGATTATCTCACCTACTTCTGGACTACCCGTGGCAGGCATAAGCAGACCGTACTCGTCCCCTCTGAAATTGTGCAGCAGAGGCCGCATCCTGTCGGTCCATGGGATCTGCTGCCCTTCCTCAACCTTCAGGACCAGCAGGTGGTCCCCCACGAGCATGGTCCTCTCCATGCTCGGCGTTGGTATCCTGAAAGCCTCTATCACATATGGTCTGAGAAAACCGAAGAATATTATCAGGGCCAGGGACAGCTGCAGGATCCAGTCCTTGATCTTTGCAGTCTTCAAGATACCTCCAGATGTGTTTTTAGTCGGCAAGCCAATGAATTGCACAGAACGGGCACCAATGTCAACAGCATGAGCAGGGAGCTGCCGGCATGACGGTATAGGGGGCCTGAACGCGCATCACTATATTACGGTTTCTTCCGCTTTGTAACCATCGTTACCACTTATTAACATACAAAAAAATCCCGGACGAAGACGAAACCGGACGGGCGGAAGACAACTGACCGGTCAGCAACAATGCCTTCGGAGGTGTCCAATGGTCGACTTTCTTGCTGAAGTATACTCCTATGAAGCCGGAGGGTTTCCTCTCGGAAGGATTGCGGTCTCGATACTGACAGTCCTTCTGGCCCTGGCCATACGAAGCGTGATGAAGTCCACGCTGAAGAGGACCGGGGACAGGATGCCGGGGTTCGCCGGAACTCTAGCAAGGGACCTGATCAAACCCGCCTCATTCCTGATAATCATGCTGGGAGTCTACATCTCTATCAGGATAAACGACCTGTCTCCCTCGATGGAGGACCTTGTCAGGAAAGTATTCCTCTTCTTCCTGACGGTGAACGTGCTGTGGTTCCTGATGAGGGTGGTGGACGCCGTTGCGGAGCAGACGTCCTCGGTGGCCGACGGGACCCATTCAAGGATGGACGACCAGCTGATACCGATACTCAGAAAACTCACCAAGTTCCTCCTTGTGGCCATAGGAATCATATTCTATATGCAGTCCAACGGATATCCGGTAAGCGGGATGCTTGCGGGCATGGGGATAGGAGGTCTGGCCATGGCCCTGGCGGCGCAGGACTCCATAGCCGGCATCTTCGCATCGGTGGTCATCTTCCTTGACAAGCCCTTCATGGTGGAGGACTTCGTGGAGATCAACGGGGTCACCGGCACGGTGGAGGAGATCGGAATACGCTCGACCAGGATAAGGACCGCAGAGAAGACGCTGGTCACCCTCCCGAACAAGGAGATAATGGACTCCAACATCAACAACTTCTCCAGGAGGCCCATGAGACGCGCGGAGACAACGGTCGGGGTCACATACGACACGACCCCGGACAAGATGAGGGACCTTCTCGGAAGGTTGAGGGAGATGCTGGACGGCGACGAGATGGTTGACAGCGGGACCATCTTCGTGAGCTTCGCCGGATTCGGGGACTCCTCGCTGGACATCGAGATGAAATACTTCATTACTTCAGCCGATTACCGGGTCTGGCTGGAGAGAAGGGAACTTATTAACCTGAAGATAATGGACATAGTCCACAACCTCGGGCTTGATTTCGCCTTCCCCTCCACCACAGTCTATCTAGATAGATGACAGTACCGAAGGAGGTGCGCAGGGAGAGGCTGGGGAAACGCTGCCTTCAGGCCGGCATGAGAGGGTCCTCAGGCGGTGATGCCTCCGATTGAATTCCGGTGATGGCGTGAATGGAGATCTTGAAATGACTGTTCTGAAGCGGAGGAATACTGAGCTCTTCATCGCAGCAGCCTTCCTCCTGCTCTCACTGACCTTTTCAACTGTGCTGTTCAACTCCCTCGATGAGCACTACACGCACTTGATACAGGAGAGATCCAATCTCGGTGGATCGGGTACGTTCTCAGGCGCCAGGATACTCTCAATCCTGGCACTGAATGCGATTGCGGTACTCGGTTTCTCTTTAAGACAATCCTCTCAGATCCTTGTAGTGATCGCCACAGTCGGGATTCTGTTTGCTTTCAGAAGTATGCTTGAGTCATCATCGAGACTCCCACGATCGAGAGCGTCACTTCTCGCTCCAGCGATCCTGATCCCGATGGTCTGGAATTACATCATCCTGAGCGGGATCCTGTTTCCGGAGGATATTCCGGCGCTGCTGCTCTTCACTCTCGGACTCACCTTCCTATTCAGGGAGAAGCGATGGCATTTTCATGTAGTCTTCCTTCTTGCGATCCTGAACAGGGAATCCTCAGTCTTTCTCCTGCCGGCGATGTTCCTGATCCAGGTCGGGAAGCGTAACCTGCTGAAACTTACAGGCCATATCCTGGCTCTGGTGTGTGTGTGTGTGTGTGAAACTCCGTCTAATGCATTTCTTCGGTGGAGGAGTGAATGATCCTCTCTATATTGACACATTCAGTCAGAATATCGCTTTATGCAAGTCTATCAA
>CAZXEF010000249.1:0-3417 GCA_964639605.1 uncultured bacterium | reverse complement strand
CTCATCATGGGGGAGCAGATCCACGTAGGAGGCTGGTCCCAGTCAAAAGTGCTTGCCGAAGCTGCCGGTATCAGGGCCGGGCAGAAGGTGCTGGACATCTGCAGTGCTCTCGGAGCTGGACTCCGTTTCCTCGAGAGGAACTACGGGATACAGGGCTACGGCCTCGATGCGACCAGACACATGGTGGACGAGGCCGTGAAGAGAACAGAGAGGGACGGACAGTCGGGAAGCATCACCTACAAGGTCGGCAACGCCGAGGACATTCCATGGCCCGACGAAACCTTCGACGTTGTCTGGGGTGAAGATGCCTGGTGCTACGTGGAGGATAAGCAGAAGCTAATAGAGGAAGCTGCGAGGGTAACCAGACCCGGCGGCACCATAGCCTTCTCAGACTGGGTGGAGGGACCTGCGGGGATGGACGAGGAGACGGCACAGAGGATATGCACATTCATGAAGTTCCCCGATGTCTTCACATTGAAAGAGTACGAGGGTGTCCTCAGGGACAATGGTTTCTCCATCAGGAGCAAAGAGGACCTGACCGAGCAGTTCGCCGATTATGTCGACTTCTACATCAGGATGCTCACAGGACAGCTCTACTTCGATGCCCTGAAGATCATTGGATGGGACGAGAAGCTGTTCGGCGCAATGGGCGGGGAGATGATGTTCATGGGGGAGACAGCCAGGAAGGGCGGTTTCGGAAGGGCCAGGATAGTGGCGGTGAAGGAGTAGGAATTGACAGGGACTTCCAGCCCCTTTCAAAGGGAATGCCGCGAAAGGATTGCAGGTGAACTCGACTCCATCCACCGGTTCCGCGAGGGTGGAGGAAAGACCCTGGGATACCTGTGCAGCGGATTTCCCGAATCGGTTGCCGCCGGTCTGGGGCTGAGACCTCTCAGGGTCCTTCATGGAGCGTCCGGGCAGTTGGAGGATGCGGGGGGCAGCCTTGTGAGGCCGGACATCTGCCCCTTCATCAAGGTTGTGCTGGGCGGGGTATTCACCGGGTCCGAACCCTTCTGCCTGGTGGACCTGTGGATGGGCCTTGCCACATGCGACCATACTAGAAGGTGCTTCTCGCGCATCGCGGAGAAGGCTGCAGTTCACACCATCCAGCTTCCCTCAACCAGAACCGTGAGTGCCGGCGGCTACTACGGCTGGCAGATGGCGGAGTTCGTCCGAAGGGCCGAGAGACTTCTGGATGTGGTGTACTCCCCCGACAGGGCCATGAGGCACGCAGCCGCCAGGTACGCTGCGGGTAAAGTCCTGGCCGAGGCTGCCCTTGGCGGCAGCCTCTCCCCCATGGACCTCCACTGTCTTCTTCACCTTTTCCATCTATCCGACCCGAACGGCCTGGAGGAGACCATCAGATCCCTTCTGGAGCTTGCGGACGACTTCTCACCCAGGTTCAGGGTAGCTCTCACCGGCAGCGCCCTGACCCTGGAGGACACACATATCCTCCATCTGCTGGAAGAACAACGGGTGGGTGTGCTCCCCCTTGGATGCTCAGGCCTCCAGTCGGTTCCCTTCGTTGGGATAAGCGGCCTGCCTGTATCCGCTTCTCCCGAGGGGTTTGCAGATGAGTCCTTCCGTTCGCTCAGATGTCCCCGCAGCAGGCCCAACGACGAAACCTTCGACTATATCAGGGATGTGGTCCGGATGACCGGCTGCTCGGGTATCCTGGTCAAGACCCTCAAGTTCTGCGACCTGTGGTTCACTGAGAGGGAGAGGTTCAGGGAGAGAATGGATGTCCCTGTGCTGGTCATTGATACATCCTATGGCGAAGGGGAGGCTCCGAGACAGAGGAACAGGGTCGAATCCTTCCTGGAAACGCTGAAGACATGAATTCGGTTGCAGCGGACAGGATATCCTCAATGGAATGGCACTCCAGGATATCCGATGTGCCGGAAGCCTTTAAAAACCAGTGCAGGTCCCTGAGGGAAGTGATACCGGGAGGGGTGGAGTACCTGTTCAGCCAGTACGAGTACTCCTGCAGGGGGGACCTCCTGCTTAGAAGGCTCAAGTTCGACAGCTCCTTGGAGGCCCTCAGGCTGTGGGCGTTCCTGTTCAGCGAGAAGGACAGGCTCTTCCTCGCCAGGGAGCACGGCTGGAAGATAGTGGCCGCAATGAAGGACCTGGGCCAGGTGCCCGTGCTCACTTACGGATTCCCGCAGACACTGACCTTCTACGCCGACGAGCTGTGGTGGGCGCCATGTTTCAGCGAGGAGACGCACCTGCTGGACGAGGCCGCCCGACTCGGCGCCGGAGAGGAGCTATGCTTCGTAAGGGCGGCGCTGGGGGCTATGGTCACACTGGACTACTTCCCGCCGCCGGATCTCTGCATAGCAGGTGTTGGCGCCTGCTGCGACGACTTCTCAGCCATCATGCAGCTTATAGAAGGTCTAGGCTACCCTGTTCACTGGTGGGAGATGGCGGCCCACGGCGATGGTTGCCTGGATCGCTGCCGCCACCCCGAGTGGGACCCCTGGGGAGACCCGGAGCGAAGAGCCGGAGCTGTTCGGTTCGCAGAGGACCAGCTCGCATCCGTGGTGCGCAGGATGGAGCAGCTGACCGGAATAGAGGCCGACCCGAAGGAGATGGGAAGGAGCCTTCGCAGATTCAACATCATAAGGGGACAGGTCAGGGAGCTGAGGGAGAGGGTCTACATGGCCAGGCGACCTCCATTGCCGGGTCTTGAGATGTTCCTTGCGGAGTTCATTGCCATTCACGCCTGCTCTGAACCGGAAGAATCGGTCAATGTGCTGCGAGGACTCCTGGACCTGGTTCAATTAAGGCTGGGGAACGGCACCTCGCCCCTGAAGGCTGAAGATCCCATTCGCGTGTTCTGGGTCACGCCGCCCACGGACGCTTCACTGATCACTCTTCTCGAGGACCTGGGAGGATGCGTGGCAGGCACAGAGTACCTTATCTCCCACGCCTTCCTTCCGCTTTCCACGGAGAAGGACCCCGTGGCGGCTGTGGCGGAGAACTGCCTTGACGACTGCATGACAGGAACCCAGCAGTTCAGGGCTGCCAGGATAGTCGAGGGGGCCAGGACATCGGGGGCCGAGGGTGTGATCATATCGGGCATATCCGGCGCAAGCCACTGCCCGTGGGACGAGAATGCGGTGAAGGAGGCGGTGGGATCCCAGCTGGGCATACCGGTACTCTCCTTCGATGTGCCCTTCTCCCCCGGCAGGCACAGTGAACAGGTCCTGAACCGGATGCAGGGCTTCATGGAGCTTCTGGGATCAAGGCGAGGGGCCACCGTACCCGTGGGCCGTGAATACTCACGCGGTCTTCCGGATGACCATCATGCGGATCCCTTCCTATGGTTCAGGAACTCCATTTCGGAAGAAGTGGACCTGGTGCGGGCCAGGAAACGGCAGGGCTGGGGAGTTGCGGGTATCTACTGCGAATTCA
>CAZXEF010000248.1:0-3442 GCA_964639605.1 uncultured bacterium | reverse complement strand
GTATGATCCCTCCGCTGACAGGAAGACATCGGCAAGCCTGCCCTTCAATATCCTCTCCCTGTCTTCCTCCGGAGACGAGGAGTCCTGCTCCCATTGATCCGGATCTTCCAGCATTGTAAGCATCCGCCTGGCCGTCATGTCCTTCTTCATGGTCAGGTCCCAGTAGGTCTTGGCCTCTCTGGTGGAAAGAAGCTCCAGAAGCTGGCTCGATAGCGTGTTCTGACTTATCAGATCGCTTGAATAGAGGTCGCTCAGGCTTCTAAGCCTGTCCTGCAGATTCTCTCTGAGCTCTTCGGTTTCGCTGTCTTCGAACATCCTTCACTCTATCCCGGTATCCAGTTACCTTCCGGTCCGCTGAGCCTGCGGAATCGCCTTACCAGACCGGACCCTTCCAATCTGCCCTCTACCGAATCATAACCTCTGAGGGCTCCTGCGATAACCCTTGCAGATCCGTCCTCTCTGCTGTCGGTAACATCTCTGACGACGCAATTGGTGTAAAGCCAGTGGATGAGACCGCTGTCATGATGATCAAGGACAAGCTCAAACCAGTCAATAGAATCGTCCCTGCATTTCATTATGCGGTGGAGCAGCATATCCAGCCCCATTCCTGTATGGGATGAGATCGCCACTCCGCTGCGTGGTTCCGCTTCCTCGGGTACAGCGTCGCACTTGGTCCATACGGTGAGCCTGGGGACCGACTTGTCGACACCTATGCGGTCCAGGGTTTCCCTGACAGCATCGATGTGCATTCCCCGCCAGGGGCTGGATCTGTCCACGGCCACCAGGAGAAGATCTGTCTTCCTTGCCACGTCGAGAGTGGTGTGAAAACTTGCCACCAGTGTTTCAGGAAGCCTCTCGATGAATCCCACGGTATCGGATATCAGGACAGGCGAGCCGTCCGGCAGTTCCATGCGTCTTGATGTGGTGTCCAGCGTGGCGAAGGGCTTGTCCGCCGTATATAGACCCGCATCGCACAGAGTGTTGAGGAGCGTGCTCTTGCCGGCATTGGTGTATCCGACGATGGTGATGTTGTACATCCCCCTTCGACTCTCGGACACAATCTGCCAGCGGGATTCAACTTCCCTTATCCTTTCCTCCAGGAGAGAGATCCTGGCCCTGGCCCGTCTCCTGTCTATTTCCAGCTGTGTCTCTCCGGGTCCCCTGGTGCCGATACCGGCTCCCAGCCTGGAGAAATGATGCCACATACCGGAAAGCCTTGGCAGGGAATACTTGAGCTGGGCCAGCTCGATCTGCAGTTTTGCCTCCCTGGTCCTGGCCCTCCCGGCGAAGATGGCCAGAATGAGTTCGGTCCTGTCGATGATCTTGCATTCGGTTACCTCCTCCAGCCTGGCTACCTGACCGGAGGATAGGTTATGGTCGAACACTATGGTGGATATGCCTTCGGCCGAAGCGGTCTCACGCAGCTCCTCGGCCTTGCCTCTGCCAATGAAGAGCCTCGGATCAGGTGATTCCTTCCTCTGTGAGTCTTCCGCCGCCACGGTCCCGCCGGCGGAAGCCACAAGGGCTCTCATCTCCCCGCGGGAAGACCCATCGTCCGTCTCTGTGCCAATGACAGCCCTCATGAGAAGGACCCGCTCAAGGTCTGTGGAATCCCGTTTCGTTTGGTTCATACTGAGGTGCTGTAAATGAATGGAGGGCAGACAGGAGACCACGGGGGCCAGTGAAAAATGATCAATCCTCGAAATCCTCGTCAGGGTCGAACCTCTTGGAGGAGGTCTTACCCGTATCCCCTTCCTTTCCGGCGTCCCCTTCCCTGCTGGTATCATCGTCCATCCTGCCGGAAGATTTCTTTTTCTTCTTATCGTCCCTGTTGGTCTCTATATTCTGCTGAACTCCCTTGCGGGCGGACTTCTTGATAAGATCCTTGGCCAGGTCGCTTCGAATGTTCTTCACCAGAGAGACCTCACCGGCGAAAACGCATATCGCCTCATTGAGTACCCTCTTCTCAGAAGGGTTCATCTTGTTGAGGATGGACCTTGCGATGATATCCCTTATTGCCCTTGCCACCTGCTTCGGCTCACCGGAATGGACCCTGTCCTTGAGCTTCTCGATCCTTCTGCGCCAGTCCTTGGGAAGCTCGTCGGGCTCTCTGTAAAGCTCCTGAAGGGCATCCTCCAGCTCATCCTGTGACACAACCGGACGGAGATCAGCCTCATCCAGGTTCTCCACCGGAACAAGGACCCTCTTCTTTCCAACCACTATCTCGATGACGACACATTCGCACATCTCGCCGGAGATCTTCTGTTTGGATATTTCCGTAATAACCCCGGCCCCGTGGATAGGATCAACAACTTTGCCATTGATGGTATACTTCATCCGTCCTCCCGGTGTAAAGAATCGTCAGCATAATATCCGGTTTTAAAATGATAAAGTCAACGAAAGGATATGGAATTCACTGGCCTAAAAGGATCCAGATATCGGGAGGTTCCGGCAGTACCGGGCCGGAGGGTTCCGAAGTGGTGTTCTCCAGAATGGCCTTCCTGATCTCCAGTTCGGCAGCGGACAGGACCGGCAGGTCGCCGCGGTAGAGAAATCCGGTGGAATCAAGTCTCGCCGGTATGCCCAGTTCATCGTTGAGCATGTCTCCGTTCCTGAAATCCACCACGCTGATCATCCATTCCTCACCGTCGATGTCAACACTGCCGCCGTTCAGCACCGACCTCACCCAGGTTGCCGCCCCTGCACCTCCGTATGCGCCCTCGATACCGTGGTTGGCTATGTCGACGAAGAGAGTGCCCACGGGTGAGGCAGCATGAGAGATCACTCCGGGAGTCACCACATCGTCCACAAGGTCTCCGCCCAGGAGCAGGGTGATATCCACAGGAAGCACCGACATGGTTGAATCGCGTGAAGCCAGCTCCACCGCCGTATCATACAGCCTCTCATGATCCTGCAGTGGCAGGGTCGGATCTTCCCTTCGAACCAGCACTATCGAACTGCTCCTTCGGCTTCCCGTGCAGGCGTAGACGCCGGAGTAACCGGAAACGGGACCCTGCCTGAACTCACTGGCCGATCCGGGCTGACCCGTGCCGTTGCTGATCCATATTATGGGCTCCCAGCCGGGATCTGGAAGAGGTTCCATGATCAAGGTCGAGTCTACGATCCCCAATGTGTCAGGAACGCTCTGGACCGGTGTTGTAGTATCCCGCTCCACCGGGGCAGTCCGTCCTCCATCCCCTCCGCCGGGATCGATGATGAGTATAGCCGCCACTGCAAGAACCAGGGCTACAATGACCCAGCCCCAGGCAGGGAACTTTCTGCCGCCTGCAGCGGCAGGTCGCCTGGTCCTGTCATCCTTCGAAGCATCGGACGGTTTCCTTGGGCTTATCGTGGCCATTTTTCTCGACAGGACGATCAGATTGGCGTACCTGTCATCAGACCTGGGAGTCACCATCTTCTCCAGAAGAGTCACAAGACCAGG
>CAZXEF010000247.1:0-3444 GCA_964639605.1 uncultured bacterium | reverse complement strand
TCGTAGTAATCCAGTAGAGGATACTGTTCTGTTTACCTGATATAGATCAATGCAGCTTGACATATAATTGGCTGCATCGACAGGTACTTCCCCTAACCAGTTCTCTATTCTATTTCTAAATGTGTCAACCACGGGGTACCATAGTTCGAAATGTGTCTCGTTTGGTTACCACTCCAATAGAGATCTGAGCCGTGATTATTCACACTGATCGTTCAACAGCATGACTTCCATGCTGAACCTGTGCTCAGCTTGTCTGCCGCTGCAAGGAGACAAGCTTGAATGATGAGTACTTCGGGGATATGCTCGTAAATACGACCATCGACTTCCACGGTCCGGCAATCATTGTTTCCGCATGGGCCACAGCATTGAGTATGGCCTGTAGTGGCATTCAGCCACTGTTCAATCGACCTGCCCTCGATCGTGATCTGATTCGACTTAAGTGGATTCCCTTCGAATGCTTCCTCGTCAATGGCGTATTTCTCCAGTTTCGTATTAATCCCGATCTGCATCAGGCTGGATCTGAGCTTGTCGTATGCTGAATCGATCGCATTCTCTGTTGAACCGCAGCGATTGCATGTAGCTCCACTATCATCCACAAGACGATGCCAGGTAATAGTGATTTCATTCATAATTGTACGATCCCTTTCAATACGCTGCGCGCAAATCACGACTGAATATATATGAATAAGCTTGACATGCTACCGTACTAACTGGATTCCACTGCCGCATCAATCCCAGTTTCCAAGACTATCCACCACAGGATATCAAAGTACGAGATGCGTCAAAGACGTCGTTCCAGACGTCAAGCTTTTATATGCTTGTTGACAACTGATCAACACTTATTATTTCATTGCATAAAGGGGGTATGCAGTGTTTATCAGAATCTTGCCTTTGCTGATCTTTGGATCAATCACACTCACATCTGCCGATTCCGAAGTGCAGACTGACTGGTCCGGGGGATCAGGAGTACTGGGTCCTGCTATCGACTGGGGTGACGAGTTTTATCAATCTTCGAGTGTTAACTGGTCTGGCTATCCCGGTAGTGCCCAGCTAATGCAATATGCTCTGGAACATGTCGTTGCCGTGGAGTATTCCTGGCCTTTGTCCGTGTATTCCGCTGATGTTAATGGAGACGGTTACATGGATATACTCGGAGCAGCCAGCTATGGTGACGACATCACCTGGTGGGAGAACTTGGATGGCTCGGGTACAAGCTGGGTACAACACAATGTTGATGGGTATTTTGATGGCGCCAGTTCGGTGTATTCCGAAGATCTCAACGGAGACGGTTACATGGATGTACTCGGAGCAGCCTACGATGCTGACAACATCACATGGTGGGTGAACGTGGATGGCTCAGGTACCAACTGGATGGAACGTATCATTGATGGGGATTACGATGGAGCTAGATCAGTGTATTCCGAGGATATCAACGGAGATGGCTTCATGGATGTCCTCGGAGCAGCCTATTGGGATGATAGCATCACATGGTGGGAGAATGTATACGGATCCGGCTACCACTGGATTGAACATACCGTCGACGAGAACTTCCATTGTGCTGAGTCAGTGCACTCCGCTGATGTCAATGGAGACGGTTACATGGATGTCCTTGGAGCTGCATCCGAGGCCGACGACATCACGTGGTGGGAGAACGTGGATGGCTCAGGAACCGGCTGGACGGAACATACCGTTGATGGGGAATTCGATGGCGCCACTTCTGTATACTCTGCGGATGTCAACGGAGACGGTTATATGGATATCCTCGGAGCTGCAGACACGGACTGTGACATCACGTGGTGGGAGAACGTGGATGGCTCAGGTACCATCTGGACAGAACATCCAGTTGATGGAGATTTCGAAGGCGCCTTCTCAGTGTATTCTGAAGACATTAACGGAGATGGCTACATGGATGTCCTCGGTGCTGCTCTTTGGAGCAGCAAAATAACCTGGTGGGAGAATTCTGATACAAGTCCAGGGATAATCTGGACGGAACATTTGGTTGATGGTGAATTCGGTAGCGCAGCTGATGTATATTCAGCGGATGTCAACGGAGACGGCCATATGGATGTCCTTGGAGCTGCATGGGGTGCAGATGAAATCTCCTGGTGGGATCTGATCCCATACTCATCATCTGGTTCGCTTGAATCAAGTATTCTGGACACTGGATGCTCGCCGCAATGGGCAAGTCTAGAGTGGAGCAGTTCTGAGCCTGCTGGAACGGATCTGTATTTCCAGTACAGGACTTCAGAAGACTACGAAAACATGGGTTCCTGGTCCGATACCCTCACAGAACCCTGTAACCTCAGTGGTTTGCTGGACAGATATTTTCAGTACAGGGTTTCGATGGAAACGGATGATCCCAACTCCACTCCCACCATCTATGATGTTACGCTGAACTGGGATCCGCAAGGAATCGAGGATGGTGAGGACCCTTCTCTCCTTGCGCTTATGCCCTTTTCACCGAATCCATCTTCTTCTCCTGAAGTGAGGTTCAGTCTACCTGAACCTGCTTTGGTCGCATTCTCCATTATCGACCTATCAGGCAGGCTGGTCAGCAGGATAAGTAGAGATGAATACCCCATCGGATATCATGTTATTCAGCTGGAGGAGCTGTCTCCAGGAATCTATTTCTGCAGGATGACAGCAGGGGAGTTCTCCTCGGTTCGGAAGTTCATTGTTGTCCAGTAGCAGATGAAGTCCTAGGGATCATCCAATACGGGGTACCATCATGAAGCGATGAGACTCATAGAATGGAATCCCCGCTTTAATAACGCAAACCAATCCCTGTTCCATATAGTGTTCTTCTCTAAGAACCACTGACTTGCAGCAACTTAGTGAATTCCATATTCTTTATTGGTGAATACCATCAATTTTCCAAAGCGCTTCACCTGTGTATTCAGGTACATCGAATGGGCGCACTATGAGATCTGAGCTGTTTCTTCTTCCATTTGTTATCCTCCTACTTCTTGGAGATGTACTCCCAGGAATTGCTCTATGTAATGCCGGCGCAGTACATGGCTTTGTTACCGATTCGGCTGGCAATCCGATTATTGGGGCTACCGTTCTACTGGATCATGGTTATAAGGGCGCCATGTCCGATGCAACAGGCAGCTATTGTATTGAAGATATCTCCGAAGGAATCTATATCCTCACTGCACAAATGGTTGGCATGGAGCCTGTGAAAATTAGGCCTGTATACATCCCAGCTGATTCCATGGTGCAGATTGATCTTGAACTTCAACCAATAAGTTCTGGTGGGACGTGGGAACTTGATCCCCTGAAGCTCACCGAAGCTGTGATCTTGATCCGATTCGATCCTCCACAGCTCAATGTAGAGTCCGACGGACTCCAAGGTGAGATTGTCCATGCCGACCATTTTGGGAATCTGGTGACCAACATCGGCTATCTCACGGCTGTTCGTGAGAAAATTCACATATCGCCCTG
>CAZXEF010000246.1:0-3445 GCA_964639605.1 uncultured bacterium | reverse complement strand
CTCCGACCTGGCGGAGAAGGTCAGGAAGGATGATTTCAGGGCGGACCTCTATTACAGGCTCAACGTGATCCCGCTCCATGTGCCCGCCCTGCGTGAAAGAAAATCCGACATCCCCTTCCTGCTGGAGAAATTCCTGAGGGATTACGCTGACGAGGCTGCCGAGGAGCCGAGAACCCTTACGGAAGAAGCCAGGGCAATCCTCTGCGAGTATCAATGGCCCGGGAACGTCCGTGAACTGGAGAACTTGGTCGAGAGGCTCTGCGTAATGACCAGCGGGAATACCATCGATGTGTCTGACCTTCCGGATTTCATCCGGGCGGTGGAGCCTGCAGCGGGGCAGGAGGTCCTGGATGAGCCTCTGCTCACCGGATCCCTCTCCGGCAGGAATCCCACACTGGACGAGATAGAGAAGGCGTACACGCTCTACGTGCTGGAACACCAGGCCATGGGGCAGAAGAGACTGGCCGCGAAGATACTTGGCATCAACGAGAGCACCCTGTACAGGAGGCTGGAGAAGTACGCTGCCGACCGGGAAGAACCGTGAGGACAAAGTCTCCGGGACCCTATATCATTATCTCATCTATCATAGTCCTCTTTTTCATGGGATATGCAACGGGTCAGACGGGAATACCGGTGGAGGACGGTGGGGAGTTCCTGACCGTGGCCCGCCTGGGCGGAGTGAACCATCCTCCCGGTCTGCCCCTCCTCAGTCTTTCCGCCGGAGTTTCCTGGGTGCTGTTCGGCAGGGAGGGACTGCGTATCCTCTTCGCCCTGTTCGCCGCTGTGACCCTGCTCCTTCTTCACCGCAGGCGGACCGTTCCAGCCGCTCTGTTCGCCGCCGGCATCCTGCTGCTGCCCGCGGTGGCCGGCAGGCTTCTGATGTGGGACGCCTACAGCCCTCTGGTTCTCGTGTTCGCCATAGCCTTCCTGAGAAACCCGCCCCTGTCCCTGGAGGGCGGGTACCTTGCCGGTCTCGCCATGGCGATACATCCGCAGGGTGTCCTTCTCCCTTTACTGTGCCGATGGAAGGAACCGGCACCTGTGAAGTTCCTTGGAGGGCTTCTCCTCGGACTGAGCCTTTACCTTGCGCTGCCTTTAGGCTCCGCGGCCGGGACCATCGTGGACTGGGGGAGTACCGGTGATATCACGCACTTCCTGAGGCAGGTGTCGGCCGGAGGGTACAGGGAGGTCTACGGGGGAAGCATGGGATCGATCTCACTGGACGTTCTCGGCCGGTATCTGGGATCACTGTGGTATATCCTCTGGCCGGTTCTGATAGTGCCTGCTCTCCTGGGAGGCATCAGCCTGTTCAGGAGAGGCAGGACCCTGCTGCTGAAACTCTCAGCCCTGCTTCTCATGGACATGTTATTCGTGGTCCTTGTGAATCCCATGGCCGCAGGCACAACCCAGACAGCAACGATGTCCCTCATGGTCATCATCATCCTTTCATTCCACGGAGTGTACATTATGGAAGAGTGGAGGAGGACCGCGGGGCTGGCAGCGGGTCTTGTCGCCATGGCGACCGGAGTGGCGCTGTGGCAGCCTCTGCCCGATCAGACCGCCCTGGTCCATGAGTATTTCTCCCAGGCTCCGCCTGAGGCAGCCTTCTTCCTTCGGAGCAATGACCTCCTCTACGGCGGTTGGGTCATGAAGTACGTTGATGACCGAAGGCCCGATATCGTCCTGCTGTCCCCCGGAAACTTCTCCGGCTGGTTCGAGGATATGGCCGTGTTCTTCAATCCGGATATCGATCTTTCAAAAGGTGTTCTGGATGTGGGAGACTTCAGCATGCCCAGGGAGGAGCTGAGTATTCTGCTGATGAACGTTACCATAGAGGATAATCCCGGAAGGGAGTTCTTCTGTGATTTCTAAGGAACGTGCAAGAACCGTGCAATGGGAATGGATATCTTGCAATATGCAATACTGGTGTGATCCTTCCCATACCGGAAAAATCCGGTTTGTATCTATGTATACATATAAGAATGTATAAAATATCATTGTCACTACTTGGCAAGCATGTTGCTTGATTGTATAGTACGATGAAAACAGGTTCTGTGTTAGAAAACCCTGAAAGGAAAGGCAGAAAATGAAGAAAGGTTTCACGCTTATCGAGCTGATGATCGTGGTTGTCATCATCGGTATCCTTGCCGCCATCGCCATCCCCAAGTTCTCCAGCGTCAAGGACCAGGCTGAGCAGGTCTCCTGCAGAAGCAACCTCAGGTCCCTCGGTTCCGGAGAGGCCATGTACTACGGCAAGTACAACACCTACGGTGATGTTGCTGCTATTGCGGCCAGTGGCATGATGGAGAACGCCGATGTGATCACATGTCCGACCTCCGATGCCGGTTATGCAACCACTGTTGCTAACTCAACCACTTACGTCATCCCGTGTGCTATTGTTACCCCCACCACCCATGGAAGCATCGATGACGGAATAGTCTCCTGGCAGAACGAGTAGTCGACTCTATCCTGACATGAGCAGGCGGCGGTTCTCCGCCGCCTGTTCCTTTGTCCAGATGACTCCCGGGAAGCCGGGGTTCTTTCTTATTCCTGGAACGCCTCAGCATTGAACTTCAGTACCATCACACCGCCCAGCATTGCCACGGGCTCCAGCACATCGCCTTTGCCTATCCTTGAGAAAAGCGCAACGGGGTTCTCATCGTCGAACGGAGCCGGATTCCCCGTCAGCAGTATTACGTAGTCTATTTCTAGTTCCTGAAGTATCCGTATCTCGTCCTCAACGTCATTGTCGAGGTACAGACGCGCTGCGGGGGGGTATCTCCATGCGTTTATCCACCTGTGGTCCGAGAAATAGCGTTTGGTGAGGTAGAACGAAAGAACACTGGAATCCTCAGGGAGGTGGCGGTTCATCCAGAGAGTTGCCGCAAGCTCCTGCTGCGGTTCCAGCCTGTCGGTGCCGGATATCCTCCAGTTACCGCTCATGTACGATCCTATCAGGTCATTCTTGAACGAAAAGCCGTATCGTTCGGTCGGTGATAGGGGACTTTCATAAACGAAATAAACGACCACTGCAAGAAGGGTCGCGGAAACCAGCCCATATCTTAGTTTACTGAACATGTGAAGGCCGAAGACGGTGGCGAACGGAATGAGGAGTATGCCGTACTTGGCTCCCCACCAGGCGGGATAGAACATGATGATACAGACTGCGGCGTAAAGCAGTATGCCTGTGAGAATGATGATCTTCCTTTTTTTGAATCCTTTCTTCAGAGTAAGCAGGTAACCTCCCATAAGGAGCAATAAAGCTGAGTTCCATGTTCCAAAATAATGGTAGATGTTCTCCCAGAATCCAACCGAAGGAAAGAAATAGGAGCTCCTGTCGTCGAAAACATCATACGTCAGGCTGATATCGGGCATTCTCCATTCGGGTCTGAGAAGAAAGGAGAAGGGGGGGTGCGGATAGAATGGTGTGCCTGTATGGATGAAC
>CAZXEF010000245.1:0-3466 GCA_964639605.1 uncultured bacterium | reverse complement strand
GGCAGCCATTGCTCACCGCGCGCGTCTTTTTCACCGCCGGGAGAGGCGTGGCCGAGACCAGGATAATGAACACAAGCGGCCTGGATGTCTGCAGCCGCCGACCTGCGATGTACATCTTCGCATCGCTGCTCTTCCCCAATACCGAGACAGGTGTGAGAAAACTCTATCACTCCTCCACTGCAGGTGATTTTCCCCTGCAGGATCTGGAAGGTCTGGTGGACATCTACCGGGCGGGACTCCCGGAGGTGGACATTCCTTCCGGCAGAATGAAGGTGATGTTCACTCCAGACACAATGTACACTCTGCTCTGGAGGCTTTCCGCGGCTGCCTCGGGAAGATCGTTCCACAACAGGATTTCACCCCTGCAGGATAAACGGGGGCGGAAGGTGCTGTCGGAGAAGTTCACGCTCTACGGCGATCCGACAGACCCGGAAGAGGTCAACCGGAGGTTCTTCGACGACGAAGGCGTTCCCACCGGGAAGTACACGGTCTTCAAGGATGGAGTGTTCCAGAACCTGGTACTGAACCTCGACTATGCCGACAAGCTGGGTGAGGAGCCTTCGGGGACCGGCTACAGGGGAGGCATGTGGGGCGGCGAGACCATTTCCATGCAGCCGTCCCCGTCCCTGAACTGCAGCCGCATTGCACCCGGGGAAAGTTCCATGAGGGACATGATAGCGGGAATGGACAGGGGCGTCATGATCCTCGGAGTACTGGGCGCCCACTCGGGCAACATACTGAACGGCGACTTCTCGGTGGGCCTGAACCCCGGCTACTACGTCGAGGGCGGCGAGATCAGGGGCAGAGTGAAGGACGGGATGGTTGCCGGCAACGTCTACCAGGTACTCAAGAACATTTCCGCAGTGGAGGACCGGCTCACCGAGACCCCCTCCGGCGGCCGGTACCCGGCGATAGTGCTGGACGATGTGAGCGTAGCGGCCAAGTAATCCAGCGTCATTATGGCGCACCGGTCTACAACCTGAAGGCCGAAGGGGAGCCATACACTTCCGTTCGGCCTTTATATGCTCATATGACAGTAACTTATCATTTCAGACCTTCTGGAAAGCGTCTTGCTAAATGTCCAGGTGGAGGCATTTGGAACAATGCCATGAAAGGAGGAACGAACATGAGAGATGATGAGAACAGGGTAACCAGGCGAGGACGCTACATGTCCCCCATGGAGGTGGTGCTGAGGAGCATCGCTCCTGAGTTCGACGTGTTGAACGCGGAGCGCGAATGGGCTCCGGAGGTGGACATCACGGAGGATGCCGATACCATCACCGTCAGGACCGAGATTCCGGGAATGGTGAGGGAGGACATAGAGATAGACGTAGCCAACGGGATACTCTCCATCAAGGGCGAGAAGAAGGAGGAGAAGGAGGAGAAGAACAAGACCTGGCACCGCAGGGAGGTCAGGTACGGAAGCTTCGCAAGGTCCTTCACCCTTCCCACCGACGTGAAGAGCGACGAAGCCAAGGCGTCCTACGAGAACGGTGTCCTGAAGATAGTCCTTCCCAAGGAGGAGAAGGCGCTTCACAGGAAGATCGAGATCGAAGGATAACGTCTCATATCCTTAGTGCTCGGGGGGCAGTACACCTGCCCCCCTTTTCTTTTTGGCAGTCAGTGCTTACAGGCTGCCTCAGTACATGAAAGGGTATGAATAATCAGTTGCGGGAATGAAGGTCTCCTTTATCGTACGCGGACTTACCCATCTGAGAAGGTTGAGAGGCCCCCCGGCCTTGTCGTTCGTACCCGATGCCCTGGCGCCTCCGAAGGGCTGGAGCCCCACTACTGCACCGGTGGGCTTGTCGTTCAGGTAGAAGTTGCCGGCAGCGTAACGGAGTGCGCGGCAGGCTGTCACAAAAGCGTACCTGTCCCTGCTGAAAACGGCACCCGTAAGGGCGTAGGGGGAAGTGCGGTCGCACAGGTCCAGGGTTTCCCGGAACTGGTTGTCCGGATAGACGAATACGGTCATGACCGGACCGAATATCTCCTCCTGCATGGTACGGAAAAAGGGGTCCTTCGTGAGGATTACAGTAGGCTCGATGTAGTAACCCTCGGTCTTGTTCCCCTTGCCTCCCGCCAGTATCCGTGCTGAAGAGGAATCCTTTGCCAGTCCAATGTAGCTCATGATGTTGTCGAAGGACTGTTCGTCGATGACGGCGTTAACGAAATGGGAGCTGTCCCTGACGTCTCCCGTGGTTATCTCGGAAAGCATGTCCAGTATCCTGTCCCTGATCCCGTTCCAGAGCGATTCCGGGATGTATGCCCTGGAAGCGGCGGAACATTTTTGTCCCTGATATTCGAATGCGCCTCTTACGATAGCGGCAGCAACTTCCGCCGGGTCCGCAGAGCTGTGGACGAAGATGAAATCCTTTCCCCCGGTCTCGCCCACAAGCCTGGGATAGTTGCGGTATATCTCCAGATTGGACGCAACCTTTTTCCAGAGGCCGTTGAAGGTGGCATTGGACCCTGTGAAGTGCAGACCTGTGAAATCGGGATGGGACAGGACCTGCTCTCCGATCAGGGACCCTGGACCCGGCAGGAAGTTGATCACGCCTTCGGGAACGCCGGCCTCTATGAACACCTTCATGAGGTAGTAACTGGAGAGCAGTGACGCGGTCGCCGGCTTCCAGACCGTGGTGTTCCCCATGAGCGCTACCGACATGTTGAGGTTGGAAGCTATGGAAGTGAAATTGAAGGGACTGACCGTGAACACGAAACCTTCGAGCGGACGGTACTCAAGCCTGTTGAGTTGCTGCGTTGTGGAGCCCGGCTGTCCGCTGTAGACCTGTGATGCGAACCAGGCATTGAATCTCAGAAAATCGACTGTCTCGGCGGCAGCATCGATCTCGGCCTGATATACGTTCTTGCCCTGGCCGAGCATGGTCGCGGCGTTGATGAGGAACCTGTGCCTGCTTGCCAGAAGATCCGCGGCTTTCATGCTGATGGATGCCCTCTCTACCCAGGAAAGGGTAGCCCATTCCTCGCGGGCCTCCAGGGCTGCCTCTACTGCCAGCCCGACATGCTCTTCACCGGCCCTGTGGTAAGTGGCGAGAACGTGCGAGTGGTCGCAGGGCATGACAACTGTCCCCGTGTCCCCTGTCTTTATCTCCCTGCCTCCGATGATCAGGGGGATGTCCACCACGGAGGATGCCTGCTGCTCGAGTTCCTTCCGGATCCCCTCCCTCTGGATGCTGCCGCTGCCGTAGTCGTATACCGTCTCGTTGGTCGGCTTCTCGATAGTGAACCTGGTGTTGTTCATGATTTCTCCCTAATCAGGATGGACTTTCGTTATGAACAGTAAACATAACGCATTTCCGCGCCGTGTCCCAGGTAGGTCAGTACAGGTGTGGTTGTTCGATTAGTTTATCCAGGCCCTCAACTACTATATTTCCTCCGAGGGGAGTGATTCCGAAAGACAAAGCACGAACTTGCCAGGAAGAACAGGTCCACGAGCCGCTTC
>CAZXEF010000244.1:0-3479 GCA_964639605.1 uncultured bacterium | reverse complement strand
GTCGTATATGCTTATCCTCGAGGTGGTGCCGCACCCGGTTAGAACAGCCAGTGACAGGACAGCCAGACATGGAATGACGATCAATGTGTTCCGGCTCACCATGTGCTCCTTTCGGCAGCCGTTCAAAGGGTCAACTCATCCCGGAGCGGGCAATTCCAAGCTGCTTCGGATATCATATCACGCGTCATTGCTCTGCGAGTACTGAAGCAGGTACAGGTTGTAGTAAATGCCCCTCCTGGCCAGAAGCTCCTGGTGATTTCCCCTCTCCAGTATCCTTCCGTCGTCGATGACCAGTATCTGGTCTGCCTTCTGGATGGTGCTCAGCCTGTGGGCCACCACGATACTGGTCCGGTTCTGCATGAGCACGCCTATGGCGTTCTGTATCAGCATCTCCGTAGCCGGGTCCACATTGCTGGTGGCCTCGTCCAGGACCAGTATCCTGGGGTCATGCGCCAGGGCCCTTGCAAAGCAGATCAGCTGCTTCTGTCCCGTGGACAGGGTTGCTCCCCTTTCGGCCATCACGGTATCGAAGCCCTGTGGAAGTTTCTCTATGAAAGGCGTCGCCTGCACCATGTCAGCCGCCCGTCGTACCTGTTCGCGGGTGAGGTCCAGACCGAGCCGTATATTGTCTTCGATGGTCCTGCTGAAAATGAAGGCGTCCTGAAGGACAATGGATATGCTCTTCCTCAGGTTCCGGACCGGCAGCTCCCTGATGTCCTTCCCGTCAAGCATTATACTTCCGCTGTCGACATCGTAGAACCTGCAGAGCAGACTGATTATCGAGGTCTTGCCTGCTCCGGTGGGACCCACCAGGGCCACGCTCCTGCCCGGCTCTACACTGAAGCTCACATTGCACAGCACTCTGTTGTCCTTATCGTAGGAGAAGTCCACATCATCGAACTCGATCCCACCGGTCAGGTCTATTTCTTCGGACGTCGGGCCGTCGGTTATATCCGGCTCTGTGTCCAGTATGGTGAATATCCTCTCCGCCGCGGCCATGGCGCTCTGCATTATGTTGTACTTCTGGCTTATGTCCGACAGCGGCTGGAACATATGGCGCACGTAGCTTATGAACGCCACCAGGGCGCCTATGGTCAGGGCGCCGCTCAGCACGTTACCGCCGCCGTATATCAGCACAAGGGCCACGCCTATCGAGGCCGTCACTTCAATGAGAGGACGGAAGATACCGAAGATGATGAGCTGTTTCATGTTGGCGCTGAAGTAGCTCACGTTGGTCTCCCTGTATTCCTCGCGACGTCTCCTCTCCTGCCTGAACACCTGCACTATCTTGATGCCGCTGAGGTCCTCGGAAAGCCTGGAATTCAGCTTGGCAAGAAACTTCCTCACCTCCCTGTATGCCCCCCTGGCCTTGACCCTGAAGATAACGGTCACCAGAATGAACAACGGAGTGACAGCCAGGGAGATAAGGGCAAGCTTGACGTTCAGAAGGAAGAGTATGATGGCCGTGCCTATTATGAGAAGCACATCCTTGATCAGGTCTACAAGGACGGCCGTGAACATCTCGTTCAGGGCTTCGATATCGTTGGTCACCCTTGTGACCAGCCTCCCGATGGGGTTCTGGGAATAGAACTTGAGGGAGAGGTCCTGGATGTGCCTGAACAACTCCGTTCTCACATCGTACATCGACCTCTGTCCGGCGACCACCAGGGTCATGACATGTCCGTAGCCGGCAGCAAGGCTTAGTATTATCAGAATGCCGAGGATGAAAGCGAGCCTGGATACGCCTGCGATATCACCTCCCCTGACATCCATTATCACCGAGATGGGGACTTTCGAAAGTTCCCTCTCCGGAACAAGCCAGTGTCCGTTCATGATGCTGCCCGTCTCACCGTTGAACCTGTCCCCGGGGAACAGGTAATAGGTCTGTCTGGAAAGCTCCCCCGCCTGCTCCATCTGCAGTCTCCCGGCCGGGTCCATACTGTCCAGCGCCGCTTTCCTGACGAGGATGGTGGTGTCCATGGCCAGCGGCATGAAATCCAGGGAGTCCGGGGAGGCCGCCACAAGTTCACTGCAGACGTCGGCCGGGGCTGTGTATATCTGGTAGAGCTTCGCCAGATAGTTGTCGATACCCTGCTTGGTGAGATAGGGGATAAGCAGCTCCACGCATGCGGTGATTATCATGAAGAACATGGCCAGGAAGATCAGTTTCCTGTGGGGTCTCACATAATGCAGCAGGCGTCTGACAAGCGTCCTGTCGTACAGTTTTCCTCCAACTTCGTCCTCGGCGAAGGAATTCCCTCTCATCAGCCGTCACCCCCTTCGGCGGCGGAGGTGTCTTCCTTCCTGGCCTCCTCCTCCAGCTGCTGCATCCTGTAGAGCTCAGCGTAGAAGCCCTCACGCTCTATCAGGTCGGTGTGACTGCCGCTCTCGACTATCCTGCCGTCATCCATGACGATTATATGGTCGGCGTTCTGGATGGTGCTTATCCTGTGGGCTATCAGAATACTGGTGAGGTCCTTTATGTCCTGCCTGAGCCTGCTCAGGATTGCGGCCTCCGTCTCGGTGTCGACGCTGGAGAGGGAATCGTCCAGGACCAGAATGCTGGGCTTCACGGCCAGCGCCCTGGCGATGGCCACTCTCTGCTTCTGACCCCCCGAAAGGGTCACACCCCTCTCGCCCACCATAGTGTCGTACCCGTCAGGGAAGCTCAATATCTCCCTGTCGATATCGACGATGGAGGCCAGTCTCTCGACTTCTTCCCGGGTGATGCCCTCGCTGCCGAAGGAGATGTTGTCGGCTATGGACATGGCGAAGAGAAAGGTCTCCTGCGGCACGTATCCGAACATTCCCCTTATGGACGAGAGCTTCATTCTGTGGACATCCTCTCCGCCCAGGAAGACCGTGCCTTCAGGCGGGTCGTACAACCTCATCAGCAGTTCCACCAGAGTTGTCTTCCCGGAGCCCGTCCGTCCGACGACCCCGAGGGTCCCACCCTCCGGAAGGCTGAAGGTGATATCTTTCAGCACTTCCACTTCGGTGCCCGGGTAGGTGAAGGAGAGGTCCTTCACATCTATGGCGGGGCGGGACTGAACATCATTCTCCCCGTCGACGATATCCGGTACTGTGGTGAATATCCGCTGGATCCGGTCCATGCTGGCGGCGCCCCTCTGCAGGAGGTTCACTACCCATCCGATGGCTATCATTGGCCAGATGAGCATCATGAGATAGCTGGAGAACGCCACGAACTCGCCCAGGGAGATAATGCCCTTCACGACCATGGCGCCGCCGACTCCCAGGAGTATTGCCATGCTGGCCATTGCCAGAGCGCCTATCATCGGCTGGAACATGCCCCAGATCCTTGCCAGACGCACATTCTGTGAAACGCAGTCCTCGGCCCTCATCGAGAAGTACCTGTCCTCGGATTCCTCGTCGCCGTAGGCTTTTATGACCCTTACCCCGGAGAGGGACTCCTGGGCCTTCTCAGTAAGGGTCGAGAAGGCTTTCTGGACAGCCTCGAA
>CAZXEF010000243.1:0-3498 GCA_964639605.1 uncultured bacterium | reverse complement strand
TTCCATCCACTGCCCAGAGGCTGGTCCCGTCCCATGCGAGGGCCGAGATACCCGTGTCCGGAGCATCGAAGCTGTTGACAACTGAAGCTCCCAGTGCCAGAGCAGGGAGTATCAGAGCAATCAAGAGAATTTTCTTCATCTGGTTCCTTCCCACCGAAAGTAAGCGCCTGGCGGCAAATACATATTACGGTAATGCAATTGGAACGGCACGTTTCCAGCAACAGCTTTCTGGCTGCCGGTCACCTATTTCCTACCTGTTTGATAATACATGAACTCGTGCGTGAAGGTCAATGGTCCGAAGGAATGGATGATTTGCATATTCCAGATGGCAATGAAATATTCGGTCCGATGAACGGACCGGTTCATCTCGTCATGACAGGGAGTAAAATGCCTGAAGACAGCTATGAGTGGTTCCTTGACCGGAAATACTGGTCAGAGAACCGCAGTCTGATATGGAGCGAGAAACTGATAAACTCTTCCGGAAAAGCTGTCGATAATGTAAAGAAGCTGCTGGACATGAAGGAAGGGGATTCGGTTCTCGACCTGGCTTGCGGTTTCGGAAGGCACTCGTTGGAATTCGCCAGGAGGGGTTTCAGGGTAACCGGGGTCGATCTCAACGGAGAACTGATCGATGAAGCCGGAGAGAAAGCTGAATCGCAAGGCCTTGATGCGGTCTTCGTGCAGGCGGACATGCGGGATTTCGTTGAACACGATGCATTCGATCATATCGTCATCCTCTATAATTCCTTCGGATACTTCCGCGATCCCCATGACGACATGAGGGTGCTTCGCAACTGCTTCAGCTCCCTCCTGCCAGGCGGGAGGCTGCTCATAACCGTGGTGGGCAGGGAGGTGCTGCAACGGAACATGTCTTCAAGAAGCAGCCGGTACTGGCGGGAAGAGGGTGGCCTTACGGTCCTTGAGGAGAGCAGCATTGACGAGGACTTGAGCTGGATCACCAACAGGTGGATAGTCCTTGACGGTGGCAAGAGGCGTACTTACGAGTATGGGATGAGAATCTACAGTGAAGAGGGCATGAGAGAGATCTTGAGACGCGCGGGTTTCGATGAAGTATGCGCTTACGGAAATGGGAGCGGAGCTCCATACGATGAAGAGGCGCATCATCTCTTCGCCGTTGCGCGGAAAACCCCCCGTCCTGGAGATGGGAAGAAGGTAGCGGGAAATGAGCGCTGATAACCGGTTGGTACTTACGGGTCACATATCGTGCTACCCCGATCCAGTCAGCTTCTCTGAGGGTGAGGAAGTTGGCGTCTACCACGGGGACGACGAATACCCCGGATGGGTATGGATCGAGACCCGCGATGGAAGGAAGGGATGGGCCCCTGAGGAATACCTCGAGATCGAGAGCGGCGGGGCGAAGGCCCGTTGCAGCTACGATTCCACAGAGCTCGACACGCGCAAGGGTGAGACGGTGTCCGTTATTCTCGAGGTCAGTGGATGGAGCCTGGTCGAGAATGAAACGGGAGCCAGGGGTTGGGTTCCTGGAATAACACTTGGCAATCCGGAAAAATAATGACATCATGTCAGTTACGGCGTAACGATGGGGATTCTGATAGCATCAGAGTAATACTGTGCCGATAAAACGCAATCGGGAAACCTGGAGGGGTTCATGGCTATCCGAGCGTGGGTGGAACCTGAACGCAGACTTGTACGAATCGAGATCGTGGGAGATTCGTCCACCGAGGAAATAATCGATGCAATAGATCGCTTAGTGAGCGATCCGAGGACAGAGCCGGGATTCAACATTCTCTCCGACCATACTGGAGTGGGTGAGCCGCTGACGACGCCTCAGGCACATGAGATGGCGGACCATTTTCAGAACCTCATCGGGGTCATGTCGGGCTCGAGGTGGGCCGTAGTCTCCCGGAAGGCTGCATCCATCGGTATGATGAGAATGCTGGCCGTTCTGCTGAACAACATCCCTATGACGGTGGAGATATTCAGTACGGTTGAAGAAGCAGAGGAATGGCTGTTCAACCCTGATGAGCCCGAAAATCCGGAACCGAAGACACTCACACCGTGAAACGACGGAGAAGACCTGCCTGGACTTGAAATCACCTGAAATCATCTATACGAGGTTTCAATGATGCAGCATCTCGATGCTTGATCTGTTGCCAGACCGGCATTCTTCGTCCTTGTATCAGAGTCTGAAACCTACCTTGCAGCCGAACCAGGGAATGTCGAAGGCATCCGAATCGTCGTTCTCGAATGCGTGCATATAGCCTGCCTCCAGAGCCAGGGAGAACCCGGAGCCTGATATGTAATGCACTCCGACGGGGACGTACACGTTAGGCCTTAGAGTGGTTTCGTCACTGTCGTCGCCGAAGATATTCAGTTCGAGATCCGGGATCAGGCCTCCATGAACCCCTATGTAAGGCGACCACCTTATGTCAGGATCATCGCCTTTGAAATGATAGTTCAGGCCGGCTCCGAAGATGAATCCGAGGGAAAGTTCCAGATTGAGCTTGTTGCTGAGGTATGTATCGAATGAAGCCCCACCGAACACCACACCTCCCAGATCCAGGCTGATCCCGGACTCGTAGATATCCCTGACATTGCCCTGCACTTTCTGAGCCGGGCAGACGGAAGACAGAAACATGACCGCTGACAGCACAAACAGACAGGCAGGCCGCATAATGCACCCCCTCCAGAGTTCATACAATAGGGTATTCCGATGTAAATATACACATTTCAGTCACGGGGATAGCCTGCATTACACGAGCAGGCTCGGGGATGAACCTTCCTTGGCTGCTCTCTCCTGCCCTACGAGGACGGATTGTCATGGTTCGTCTCCCTGGACGGGATCCATGAATAGCACATCCGCCTCAGACTCACCGGCGAGGGGCAGGGGGCAATTGTTAACGCATTTGATGGGTACATTGCCAGGTATGTCACTCCAGAAGATAAGGATCGATGTAGCATCCATTCAGTGAAGGAATGACAGCAATTCTCATTCAGAACCCGGGAAGAACTGTCAAGATCGTATCAGGCCGATCAACCCGCAGATAATCGGGTGCTAGTCGTCGAACCGTATCTCCACCCTGTTGCCCGAGAAACCGGTTATGGTGAAACCCGTGTCCAGTGATGCCAGGTCATCCATCACTTCGGCGCTGGGTGTTTCCGAGACTACCTCTATTGTGGCCCTGGATCCTGTAAGGTCCCTGCTCACTACATCGATTACGCCCCTGACTCCGCCCAGGATATCGGCCCTGAGATCCTGAACACTCTGGAAATCAGCATTGGCGGCCGCGATCACGGTTGTGTTCTCGCCGCGGACCCATCCTTCCAGGATAGCGGATTCCAGGTAACGGGCCGTGCTGTCTGCGGCCCTGGACCTTGCCTGGCTTTCGCTGAAAGGAAGCTCAATCGTTAACGCAGAGCCTGCCATGAGGCTTCCCGTACGAGTGTTGACCGCCCTGGTGCTCACCGAGTACTCGTGCACCTCCCTGGGAGATCCGGCGATGAGCCTGGATTCCA
>CAZXEF010000242.1:0-3535 GCA_964639605.1 uncultured bacterium | reverse complement strand
CATCGTTTACAGCGTGGACTACCGGGGTATCTAATCCCGTTTGCTCCCCACGCTTTCGCACCTGAGCGTCAGTACTTGGCCAGTATGCCGCCTTCGCCACCGGTGTTCTTCCTGATATCCACGCATTCCACCGCTACACCAGGAATTCCGCATACCTCTCCAGTACTCAAGTCATGTAGTTTCGAACGCAGTTTCACGGTTAAGCCGTGAGATTTCACATTCGACTTACAAAACCGCCTACGTGCCCTTTACGCCCAATAATTCCGGACAACGCTTGCTCCCTCCGTATTACCGCGGCTGCTGGCACGGAGTTAGCCGGAGCTTCCTCTGGGGGTACGTCAGACCTCGCTCTTATTATTAACGAGGTTGTTCTTCCCCCCTGACAGTGTTTTACAACTCATAAAGCCTTCATCACACACGCGGCGTCGCTCCATCATACTTTCGTACATTGTGGAAGATTCTCGACTGCTGCCTCCCGAAGGAGTCTGGGCCGTATCTCAATCCCAGTGTGGCCGGACACCCTCTCAGGCCGGCTACCCATCGCAGCCTTGGTAGGCCGTTACCCTACCAACAAGCTAATGGGACGCGGACCAATCTCTCAGCGGTAGGTCCCGAAGGAGCCCCACCTTCAGTCATTTCACCATACGACGATATGACATCTGCGGTATTAGCATCAGTTTCCCGATGTTATTCCCCACTAAGAGGTATGTTATCCACGTGTTACTCACCCGTTCGCCACTCTACTTGGAACTCCTAACGAATTAGTTATTCCGTTCGCGTTCGACTTGCATGCCTTATCCACGCCGCCAGCGTTCGTCCTGAGCCAGGATCAAACTCTCCATATATATTTATATACGGTTATTTGCCTGTATAGTCGCTATGCTTTTGTTTTGGTCCGGACCTGCCATAGCTGCAGGTCCTGCCCCTCTCGGGGCTTAGCCGATCCGCGCAGGCCAGGGCTGATTCTTGCGAGTCAGCGCCGACCTCACGAGTCAGCTTAGCAGATCCAGTAAGGATCTGCAAGAACCGACACGGGCCATGCTTTGCGATTCACGTCTTCTCACAGATTTCAAAGATCTAGCGCCTCTCAGCGCGAACATATAACCTAGGACAGACTTCCTTGGTTGTCAACTCCGACTTTCTTCTCAAGAGAACCGGCTACAGTCGGAATCAACCCGCTTTTTTAGCCTCATCCCAAGTGGAACCGGTATATGTAAAGAAGATTTTCGGATGTCAAGGGACATTGTAATGTCATGATCTGCTATGACATACCTTTCTGTTCCTTTTCTCCGAGGGTCCCAATATGTATGAACACCTTTCCACCGGAACAGTTCCACTAACAAGGAGGAAGCTCATGACCACTGCTGCTGGCAGGCACTGGTCCGAATATCGCAATCCGACTGTTGATCGAGTTTCTTCCGGTGACATATCGGGTTTATTATTATCAATGAGGAAGCGAGATTCCGAAAACGTGTCTTCTTCCCTGCAGAA
This sequence comes from uncultured bacterium, assembly GCA_964639605.1. Classification (GTDB taxonomy): domain Bacteria; phylum Fermentibacterota; class Fermentibacteria; order Fermentibacterales; family JCC-6; genus Aegiribacteria. The sequence goes on along the minus strand of CAZXEF010000242.1, from coordinate 2,044 downwards.
TACCAAGGAGATGATCGAAATGGAACATCCGAACCCTGAAGGACCTGTCAATAATGTGCCGGAGCGCGCGTATCCCGGCGGGCCTGTCAATATCGTTCCGGAATACGCCAGTATTCCCGCCATGGTCAGTAGCTCGGCTCATGCCTATGCCGACAGGAAGTTCATCACTGAATCTTCCGCGGCCGGCGGCAGCATCACCTACGGAGAACTCGACGACAAGGTGGATATGCTGGCCAGAGGGATCCTGACCCTCAGCCGCCGACCCGTTGTCGGTTTGGTGGGTTCGAACAGCATACACTGGACCGTCGCCTTTCTGGCTACCATCAGGGCGGGAGGGATAGTGGTTCCCATAGACAGGGACCTGCCCTACAGCGAGATGCATGCAATTCTGCATTTCACCAGGGCTGACATTCTCTTCCTTGACGAGAGGTTCAGGGAGGACTTCGACGCCATACTCAGGGACCAGAAGAAATCGGTCCACCTGGTGACCATGAACTCTTCAGACGTGTGTCAGGGGGAGAAGACCCTGGAGGGCCTGGCGGAGGCAGGGGCATCCAGAGGACCGAGACCGCCCGATGATTACGATGTCGACTCCCCGGTGCTCATTTCCTACACATCCGGCACCATGGGCAAGGCAAAGGGTGTGGTGCTTTCCCAGAGGAACCTGCTCTCCGACCTGCGGCAGATGCTCCAGGCTGTGAACCTCAGCCATTCGGAGGTTTTCCTTTCCATCCTCCCCCTCCACCACATGTACGAATGCGTATGCGGTTTCCTCTGCCCCCTCTCCCACGGCTGCTCCATAGTGTTCTGCGGCGGTCTGAAGAACATCACTGAAGATATGAGCCGATACCGGACCACTATAATGCTGGGGGTGCCCCTGCTGTGGGAATCCATCTACAGACGCATCATGGCGGGAATCAAGTCCATGAAGGGAGGACGGCTCAAGTTCAGGTTCGGCCTGGCCCTGTCCACTGCGGCAGATGCCCTGGGGGCGGATGGAGTTCGGAGGAAGCTCTTTTCGGCCATCCATGACAGACTGGGAGGATGCATGAGATTCCTGGTATCTGGAGGAGCCGGTGTCGACCCGGAAGTGGCCGAAGGCTTCGGCAAGCTGGGGTTCGTATTCCTGGAGGGCTACGGTCTCACGGAGTGTTCTCCCATACTTGCCGTCAACAGGGACACGGCGAACAAGGCAGGCTCGGTAGGTCCGCCTCTTCCGGAGGTGGAGATAAGAATTGATGACCCCGACGAGAGCGGGGTCGGCGAGATCCTGGCAAAGGGACCCAACGTGATGCTGGGCTACCATGATAATCCCGAGGAGACAGCCGGAGTTCTCGACGGAGATGGGTGGTTCCGCACAGGAGATTACGGCTATGTTGACGATGAGGGCTTCCTGCACATCACAGGGCGGAAGAAGAACATCATCATAGCGAAGAACGGGAAGAACATATATCCGGAGGAACTGGAACAGGTCCTGAACAGGTCGGAGTATTTCATCGAGACCGTTGTGTTCGGCAGGGAATCCCGGCAGAAGGGCGAGGAGATATGGGTGATAGTGGTCCCTGACATGGACCTTTTCATATCCACGGAAGAGTCCGGGGGAGCGAGGATATCACCGGAATCGCTTCAGAGCAGGGTCAGGGAGGAGATAGCGGCCGTGAACTCCCGGCAGCCGCCCTATAGAAGGATATCGAGCTTTCTCATCCGTACCACGGAATTTCCCAAGACTACCACGAGGAAGATAAAAAGGCAGGAATCGCTGAGAGAGGCGGGGCTTGAACAGGAGACCGCTTTCAGCGTATAGTTCTTGACCACACCTGGTCAATGGAGGGAGAGCAGCTTCACCTTTGGAAGAAACCATTAACGATAGCGAACCGTCGGAGATCCTTCTTCGCATTACACTGTCCGATGATATAATCCGCAGCGTGACGGCCTCGGGCGATGGCTCCGGTTCATCTCCCCAGCTGGAGGGGGTCAGGGCCGAAGAGGCTTTCAGCTCCTGGCCGCTGGGCGGGGAATTCAGGATGGTGCAGCTCAGCATCGG
>CAZXEF010000241.1:0-3544 GCA_964639605.1 uncultured bacterium | reverse complement strand
TCTGTTACGGCAAAGTGCCGGACAGACTACTCCTGCTATCGCTGATGGTCCCTGTCTTTTTCGCCGTAATGGTCTATGCAGGGAATCTTGACAACGAATCCAGGATCTTCACAGAGATGATTCCCGTTGTGGCTGCTCCACCGATACTATTGTTCAACAGAAGACTGGATTCTATAAAGAGAGCCTGACACAGGATTTGAATCTGTGGCAAGCCCCTATTAACTGCTGAAAAGTGAAGGGCAGTCCGACCTGGGGAGCACTCCGATAGAATGTTCCATGAACCTGACAGTGTTCATTATGCCGGAGAAAGGTCAAAGCCCCCAGTCGGTCCCGCCGCTACTCAACCACCGTGACCATGTCAGTGTTCCAACCGCTGATGTAGAAAGCGTCACCTGATGGAAGAGCGCATATGTCCTCAGGAATCTGATCACCGGTCGCAAAATGCTCTACCACATGATTATCAAAGGTTCGAATAATGTAAACGGTGTTGTCATCGTTGGTGAGGTACAGGTAATCTCCCGAGGGATGAGCGCAGATATTATTCGGACCCGGCAGAACGTCTATCTCGGCGGCGATCGTATTGCCGGACGTTTCGATCACAGTGACGAAGGCTTCCATATTGCTGACTACGTAGACATAATCTCCGGCGGGGGTGGTACACAGGTCCACCGGGAACCAGTGAGGTATTCCGACAACGGCAGCGATGGAATTATCGGACGTGCGTATCACGATCACTTCACCGAGACCATAATCGGCTACGTACACGTATTCTCCTGACGGAGTCGGACAGATCCCGATCGTATACCCGTTTGTGGGTATATTGGCTACGAGAGTGTTGTCAGACGTTCGAATGACTGCTACACCATCGTACGCATTGGAGACGTAGACGTACTCATCCGATGGAAGCGCGCATATACCGAACTTATCGCCGGGTATCGGCAATTCTGCAATGACAGTGTTGTCTGAGGTCCGGATGACCGATACACCTTCGTTATGCGTAACGTAGATGTACTCTCCTGAATTGAGACAGCAGACTAAGAGTGGTCCGTAATCCAGTTCAACCGTATCCACCACAGAATTGTCCGACGTTCGAATAACGTAAACTCTGCTATCGTCGTAGCAGCACACGTAAACGTAATCACCGGAAGGATGACTGCATATCCCGGTTGGCCAGTCGCCCACCGCCACTAATGCCGTAACACTGTCCGGCTCCCGTTCAGGAACATCAACAGCGATTTCGTTACTCCAGGATGAGTATCCCTGGGAGTCTGTCGTGAGCAGAGCATAGTGAACGGTACTGGCGGGTACGACCGACGAGTCCCGATAGGAACAGAAATACTTGCTGGTGATGGAGTAGATCATCTGCGATGAGCTTGTATCGCTCTGGATCCCCGGGGAATCGGAGCTGTAGAGTCTGTACGATCCGAACTCCTCCTCAGGTATTGATGTGAAGTTCCAGTGAACTCTGGCATAGCTCCATGAGGTGATGTCCAGTGACAGAAAGGATGCCTCGGGTGGATCACCGCTAACGGCAGGCCCGGTACTGTCGTCGCACGACAGACAGGCACAGATCAGACTGATGGACAGGAGCGATTCCAACGCAAGGATGAGTCCTGAATTCTTCATGCCAACTCCAAAATGATGCATAGTGAACCGGTAACTCCATAAAATATCAAGCACCTGAAATGCCGATATGAATATAAATAATCTAGGTGAAACGGGTTAATGTTCGACCCCCTGAGCTGTGAGACAGCTCATCATCATAAGTGTCCCGGCGAAGAATCCCTATACCGGTACCGGCTGTGCCTTTCCGAAGGTGACCTTCTATTCGATGTCCTTCACAACGCCCTGGAAATCCAAGGTCGATGGTGAATTCCCGCTTTCCGTCGGGTCCCTCTGCTCGTTGACTGGTCGTATGCGTTCCCATATTATGCGATGAGGCACTGGAATCGGTGAAAACCGGATGGGTAGCAGGACCGATCAGCAGGATCATGGAGCTGATGGGGAAAGGTGAAGAACCGGTCTCCTGTTACCAGGCGGTGGGAGAGGCTCGCCATCATCGAGCGAGATCCCTGCGCCAATGGAATACATGTACTTACGGCGGTTGCGGTTAGGAAAGGCTTCCCATGCGTGAATTCAGAATCACAGGTCTCCTAATGCTCCTGGTCCACCACCGTCTATCCAGTTAGATGGCAGTACCGAAGGAGGGGCACAGGGAGAGGCTGAGGACCCGATACCTCCAGGGAGGGATCAGGGGCTTCTCCGACCGTGACGCCCTGGAGCTGCTGCTTACCTACGCCGTTCCCAGGAGGGACACCAGGAAGATGGCCCACCTCCTCCTTGAGAAGTTCGGGTCCCTCCACGGGGTACTCTCCCAGCCCCCGGCAATGCTTCAGACCGTACCCGGCATCGGTCCGGCGGCGGGAGTCCTCCTGAACCTGGTCACAGCCGTCTCCTCCAGGGCGCTGAGGCCGGAGAAGGGGGCCAGGATCATGGACAGCCCGGAGAAGGTCAGGGAATACCTGCAGGTGACGCTGGGCACACTGAGAAGAGAGAAGCTGATGGCCCTTCTCCTGGACTCCAGCAACAGACTGATCGCAGAGTGCGTCCTTGAGTACGGGACTGTTGACAGGGCCTCGGTACATCCCCGGAACCTGCTGGAAAAGGTCATAGCCACAGGGGCGACCGCGGTGATACTGGTCCATAACCATCCCGGTGGGGCAATGAAGGCAAGTCAGGAAGACATCAACCTTACCAGGAGGCTCAGCGAGCTGGGTCGGAGCCTGGGCTTCAGGGTGCTGGACCATATGATAGTGGCGGAAGGTGAGACCCTCAGCCTGAGAGAGGAGGGTCTGTTCACGTGATCGGACCGTTCACCATGAGTTCTTCACTGAAAGGAGCCTGAGAGTGAGTCACACGATCATGCTGTCAGCAGCAGTCATGATGCTCGTTTCCTGCGGAGGGTCGGTCTCCGGGAACATAGTCAATCTGGACCAGCCCTTCCTGCTCTGCTCCGGAGAGAGGGTGAAAGTGCTTGATGCTGACCTGGAGGTGGAAGCCACCAGTGTCATCGACGGGCTGGACGGTTCCATGGAGATGGGCGTGGGTTCGGTGTACCTGCTGGTGGACCACGGCACGGAGAAGGACATAGAGGTATACCTTGAGACCGGAGGCTGTAAGACCCTGGGGGAGTACGAGCTTCATTTCATCGAGGTGACCACCGACGCGGAGGGCATTACAGGCGCCCGGCTCCTTGTGCGCTGATCCGCCGGGAACCCCGGCTCTTCTTCACCGCTTCCCGAGATCTACCCCGGTTCCACTTCAGGCCTCGGCGGGTCCTGGAGCAGACCCAGGACCTCGGGAGTCGGGAACTCCTTCCTCCAGAACCTCACCCTGGCCTTCGACGGGTCTTTGGAGACCGGAGGCTCTTCCTTAACGTATGGATCGTAGAACTTCTCCTTGAGCAGGTCCCTCCACCCCTCAGCGCTGGAAACGCCGTAGGCCGTCCTCTTCAGGGAAGGCACCTTCGGCCAGAAGACTTCGC
>CAZXEF010000240.1:0-3603 GCA_964639605.1 uncultured bacterium | reverse complement strand
ATCCAGAGATTCATGACTCCCGTTGAAGGGATCGGACCATTCTTCCCTGAAGTACTGGAGTTCAGCGCCTGGGAGCACATAGAAATCGCTGAAATCCTGCCTCAAGCCCAATCCGAAAACTGAGATGCTGCCCCTTCTTTCCTGTGGATATTCGGCTGAATCCGGAAGTACGATGTACTTCGGATCGTAGTGCCTCCAGTGAACGCTGAGATCCAGGTCGATACCGTACATCATCGGAACCCGGGCTACTATCCCCGGAATGAATATCCCGGATTCGGAGAACAGGATACTTGATCCGGCTGTTTCGTACGCGACACTCTCGGTCTCTGTCAGCGAGCTGCTGCCGAAGATCATGTACCTGAGAGAAGGCCCCAGTCTGGGATAGGACCCTGCCGAGGCCAGGGCAACGACAAGTAGAACCGTCCAGTACTTCATGAACATGCTGCCGCTCCATGGTTTTGCGTTCTGGAAGTTCCTGAGAACTGTCAACTCTGTCAAATATGCCAGGGCACTTGAGCAGCAAACAGGTCCCCTTTACAGAGCGACATGAAACTCATGACCCGGAGATCCTGAATACCGGAACCTCGGGTCAGTCGTCCGGATCCGTGTCGAAAGCCGGGACCTTGCTGTTTCCGAAGACGAACTTCCAACTGTACGAGTGTGTTTCGAATCCGTCTGAACGAATGGATCGGGCACATAGCCAATTTGTGATGGAACAGCTCTGTTTGCCGGTGAAAGAATAATTTGTATTTTAATGCAAGGCTGACCTGAAAGAGTCTTGGCACAGGAGGGATATTGAAGATTGGGCACGCGCAGGGCTGTTGTCAGCAAGACGATTGAAGATCTGGAAGCTGAACTGGATGATCTGAGGTCCAGACCACAGGATCATTCGACTGATATTGAAATCTCAAAAGTTCTCTGCGACCTTGCTTACGCAACCTATCGTTCCGACCCTGTCAGGGCCGAAGCTTTTTCCTCCGAAGCCATGATCTCCTCCGAACGGGCAGGTTTTACCAAGGGAACAGCCGAGTGTCATACTCTGTTCGGTACTCTCGCCTGGGCAAGAGGCAACTATGTCAGGGCGGCTGAATGCTACAACAGAGCTCTGAGCCTTTGCGAGGAAACCGGTAACAGGAAGGGAGTCGCAAGCTGCTACAGCAATCTTGCAAACATACGCAGGAACCAGGGTGATTACGAACGGGCACTGGAACTCCACTTCAAAGCGCTCAGCATCAAGGAAGAACTGAACGACAGAATCGGTATAGCCAAGAGTTATAACAATATCGGGATCATTTACGATGAGTGGAAGAATCTCGGGAGCGCTCTCGAATTCTACAACAGGGCTTTTCTTCTGTTCGAGGAACTCGATGACTTGCAGGGTATTGCGATCTCCCACAACAACATGGGTATCATATATGAGGCCCTGGAGGAGTATTCGAAAGCGATCGATGAATACCAGCTGTCAGTGGAGATCAAGGAGAGGATCGGTGACAGAAAAGGTACCGGAGATTCATATTTGAACATCGGAACGCTTCACAATAACCAGGGTGACCGCGATCTTGCTCTGGAATACTGTCTGAAAGCTCTTGATATCTTCGAGGAGATCGATGACAGGAAGGGCAGTACTGATTCCAAGAATCAAATAGGGAACATCTACACGGACATGGAGCGATTCGATTCTGCACTGGTCTATCTTGAGGAGGGACTCGAGCAGTCAGCTCAGATAGGGTGTACAAAGCTGGAATCCGAAAGCAACAGGTACCTTGCGGAGCTTTACAAAGCCCAGGGTGATCATAAGAGCGCTCTCGACCGTCTCATGAGATACACTGAGCTTCGGGAGGAGCTCTTCAGGGACAGCACCACCGAGAAGGTAGCCCAGATGCGGATCAGATACGAGACTGAAAAGACCGAGAGGGAAGCTGACATTTATCGAAGCGTACTGGAGCATACTCTCGTCGGCTTTTACAGAACAACACCTCAAGGGCGCATCCTGATGGTGAACAATGCATTCGCACGCATGCTCGGTTATTCATCACCCGACGAGGTCCTGAACCGCAATACTCAGGACCTGCTGAAGAATAGTCCGTTTCCCGTTCTGACTTCCTTCATGAATACCAATGAAAAAGATGAGGTCCTCGGACAGGAATCCGTACTGCGCCAGCGTGACGGAACTGAGATCCATGTAAGGGAGAACCGCAGAGCGATTCGGGATGATTCAGGCAACATCATCTTCTATGAAGGTACGGTCGATGATGTCACAGACCTTAAGAAGGCCGAGGAAGCCATACTGGAATCGGAAGAGGTCTGGCGCTCCATGGCCGATAACACACCCGCGTTCATAACCATCGTAGACAGAGATCTGGTAATATCATACATGAATCATCCCGTACCCGGTCTATCAAAGGAAGAGGTAATTGGAAGAAGCGTCCTGGATTTCGTCGAACCCGAGTTCCATGGGATAATCAAGGAGAAGACCGACAGAGTCTTTCAGACCGGTGAGACTGAGTTCTTCTGCTCAAGGGCAATCGGGCCTGACGGATCGACCGCCTACTACGAGAATTACCTTGGAGCGATCCGGAAGAGCGATGAAGTCGTTTCGGTAACCCTGATAGGTATCGATATAACCGAGCGCATGCGGGGGGATGCCGAGAGGGAAAGGCTCATTCACGATATAGAGGAGCGTGTGAAGGAGCTTGATTGTCTTTACGGTCTCTCCAGACTGGCGGAGAATCAGGACAACGGGTTTGGCAGTATCTTCCGTGGATTGGTGAAGCTGATCCCCCCGGCGTGGCACTACCCGGAACACACTTGTGCAAGGATCATAACGGAAGACAGTGTGTACGAATCCACTGGTTTCATGGAAACCAAGTGGAAACAGGAAGCTGCAGTACTTGTTGATGGCAGGGAGAGAGGTCTGGTCCAGGTTTTCTACACTAAAGAATTCCCTGAATCGATCGAAGGTCCGTTCCGACGCGAAGAAAGACATCTTATTAATGAGCTTGCGGACAGGATAGGGAACCTGATCCATAGAAAGCAGGCAGTCGAGTCGCTTGCAGCCGAACAAAGGAGACTGACCTACATTCTTGAAGGTACGAACGTGGGCACCTGGGAATGGAATATCCAGACCGGAGAGACATCATTCAATGAGCGCTGGGCCGAGATTATCGGTTATACTCTCGAAGATCTTTCCCCAGTATCCATCGACACCTGGATGGAACTCCTGCATCCCGACGACAGGAAGATCACCAAAGGCCTTCTGAATAGACACTTTGCAGGGGAGATTGATTACTTCGAATGCGAAGTTCGCATGAGTCACAAGATAGGAGCCTGGGTATGGGTGTTGGACAGAGGGAAGGTTATCTCCTGGGCTGAAGATGGAACTCCTCTTCTCATGGCAGGTACGCGTGAGGACATTACATCACGAAAACTGGCGGAGTCGAGGGTCGAGCACCTTGCAACACATGATGCCCTTACGGAACTGCCCACGATGAGGCTGGCCAAGGATAGAATGTCCATGACCCTGGACCTTGCCAGGCGCAACGGGACCATAGTGGCGGTGATGTTCACAGACCTGGACGATTTCAAACTCGTCAACGACAGGTA
>CAZXEF010000239.1:0-3632 GCA_964639605.1 uncultured bacterium | reverse complement strand
CGGGGACCATGCGGTATCGCCGGAACCGGATCCTGACATCTACTGTCTCTCGGAGCCTTTTCCGGAAGGGAATCTCCAGGACTGGAGTTCCGGAACACTCTGGGGATACCCCATTGCAGTCTGCTGGGTGAGGCCGATCCAGTGGAACCCGGCAACAGGAGAAGTGAGTATCCTGAAAAGCGCCGAACTCAGGTTGACACTTGAAGACGGCCCTGCAGTACCGGTGCGTATCAGGACCGCCTGGAGCGAGGAGACCGCCAGAGGAATAGTCAGTTCCATGGTGATCGATCCGCAGGATGTCCACGGTTCCGGGGCGACTGTAGTGTCTCCCCGTCAACTGGAGTTCGGCCAGTACGTGATAGTCACCGTTCCGGAATATGAGGAGGCGATGCAGGAGCTGGCGGACTGGAAGACGGCCAAGGGCATCCCATCCGAGGTATACACAACAGACTGGATAGCGGCTCAGTATCCTGGAGTGGACCTCCAGCAGAGCATCAGGGGATTCCTGGGCGACTGCATGAGCCAGGGTACGGACTACGTTCTTCTGGCAGGTGACAACGACGTACTGGAGGCCAGGTTCGCATGGCCCTCCGACGGTTACGGGATGCCTCTGCCCACCGACCTCTACTTCGCCGATGTCGATGAAGAAACGCCCGGGATGGATTCATGGGACAGCAACATGAACGGATTATGGGGCGAGCCGGAGGATGACATCGACTGGCATCCGGACCTGTGGGTGGGGAGGGCTTCCGTGAACAGCGTCGAGGAGGCTGAACTGTTTGTGGACAAGGTCCTTCTTTACGAGCGTGCGCCGGAACCTTTCATGGGAGATCAGCCGGGATCTTCCGGCTGGGAGACCTCCATAGGCTATACTACCGGTTACATGGCTCCCGGCGGAGGCAACCCCGGTAGCTTCTTCGCCGATACGATATCGGCCATGGTGCCGTCTTCCTGGGACGAAAGCAAGTGTTACGAATCACTGGGCAGCAACTCCACCGCGATAACCATAGACATGATCAATCAGGGCCAGGGCAATGTACTGCACGTCAACCATGGAGCTCCCACGATGATGTACACTGCATACGGTGACCTGTTCACCGTGGATGACATCCTGGAACTCGGGAACATGACCAATGCGGGAGCCGTAACCATCTGGAATTCTATTGCCTGCGATCTCGGGGCTTTCGACACTCTCACCTGTTGCGCGGATGCCTGGCTGAACGCCCCGGAAGGAGGAGGTTTCGGAGTCTTCAACGCCCGTCCCATGTACGCCTCGATCAGTATGGATATCTGCGAAGGATTCTACGACACCTACTTCAACCAGCCTTCTCCACATCTTGGAATAGCGCACGGAATGTCCCTGGACATGCTCTGCCAGCCGCCGGTATACCAGGGCCAGTTCCTCATGGGCAACAACCTGTTCGGCGACCCTGAACTCCCCCTCTGGATATCGCCTGCGGGACCTCTTTCGGTGGAACACCCGGCCTCCGTGGATGGAGAAGGACTCATCGAAGTGAATGTCGCGGACATGAACGGAACGGGTGTGGTGAACGCCAGGGTCTGCCTTCAGCAGGGAGACTGGAAGACGGGGGCCGTCTACGAGGTGGCCTGCACCGACGCGGGAGGGAACGTTTCGTTCTCGGTGGACCCCCAGACACCGGGAGAGATTTCGGTGATCGCATGGGCGCAGGACCGCTATCCCTATGCCGGAACGATCACTGCGGGCTATTCCCTTCCTTCCGAAGGAGGCGCACTGTTCCAGGTAAGGTCTACTCCTTCGTCCTCACCCGTGCTCTTCCTGGCAATGAGTGAGGCGGCGGCGGTGGAACTGTCCATCTTCGACCTTTCCGGAAGAAAGGTGGATACTCCCTTCGATCAGACCATGGAGGCAGGTTCGTACCAGCATACCGTGGAAGGGCTATGCTCCGGTATGTACTTCGCCAGGCTTGAAACGGGCGGGGAGATATCAGTCAGGCAGTTCCTGGTCATCTCCGGCAACTGAGTAAAAAGGACGGCTGAAAGCATCCGTCGGAACGGGAAACCGGTCCCTCACCGGCCGGCAATCCTATATAAGGTCCCTCAGCTGGTCCCGAAAAAAATACCTGACCATTGCCAGCATACCGATGGCTATCAGTATCACCAGCAGGGAGACGGCGTCCCATCTGTTGATGATAAGGGCCAGGGCGACGGCGGCTGCCGGAGGATGCTCCGTGTCCGTGAGGACCATGAGGAATACGGACAGCCCGACGGCGACTCCCCCCATCACTATGGGGGTTCCCGCCCAGCCCCAGGACGAAAGCGGATCGAACATCCTTCCCAGAAAGGTGCACGCGATCCCCGATACTATGCCCACGGAGTATCCGCCCAGAAGGGAGCGGAACTGCGCAGGCTGAGAGCCCGGAGACGTGAAGACTATGAATGCCGAGGCGCCGATGGAGGCAACTATGGCCGCCTGGTCAGTGTAATCCAGGACGAGGAGAACCGCAACCACGGTGGCGGTTGCCAGGAAGCACTGGAAGATGTAGTTCCAGGTGTAGCGCCAGAACTTGGGGTCCAGGAGCCTGTGCCTTGGGCTCCCTTCGGGGAGCGGTCTCTTTTCCCTTTCCAGTCCGTCTTCCTTCATGGAAATGAGAATAATCCCGCAAGGGCTGCCGGGTCAAGGAACAGTCCCGCTGCGCTTCCATGACCTGTGCAGCACCTGGAGTTCCGGGCAGCCGGTCTGGACGGCCCTGGAGAGACCGGCCATTATTGATCGGGTACTTCGCATCGATCGACAGCCGGTGGTATGACGGGTACCGGAAGGGAATTCATACATGAAGGAGAAAGTACGACCGGGGGGGATTCTTCAGTGGACTGCGGTCCTTTTCCTGTTCCTGGGTTCAACGGCGGCAGCAGGCTCTTCAGCCGGAATGGAAGCTTCCTGCAACGACCGTGCGGATACCTGGCACTTCATGTACGCCGACCTCGACTATACGACACTCAGCGCCGACATGCAGCTGAACGCAATGGGCTTTCCCGTCCTGTGCTACAAGGCTGCAGACAGCCCTGCGGAAGGACTGAGGTACGCCGAGTACGACGGCTCGGTCTGGGCTGAGACCAGTATCGACCCCGGCTTCATGTCGGGCACTCTCTGCCAGCTGCGCCTCTCCCCGGAAGGCTACCCGATGATAATCTACAGGGATTCCGACCCGGACGATTTCAAATACGCCTGGTACGACGGCATGACATGGAATATCGAGACCTTCTGGACGGAGGCTGGAAACGGGCTGGACGCCGCCGTGGATGATGCAGGAGGACTGCATGTGTGTTTCTCGAACACCTTTTCGGAGAACTGCATCTACTACGGCTTCAGGGATCCGTCGGGATGGACCTTCGAGGAGATAGGCCAGGCGACACAGTGGCCGGTGGCCATAACGCTGGATGAGAACTCCGATCCGCATACCGCCTGGGACACGGATGACTGGATCATCCACAAATGGCTCGACGGCGGCACATGGTACGCGGACAGCTTCAACATAGGTAACGCCGACGCGATCAACCTGGCTTTCGGACCGGATGGTACGCTCCACGCCGGGGTGCACGAGGATCAGCTGCATCATTGCGAGCGGACACCGTCCGGCTGGGAGACCGAG
>CAZXEF010000238.1:0-3653 GCA_964639605.1 uncultured bacterium | reverse complement strand
CATGCCTGCTCCGGGGAAGAAAAGGTCCCTGGAAAGCCAGGAGCTGAGGAGGAAAGCAGCGATATTGGCCAGGATCACGGCTAAGAAGATCTGGTGGGGCGTCCGAAGAGTGCCCAGTACCAGAAGTGTCCCGATGATGCAGCTCTTTACCAGGAACTGAAGGATATCCGACAGCATGACATCCTTCGTGCGGTGCCTCGATAGAAGCAGGCACCTGGGAAGACCGCTCAGAGTTCCCGTGATCACCACACCCGCCAGCAGAAGAGGGATTCCCGACATGTCAAGCGAACCGTAGAAGGACTGTATCAGACCGCCTCCGGCCACCAGGAACACGGCGGACAGTATTGCGAAACAGATGGCCATGACCATGCCGGCGTTGGCAAGCTGCTTCTCCCTCTCGGTATCCCCTTCCGCCACAAGTTTCATGATCGCCTGTTGTATGAACCCGCCGCCCAGGAGCATGCCGAACATCTCCAGGCTCTTGGCAACTGCGTAGATGGCGTAGGCCTCCTCGGGGAGCACCCTGATTATGAAGATGGTCACCACGCCCCAGACGACCATCGTCCCCCTGCTTACCAGGGCGGGAAAGCCCACCTGAAGTATCCTGTGACGGAAATCGTATATCTGGCTCAGAAGGCCCATGATCAGTCCCGGCTCGCTGAGAGGGGCCAGGATTCCAGGAGACGGCTGACATAGGCGGACACGCTGAAGCCGCTCCTCGCTTTCAGCATGCCGGCTTCGCCGAGCTTCGCCGCCAGAAGAGGATCGGAGATGAGCCTCTCCATGGAATCAGCCAGCTCCTCCGGATCGCCGGGGCTCACAAGAAGTCCGCTCACGCCGCTCTCCACAAGCTCAGGTATGCCCGAAATCATGGTGGACACAGTGGGTACCCCCATGGACATAGATTCCATGAGCGACACGGGTATGCCGTCCATGTCGCCGTTGGCTGCCTGTACGGAGGGGAGGACGAAGATGTCCGCACCGGCCACCTGTTTCAGCACCTCGTCAGACCTTGCCCTGCCCGTAAACTCGAGAATGCCGGAAAGACCTGAAGACACAGCCTGCAACCTGAACCGCTCCAGCAGTTCCCCTGACATGTCTGAACCTATCACCCTGCATCTGAAGCGCAGTCCCCTGGAAACCAGTATCCGGCAGGCTTCAACAAGGACGGGCACCCCCTTCTTTTCCCCGAGTCCGCTCGCTGTGCAGACCACAAGAGGCAGGGACCCGGTTTCTTTCCTTCGGAGAGGCAGCGAGTCCTGGTCCAGTCCCAGGTGGGTCACATGCACCTTTTCCCTGAGCCCTTCTCCGTACCTCCGAGCTATGTAGTCCCTGTTGAACAGCGAGATGGTCAGGATGGAGTCAGCTTCATGGAGCATGTACCGGACCAGGTCCTCCCTCCTGGGGACGAAGATGTCCACGGCGTGGGTGGTAATCGTGAAGGGGATTCCCAGAAGTTTCGCAGCCCACATCCCGGCGAATGCCACGGTCCTTGCGAAGTGGGAGTGTATCAGCAGGGTATCACGGCTGATCCGCCGTGACAGGGAGGAGCCTAGAAGGAAGAACCTGAAGGAGCGGACCCTGATGGAAGCGGCGGCCAGCACCGGGAACCTGACGGGATGGAGGAAAAGGACGGGCAGGCATCTTCTGAGGAAGAAACCGGCGAGCCGCCAGGGCCGGCATCTGACCACATGATCCCGGATATCCCTGCGGATGGAAATGGTCTCATCGATATCCTGATCGGATATGATATCCATCCAGAACTCCGAGGTCCCATCGGATTCGGGGAGGAACACGTCCACCGGGAAACCCCTTGACCCAAGCTCGATGACTTCCCTAAGAACATAAGTGGGAAGGAATCCGAGGATATAGGTTATCCTGCCCTTTACCATGCACTTGCCTTCCATCCTGGGACCAGGGGTCCCGATCGGTGTCCGGTGATGATAGTCCTGCCCGGGAACCTTGTCAAATTTCAGGAGCGGATTCTCTAAGCTTATGATCCAGCAAGATTTCCCACCTGTTCTCACAGGCAGGGTGCCAGGATCAAATGCAGTGAACAGGTTCCGGTATATGTCCGGAATGCTGTTCCTGCCCATATATCCTGTTATAGTTTGCCTGCAGCTTGTTTCCATGGAGGGGACGGGAATGGAGGACATTCGGTGATGGATATCTACGGCGGAGGCGGCGTCGGGGGCAAGGCTTCGGGACTCCTAAGCATCGTTGAGAACCTTCAGGGCACCGATGGAGGCGGGATGTTCCCTATGAAGGTATCCGTCCCGCGCTTCTCCGTCATCGGGACCGACTTCTTCAGGGATTTCGTGAAGAGGAACGATCTGGGCCGCTACGCCTCTGCTTTCGAGCCCGATGACCGCATAGCCATGGCATTCCTGGGGGGAGAGGTCTCCCCGATGCTTTCGGGGGAGCTTTGGAAGTTCATCCGCGATGCCCGTGAACCAATAGCCGTCAGATCTTCCAGCCTGCTTGAGGATGATCTGAGAACACCTCTGGCAGGCATCTACCAGACGAAGATGATACCCAACAATCAGCCCTCGGACGAGATACGGTTCCGGAAGCTGATGGAGGCGGTGAAGCTGGTCTGGGCCAGCACTTATTTCGCCGATTCCCGCGAGTTCCACAGGGGGATCGGGACAACGCTCCAGGATGAGGCCATGGCCGTCGTGCTGCAGGACATCGTGGGAAGAAGGTACGGAGACAGGTTCTATCCCGTTGTCTCCGGAGTGGCAAGGACCTTCAATTTCTATGCCTTCGGTAAATCCAGGCCGGAGGACGGTGTGGTGAACCTGGCACTGGGACTGGGCAAGACCATCGTGGACGGGGGGCTGTGCTGGTCCTACAGCCCCAGAAGCCCCGGTACACCTCCACCTTTCGGCTCGTTGAACGATATGATGAAGAACACCCAGAACAGCTTCTGGTGCGTGAACATGGAGAGGGTGACGGAATTCGACCCCATTCGCGAGACAGAGTTCATGCTCTCCTGCCCCCTGAGTGAAGCGGATTATGATGATACGCTGAAGTTCGTTGCATCCACGTATCTGCCCGGGTCCGACATGATGGTCAGCGGAACCGGCAGGGAGGGACCCAGGGTGATCAATTTCGCACCCATACTCCAGGACAATGTCATCCCACTGAACGAGGCGGTCAGGAAGGTTCTGGATATCTGCGCCGGCTCCGCTGGTTCACCTGTGGAGGTGGAGTTCGCCATGAAGGGTCCGTTCAGGGACGGGGAACCTGATCTTGGCCTGCTTCAGGTAAGGTCAATCTCGGCGGCCGGTGACGGTGTAGAGATATCTGCGGATGATCTGGAGGGCCCCGGGACCCTGGCGGTTTCGAGGAAAGCCCTGGGCAACGGTGAGACAGCTGTAAGCCATGTGGTCTACGTGAAGCCTGAAGCGTTCAGCACGTCGCGGACAAGTGCCATAGCGTCGGAAATAGCCCTTGCGAACAGGAGAATGACGGAACTGGGGCTTGATTATCTTCTCATCGGGTTCGGACGCTGGGGAAGCACTGATCCCTGGCTGGGCATCCCGGTCACATGGGGACATATCTCGGGAGCCAGGGTGATCCTGGAGATCTCGGGACCGAACATGAGGGTAGAACTCAGCCAGGGGTCCCATTTCTTTCACAACCTCTCC
>CAZXEF010000237.1:2665-3663 GCA_964639605.1 uncultured bacterium | reverse complement strand
CAGATCAGAAGGCGGTCCCCCCCCGAGGGCTTCTGTTTGAGCTGGTCCAGGTATACGGGTGACAGCTGTTCACCGCAGCAGAAAAGGTCCAGTATCAGAAGGTCGTACCCCGTTGCGGACACGGCGTCCACCATCTGGCCCGCGGAAGAGAACTGCCCGTCGTCGATGAGGTAGAGGAAGTTCCTTGCCTGCGGCAGCGAGGACACGGTCTCGGAGTTCAAGTTCCACGGCTGGTCCGGATAGGCGGGGATGTCGTCCAGATCCCGATGGTCGGCGGCGAAGGAGATGTAGCCCCGGGCCTCGGACCAGGCGTACGAGCTGTCAACGTAATCGGGAGTGTAGCAGTAATCGGTGACCAGCACTTCCACCCCTTCCTGCTCCGCCAGGTCAAGGAAGGATTCCATCCAGTCGATCTCCACCGGTGGAGTGGGAACGTCGTCGGCGTCATAGCCGAAGTACAGGTCTTCCCTGCCCTGGCCGTCGATCGCAAGGATGTAGGAAGTGCTGGGCGTCCCGTCAGGTTCACCGTCCTCCGTCAGGAGCTCCTGACCGTTCTGGGGGATCACGATGAAACCCGGTGATACGCCCCTGGCATAGTCGGATATGTCCTGCACAAGCTCCCTCATGTAGGTCCGGTACGCAGTGGAGCCGCCCTCCGGCCCGGAAACGCCTCCACAGCCGCATATGAGCACAATGAGCATCGCTGTCCTCAGTATCATGACCTTCCCCTCCAGTCCAGGCTCAGTCCAGAAGGACGAACCTGACATTAATAGATGCATCCCTGCCTGAAAACCTTGCGAAGTAGACTCCCGGCGAAGCGTCGTCAGGGCTCCAGGAGAACGAGTGCCGGCCCCGGGGGAGTTCTCCATCCGTCAATATCGATAATACCCTTCCAGTCACGTCGTAGATCCCGATGGAGGCCCTGCCGCCGTCGTGGGAGAGGATGAAGGAGGCGGACCCCGTCACCGGGTTCGAGATCAGGCGAAGTATCTCCGGTC
>CAZXEF010000237.1:0-2655 GCA_964639605.1 uncultured bacterium | reverse complement strand
GAGACCTCGACGTAGGTGTCCTGGAAGCTGTAGTCCCTGCTGTCGGGAACTGTCCAGTAGTTGAAGGTGTCGGCATTCTGCGAGGGTGAGCCGGGAAAGGGGTCGTTCTGGTCGCCGTAGTTCTGCGCCTGCTCCATCTGCCAGAGACCGTCGGCCTGTTCCAGGGCCACATGGTAATGCCCGAAGGACGTATATCCGGGGTACCACTGGTTGTCGTTGCTGCTTACGGTATCATCCACGTGCCAGATCAGGATTCCGTGTCCGGGCAGGGCGGCGTCGTATCCGACGGGTCTCCGGTTCTCAACGAGGAAGTACCGGGAACCGGTTGCTCCACCGGTCCAGAGGCGGTAGACCGTCCCCGAACCCTCCACCGAAGGGACATCGTACCAGCCATCCGAGGTCACGTTCACCGGATCTGTTATCCCCAGGCTGACCCGGCACCATGCACAGAGGTGGGCCGGACTCCATCCGCCGCCGTTGTAGACTCCGAAGGACATGAGCCCCCAGTCACCTATGCCGAAGGAATCGTAGTCGTAGTCGTAGAGGTCGGGCAGGCCCATCACATGACCGAACTCATGGCATATGGTGTTGGCTGACTTATCGCCGGGAACGGTCTCGTACTCGTTCTGCACGCTGAACGAGTAGACGGTCACTCCGTCGAACTCCCTTCCCCCGCCGGGCAGGCTCCATGCGTGGGGCCAGATGGTCTGGGGGGTCCCGTCGAAGGTCCCGGCGTATACGACATTCACCCCGTCCACGTATCCGTCGGAATCGTTGTCGTACTGTGTGAAGTCCACCATGGGGTCCACCAGCTCGCACAGGTCCTCCACCATTCCCTGGGAATTGGCGGGATAGTACCCCCATCCGTAGTTGTCCCCAACGTAATACTCGTAGGTCTCCGGAGCCCTCTGCCATCCGGTGGCGGATGGGTAGTCCACTGTCACGATGTCGATCTGCCCGAAGGAGACCTGGTGGTAGTAGTTCTTCAGGGAAAGCGTGTCTGCGGAGTAACCCATGGAGTCGAAGTACACTGCCGGTGTCCCGGCGATGTTGTCCTGAAAATCAACCAGCAGGATCAGTACTTTCATGCCGGCGTCGGAACCTCCGATGGAGCCGTCGGGCCCGAAGGGCGGGTTGTCAGGTCCGTAGAGGGGACTGGGTGCATCTACGCCCCTGGTCCTGGCATCTGCGTAGGACTCCATGTAGGATTGCATCCGGATCCCGCCGTTGTCGGCTTCTTCGTTGAACCAGGGCGGGGGAGGGACCGCCTGCGCTGCCACCGCCGCCAGCAGGACTGCCGTGATCATCAAGGACTTCATCCGTTTCGCCTTTCGAGTGATGTGATCATCTTCCTGACTTCATGTATATCCCCCGGGTCGTCATTACGGTTCCCTGCTACTCACCGTCATTGCCGGGGCATATGTGGAAACCGCAGAGATCAAGGATCCGGAGGAGCTCCTCCGGGTCCCCGCCCCAGAGTCCCAGTTTCCTGGATATGTGCTCGGTCCATGAATAGGAGTCGAAATCGAACTTCTCCTCCATGCCCTTCGGCAGCTGGATCATGTAGTTCGCCCTTCGGTAGTAGTCCTGATCCAGATACCCTGTGTCCATCACTTCCATTGCCCTGTCAACGGCATCATCTCCCAGCTCAGGATATGAGCCCTCGAACAGGTGGAATTCCAGAGGGTATCTGGGCCTTACCGGAGGGTCCTCCGCAGGATAACCCATGGTCAGGATCACAAGGGGGAGGACCCTG
Source organism: uncultured bacterium (assembly GCA_964639605.1). Taxonomy (GTDB): domain Bacteria; phylum Fermentibacterota; class Fermentibacteria; order Fermentibacterales; family JCC-6; genus Aegiribacteria. The sequence goes on along the minus strand of CAZXEF010000237.1, from coordinate 899 downwards.
TCGGGAAGGCCGTAGTCATCCCGGATCCTTCCGGCCATGAAGGGAGCGGCACCTATGTAACAGCTTCCCATTCCCAGGCTCTCCGCCGCCGTGACCATGTTCTGGGCCATGTATGCAGCGTCCTGAACTGCGAACAGCAGAGTGTAGAGGTCGGAGGAACCTCTTTTCCAGCCCCTTCTCTCCATGACTTTCTCCATTCGATGCACATCGGCGCAGATTACGAACTGGAGAGGGGCCCTGAATACGTTCCTGTCCGAATCCCTCGAAAGCAGGACACTTCCCATCTGCATGGCGAATGGGGCCTGCTGTCCGGCCCTCACCACGGTTTCTACCTCTTCTTCCGACGGTTGCTCTATCCTGTACTTCCTGATGGACTTCCTGTTCATCAGGGCGTCCGTTACCGGATTGCCGATCATTGGTATCCTCCCGTGCCGGTGTCTTCAATTAAATGCAGCGGTAAACTAACCCTCTATTTCTCCATCGTCATCACACGACTGAGGGGCTTGCCCTGGAGTTCCCGTGGATTTACATTGAACGGAACAGCATCATCTTCAGCCTATTCAGGGACCAGGGAGGAGATCAAATGTCATCACCCGTTACGGCTACAGCTTTACTGCTGGCAATCTCATTATCATCCGGATGCGCACGCGGCCCTGATGAGGGGGTCTCCTCCGTTCCCGAACATGTACCGGTGCCTTTTGATTCCATCGGCGTGCAGACGGGGGATTCCGACTACGTCTTCGGGATGCCCGGGGACCGCGACATCATGGTCGAAGAGGAACTCTCCCCGGCCAGCCCGGGACTGACTTCCTGCACACTTTCGGTCCGCGATGATATGGAACCTTTCCAGGTATCCCTCTACTGGGTGGGCCCGCCGGAGGCCCCTGAGGGTCTCCGCA
>CAZXEF010000236.1:0-3724 GCA_964639605.1 uncultured bacterium | reverse complement strand
AGGGATTTCGACCTGCTCGGGAAGAGGATAGCATCACTTTCATCGGGAGTCGTGATCAACGCGGGTTCTGCTGTCGTAATGCCGGAGGTTTTCCTCAAGCTCCTCACCACGGCGATCAACCTCGGGAACAGGATCAGTGGCATCACGGCCGCCAGTTTCGACATGATAAGGCAGTACAGGCCCCTGAACAACGTGGTGTTCAGACCTTCGAGGGTTCTGGGAGGGGATGCCATAGTCCTCACCGGTCACCATGAGCTGATGCTTCCGCTACTTGATATATTCCTTCAGGCAGAGGAGGCTTCCGATGAATAGAAGAATGCTTGCTGTCACGGTCCTTGCAGTTGTTCTTGCGGGTTGCGGTGAGGACACCGTCACTCCTGACGTGAACGGCCAGACCGGTCCTATCGATCCTTACGCCGATCCGCCGGACTACTCCGGTGATCCCTTCGTCGGCTTTCCCCATGTGACCGGTGTGAGCATTCCATCGGGGCAGGTAGAGGTGATCGAGGAAGAGGTGCTCTCCGGTACCCATTTCACCATCCAGATATCGGCAGCAACAACCGAGGAGGCGGCGATGAGACTTGCCGAGTCGGTTGACGCCGAGGTAACGCTGCCTGTCTTCGTCGACAGGGAGGGAAGCTACTGGAAGGTGAGGGTCGGGGCCTTTCCAGCGAGACAGGACGCCGTGGACTACTCGCAGACACTTGTGGACATGGGCTTCACCGATGCCTGGGTGACGACCAGAGAGCCCTGACCTTGACATAGAAGCTCTCTGTTGCGATATATCCAACCGCCCCGGCGACGGATACTGAGGGTTTAAAGGCTTGTCCGAGCGGGAATAGCTCAGTTGGTAGAGCTCTACCTTGCCAAGGTAGTTGTCGCGGGTTCGAGTCCCGTTTCCCGCTCCATTGTTGAAAGCGGTCAGTGAATTCTACACTGGCCGCTTTCTGCATGTTCACGCGGGGATGTCGCCGCGCTCCATTTCCCGCTCCAAACCCCTACTCCACCTGACGGTCAGACGTTATCCCGTAGCGGGCCAGTATTTCGGGATTGGCAGCAATGGCCTCCAGGCGGTCCAGGATGATCATGTTGCCGAGGTTTGTCCTGATTGTCACGAACTCGCCATCAGCTTCTTCCAGAAGCTGGATCAGGTGCTCGAAACCGCTGACCGGCTCGTCGTTCACTGATACGGCTATCTCGTTGCGGACGCCCTGGTACCCGGTGTTGACCTCGGATGGCAGGATGTAGGTGATGATGACTATCCTGTTCCTGTCCTCTGTCCTCCAGTTGTTGTAGCGGTAGGGCATGCTGAGGTAATCCAGGGTGTTGTTGTACCATTCGCTGCCCCATGATTCCAGGTAGTTGAGCGATAGGGGTTCGAACACCAGACCGCCATAGATGAAGTACTGCGGAAGCTGGTCGTACTCGTTGTGAGGTACCAGGCAGATATCCTCGAAAGTCTCGTCCAGTGTCATCTCCACCGTCATGGTCGAACCGTCCCTGACTATCAGGATCGGAATCACCTCACCCACCTGCCTTCTGGTGATCAGATAGTCGAGGGTGGTCCTGATGCCCGATGCTATCTGTACGGTTCCATCCCCCGCTATGGCGTAGCCGTCCAGCTCCAGTATCACATCCCCTTCGACCAGTACATCCGAAGCGGGAGACTGGAATGAGGTACCGGTAACGAGGACGCCCAGCTGCTCCTCACCTATTCCATACATCTCCGTTACCGCCGGATTGCTGATGTCCTGGTATGCCAGTCCCGCGGAAGGGAACCCATCGTACCGGCCGTCCTCGATGTCGTCGAAGAAGTGCCTTATCACGGGGACAGGCACAACGTAGCCTATGTTCTCAGCCTGTGTTCTGGACTGCATGGCAACGCCGATGACCTTTCCGTTGACTATGGCCGGGCCCCCGCTGTTGCCGGGGTTGATGGCGGCATCAAGCTGGACGGATAGAAGGGAGAGGTTACTGTGTGTGTAGTTGGATGTCTCGATCCTGGAGATGACTCCCTGTGTCGTGCTCAACGCGTCGCCGCCTACCGGGTAGCCGTATACAGTGACCTGCTCCATGGTCTTCGGCAGAGATCCCAGTTCAAGAGGTGTAATGCCGTCGAAGAACCCGGGATCATCCACGGTCAGAAGGGCAAGGTCAGCCTCGTGGGATATGGCTACAACACGCCCCATGTATCTCCTGGGATCGCCTTCCCGGCGGACCTGCAGGTACGTGAGATTGCTGACCACATGTGCGTTGGTGAGGATAAGCTCCTCATCTATGACGCAGCCCGAGCCGAAAGCCTCATAGGGAGCTTCGATTATCCACGGGATGTAGTAATTCGGATCCGCGCTTGTTGCGTAAATCTTCACCATCGCCTGGTCGACATCTGCCGCAATCAGGCTTCCAGCCAGCAGCAGTACGGCTGTGATCATGAGGTTCCTGGGAATCATCATCCTGCCTCTTTCGGAGAAGTGATCAGAAATAGCTCGATAAGAAGTTAACCTAAACCGAAACTCTCCATCCGGCAAAAGCACTCTTCATGACTGTCTCTTTGATACTGAGGAACTATTTCCTACTAAATTGGTATATTATTATCGAATTGCACCGCGAGGGGACGGAATCATGATAAGATCATTGTCGATATGCACTGTACTGCTGATGCTCGTAAGAAGCACCTCTTTCAGCGCAGAGATGGACAGCCTGCTTGCCACACCGGGCAACCTTTGGCTTGCGGCCCTGGAGAACTCCAGCGCGCTTTCGGCCGTGTCCGCCTCTGCAGAATCGGCTGATTACCTGTTCCGGGGGTCCGGACGGCTTCCCGATCCCATGGTGAGGATAGGCTATTCCCCGGCTCCGCTGGAAACGCGCAACGGCCCGGTTGATTTCACGGCAACTCTATCGCAGCGAATCCCCTGGCCCGGAGGGCTGTCCGACTCCCGTGAAGAGATGAGCCGTATGAGCGACATGGCCTCCCTGGATGAAACCATCGCTGCGCTGAAGATGAGAACGGAAATCACCGCTCTATGGTCCGTGATGCACATTAACCGGGGTACGGCCCGGCTCCTGGAGGAGGAGCTCGAGAGGCTCGCCCACCTGACCGACCTTGCAGACATACGCTTCAGATCAGGGCAGACGGGGCTGTCTGTGCTGCTGCTCCTTGAGAACCGGACGGCCATTGTTAGGTCCATGCTGTACGGTGCTGAGCTCGAATTCGAATCCATCAATGCTGAGCTCTCCAGTCTGCTGGGTCTGGACGATATCCTCTTGGTCTGGTCCGACTCCCTTCCAGGAGTGGAATACTTCGTCGAAGGTATCGATTCGGTCCTCGAAGCTGAGGATATGCCCGTTGTCCGCAGGAGCAGGGCAGGGGTCCTGGCTTCCGGGGCTGCGGCTGACGCATCCCGTGCCTCCCTTTATCCAAGCTTCGAGGTGGGCGCAACATGGTCGGTCATCGGTGAACCGGATGTGGAGATGGGCGCGGTCGATCCGGGGAGGGACGGGCTTTCAATATTCGCCGGTATGAGCCTTCCCCTGGGCTACAGCGGGGCGGGGGACAGGAGTACGTCTGCCCGTCTCAGTTCCGATGCGGCGGAGTACATGCACCTTCAGGTCATCTCCGACCAGAAGGCACTGCTCCAGCGAAATGTGAACCAGGTCCTGAGCATGGTCGATATGTACCGGTCGTACGATGGGACCGTGGTACCAAACACCCAGGCCATGTACC
>CAZXEF010000235.1:0-3726 GCA_964639605.1 uncultured bacterium | reverse complement strand
TACCTGGGGCTTGCCCTGTGGGCATCCTGGCGGCTGGCTCTGATCACTCTGCTGGTATTCCCCCCGGCCATGCTTTTCATTCTGATACTCAGCAGAAGGCTGAGGAGGAAGACCCACACTTCCCAGGAGAGGCTGGCTGATTTCTCCGCTATCCTTCAGGAGACCATCTTCGGCATACGCATAGTCAAGGCTTTCTCCATGGAGAGGTTCGAGTCCGGGAGGTTCGCCGGACTGCTGGATGTCCACAGGAGGACCGAAACCTCTCTGCAGAGGGAGAGGGCCCTGGCCAGCCCGGTCACCGAGACCATGGGCGCCATCGCCAGCGCTTTCATAATGTGGTACGGCGGAAAGGCCATAATAACAGGCGGTGACCTTACCACGGGGCGCTTCCTGGTCTTCCTTGCCGCGGCGCTCTCAATGATGAACCCAATAAAGACCATAAGCCATGCCAACAGCAGGATACAGAGCGGGCTCGCTTCCGCGGAGAGGGTGTTCAGGCTCATGGACAGGGAGGTGGCCATACTTCAGCCCGAGGACCCGGCACCTTTTTACGGTTTCTGCGAATCGATCGAGTTCTGTGACGTATCCTTCAGCTACGACGGGAACTCGCAGGTGCTGCAAAACGTCTCCTTCACAATTCGGAAGGGTGAGATCGTTGCCCTGGTGGGGCCCAGCGGCGGAGGGAAGAGCACAATCGCCGACCTCATCCCGAGGTTCTACGATCCCGATTCGGGGAAGATCCTGATCGACGGTCACGATCTTCGGACCATCGACCTGGATGTCCTCAGGCGGAGCATGGGCGTGGTCACTCAGGAGACGGTGCTGTTCAACGACACCATCAGGAACAACATTGCGTACGGTGAGGACGACATCCCTATGGAGAGGGTGGAGCTTGCCGCAGGGGTTGCCAACGCAATGGAGTTCATCCTGGAGTTTCCCGAGGGGTTCGAGACTGTGATAGGCGAGAGGGGCACCAGGCTCTCGGGCGGGCAGAAACAGAGGATAGCCATAGCCAGGGCGGTGCTGAAGGACCCGGACATTCTCATCTTCGACGAGGCCACGTCCGCCCTGGACACCCATTCGGAGAGAATGGTCCAGCGGGCCATAGACGGCCTGGTGGAGGGCAGGACCTCCCTTGTGATAGCTCACAGGCTCAGCACAGTCACCAAGGCCTCCATGGTGCTCTACGTAGAGGATGGCCGCATCGCCGAGAGGGGAACACACTCGGATCTGCTGGAAAAGAATGGCAAATACAGAAAGCTCTACGATCTGCAGTTCGCGGGTCAGTAGGATCGATACGGTCAACGTGACCGATAGAGCAGGTCCCGTTGACGATGACGAAAGCACCGCAGTTATCCGCCTGCATTCACTGGGGGATGTCGTCCTGGCCCAGCCTGCGGCTGCAAGGCTGTCGGAGGAAGGCAGGGTGATCCTGGTGACCTCGCGTGAGTATGCACCCGTCGTTGAACGCATGGAGAACATCATCCCGGCACTGTATGAAAGGGAATCCGGCCTTACCGGGCTCAGAAGGCTGCTCAGGGACATGGCTCCGGAAAGGACAGTGGACCTTCAGAGCAGCCTCAAGACAAGGCTGGCCACTATGGGGATGAATGTCACAGGCAGGTTCCGTATGGACAGGACCCTGAGGAAGAGGGTGCTTCGGGGAGACCCCGTGACAATGCCACCGAGAAGCCTGGATTACCTAAGGGCTGCAGGTTTCACCGAGGGTGGTGAACCGAGGCTCATGAGGACCTCGCCACCGCCGGAGGATCTCGCCGTCGGGCTTGCGGTCGGTGGTCGGTGGCGCCTGAAATCCATTCCATCCAGTGTCATAGCTGAAGCCGCCAGGCTCCTCATTGACCTCTACGGAGCCCGGGTAACCATAACTGGCGGTCCGGGAGAGGAAGACCTCGTGAACAAAACCTCAGCCTCTGTCATGAGGGAGGGAGTCATGACTTATAGCGGGGAGAATGGGATCGAGGGCCTGATCGAAGTGCTGGAGGGTCTCAGTCTGTTCGTATCGCCGGACTCCGGTCCCGCACACCTGGCGAAGGCCCTGGGCGTTCCTGTGATGGTGGTCTTCACATCCACATCCCCCGCGCTGGGGTTCTGGGAACAGGAGGATGAGGGGATGTTCACTTCCGGGGAGCTGGACTGCAGGCCCTGCCACAGGCATGGCGGTGAGGAATGTTCCAGAGGGGACGAGGCATGCAGGAGAGGGATCCTGCCCCTGGACCTGGTCAGGAATGCCATGGGAATGACGGGACAATGAAAACTCCCATGATGAAGCAGTTCATGGATATCAAGTCAAAACACCCCGGAGAGATACTCCTTTTCAGGATGGGCGACTTCTACGAGACATTCTTCGAGGATGCCAGGACGGTATCCAAGGCACTCGGCATAACACTGACATCCAGGGGCAGGAGCAGGGAGGACGGAGGGAGCATACCACTGGCGGGATTTCCGTATCACGCGCTGGACGGGTATCTCTCCAAGCTGATAAAGTCCGGCTTCAGGGTGGCTATCTGCGAGCAGACCGAAGACCCGGCACTTGCCCGGGGCCTGGTCAGGCGGGAGGTGATAGAGGTCATCACCCCGGGGACGCTTGTCAGCGGCGCGGCACTGGACGAGCGGAGGACCGTTCTTCTCTGCGCCGCCTTCGTAAGCGGGGAGAGGGGAGGTCTTGCCTTCTGCGACATTTCAACAGGAGAGATAGACGCCACCGAGACACGTGCGCTCCTCATCCCCTCCGAGATAGCCAGGAGGGACCCTTCTGAGCTGCTGCTCCCTGAAGGCTCGGGAATACAGCCGCCATCGGGATGCGAGCCCACGTTCATCGAGAGGTGGAAGTTCGATCCTGATACCGCGGCTGGAGCCGCCGGTTCGGTACTGTCCATAAGTGCTGCAGAAGGGTTAGGAACAGCTGCGGACAGTCCGGCGGTATCAGCAGTGGGTGCGCTCCTTGCCTACGTAAGGGACACGAAGAGGATGGACCTGGCCCATCTGTGCTTCACCGGAATGTACAGACGCGAGGACAGCATGATAATCGACAGGGGAAGCTCCAGGTCCCTTTACATCACAGAATCATCCCAGGGGGAGGAGAACGCTATTCTCTCCGTGAACACTGACGAGACCGTCACCGCAGCGGGGTCCAGGGAATGGCGGAAATGGCTGGAATCGCCGTCCAGGGACAGCGGCGTCATCGAGGGAAGGTACGACGCTGTCTCGTGGCTGATCGGGCACAGGGAAGCGCTGGAGGGTCTGAGAAACCATCTTGACGGTTCTGCTGACCTTCAGAGGCAGTCAGGGAAGCTTGGGACGCTCAGGTCATCTCCAAGGGACCTCAGGGCGGTGGCTGATACCATTTCAATGCTCCCCGACATCGTGAAGCTCATTGAGGGCTCCGATTCCGCGCTTCTGGCGGACATGGCTTCCATCGATCTTCTTGAGGGGCCCGGCAGGCTGATAGATTCCGTACTGTCGGAAGACCCGCCTGCAAGGCTGGCGGATGGCGGAGTGATAAGAAAGGGTGTATCCCGGGAGTTGGACGAGTGCAGGGAGATACGCTCCGGCGGTCACGACTGGATAAGGTCAAGGAGGGATGAGGAGAGGGAGCGTACCGGGATCCCGAACCTTTCCATCAACAGCAACAAGGTATTCGGTTATTACATAGAGGTCTCCAGAAGTCACCTTGACAAGGTTCCGGAGGATTACATAAGGAAGCAG
>CAZXEF010000234.1:0-3728 GCA_964639605.1 uncultured bacterium | reverse complement strand
ATCGACGGGCATTCTCCCGGTTATGATGCGGTAACAGGGTCGGGGCGGATCGGGAAGGTGATAGGCGGGAGACAGTCTCTGCGGTCCGGGCAGTCCCTTGTCGAAGTACTTGTTGTATGCATCTTCGAACTCGGCCGGGGAGGGTGGCTCTTCCGGATCGAAAAAAGGTTTCCAGCCTGTTATGTGGACGCCCCTCTGACGAAGATACTGAGTCACCAGGGTTCCGAAGAAGCGTACCGCTCCCGTGCCGTCAGTAAGCACATGCGAGAAATCAACGGCTATTGTACTGCCACCTGCCTGTACACGCAGCAGATGGGCGCTTCCCGTCGGTCCGGGCATCACCGAGACCGGAACAGGACTCAGGGGACGCAACTCGGGGATATCATCGTCGCGTTGAAGGTAATACCAGAACAGACCTCGCTGGAGATGGACCTGGAAGTAGGGGAATCTGGGAAAAACCTTCCGAAGAGCCTGCTGCAGAGCGGAAACTCGAACGGGCTCCCTGAGCGTCACCGAGAGCCGGTACACATCGGGAGACCACTCCGAGAATGCTGCCGGGTAGATCTGGGCCGCATTGTCCAGTGTGAGCCATTCCCGCTGATGATCAGCGCTCTGTTCTTCCATGATATCATCCATGACCATGGAGTATCTCCAGCAAGGGGTCCCGTCCGATAACGAAGAAGTACAGACAGGTGCCGAACAGGCCGTGAAAAATACCCAGCGCCCAGAGATTACGGGTGCGAAAGTAAACCGAAGTGGTTACCAGGGCAAGACAGAACGAGGCTCCGACCAGCAGTGGAGATGAAGCATGAGCCAGGGCAAATACGAAAGCCGTCAGGAGAACGATCACGGGCTCCGGGAACCGGCTGTACTCCCTGATATTGCCCGCTATCAGAGCGACAACGAGGAACTGCTGGACCAGACCCCAGATGGGATAGAGCAGAAAGACCAGCAACATATGCCAATGAAGCACCATGCTGCCGGTGAACTTCCCGTAGGCTGCAGATCCCAGGACCGACAGAAGCATGAAGGGTGACAGAAGCACTATACTCCGGCCGAACCTTCGTTTCGTGAATCCCCATTCAGTGAGAACCGATCTATCCGCGGCCGCTCGAACCGCAACGAAACCCGTCCAGAAGAGACAGGCTGCCACCACATAGACCAGCTGCAGATTCAGCCATTCGGCCAGCAGAATATTGCCCAGTCCGGTCAGGAGGACGAAGGCGATCTCCCACCTTGAATCAGGCCTACCGGTCTTTATCAACCCTGCCAGCATGTACTCCCAACGATGATCACCGTTCCACCTATTCAATGTTTCATACCTTAAAGTGATAACTCCTGATGTCCTGACCGGTCAATGCTTGACGGCGGCAGCAGGTGGATCTCCGGTTTCGCAGGGGAGGTCTCTCCGGATGCGGAGCCATTCGCAGTATTGCGGAAATCCTTCCGGTACTGCGCTTGAAAAAGTGCTGAAACCTGCCTTAAGACAGCGTGAAGAGGAACAGGACCGATCTCATCGATGGGATCTCGCTACCGCTTGTAACCGATTCTCTTGAGAAGCTCCATCCTGTTCTCGATGTCCTCCTCTATCTCCACAGCCAGGGGAGGTTCGCCGTCGATGACCCCCATCACTCCCCCGCCCTGGTCCGTCCTTCCCACGATGACCTGAACGGGATTGGAGGTGGCGCAGTATATCCTGCAGACCTCGGGGACAGTCTTCACCTGGTTCAGCACCTGTATGGGGAATACACGGCTGAGCACTATTATGAAAGTATGACCGCAGCCCAGCCTCAGCAGGTTCCTCTCGGCCACGGCCCTCAGCTCGACAGCAGTGCCGTCGCTCCTGACAAGCCTGGGACCGGACGCCTCGGAGAAGGCCAGGCCGAACTCCGCTCCGGGGACGGTGCCGGCCACGGCCTCGTAAAGGTCTTCCACCGACTTGATGAAATGGGACTGCCCGAAGATGATGTTGCAGCCCTCGGGGAAATCCAGGTCGACAATATCAATGACCGGTTCATCCATACCAGCGATACCTCCCTTCGATCGGTTACCGGAATAGGCTTCAGTACCTCTTTCGCTTCCCTGCTGTCGGGATGTTCATCTCGGTCCTGTAGTTGGCCACTGTCCTCCTCTTAACTTCGATCCCGGCCGAATCCAGCGCCTCGACCAGCCGGGCATCGGAGAGGGGCTTCCTCTTGTCCTCGGCATCGATGATCTTTCTGAGCTCGTCCTTCACCGTCCTGCTGGATATCTCACCCGACTCCCCGGACATGGCGCGGCTGAAGAAAAAGCGCATCTCATGTATACCCTGGGGGGACTGCACGTATTTACCGTTGATGGCCCTGCTGATGGTCGACTGGTTGTAACCCAGTGCGTCCGCCACCATCTGGAGCGTCAGGGGTCGCAGTCCCTCGAGCCCTATCTCGAAGAAGTCCCGCTGGTATTCCGCCAGGAAGCAGCCTATCCTGGTCACGGTTTCCTGACGCTGCATGATGGCCTTAATGAACCAGGATGCCTTCTGGAACTTCTTCTTCACGTACTCCTTCTCGGTCTCATTGCTCCTGGGGGATTCCAGTATCATCCTGTTCCTGTCGGATATCATGAGATAGGGGAACCTGCTGTCGTTCAGCATCGCCTCGAAGTGACCGTCGATCTCCAGTATTATTATGTCGGGTATCACTGCAGCGTTGGCAGAGGAGGAGAACTCGTTGCCGGGCCACGGGTTCAGGGCCGATATCCTGTCCATCGCCTCCTGGACCTTGTGAGGGGAGACACCCTCAGCCGCCGCAATGGCTTTGATCCTCCTCTCCGCCAGATCGCTGAAATGGTTTGACACGATCCTGTACTCAAGACTGTCGGGAGTGAAGCCCAGCTTCTCAAGCTGCATCTCCAGGGCGCCGGAGGCGCTGAAGGCGCCCACACCGGTGGGCTCAAGGGTTCGGACTATCTCAAGAGCTCTGTTGAGAAGGGCGGGATCTCCCTCCCAGCCGGCTTCCAGCTCGAACATCGGAAGCGAGAGGAGACCGTGCCTGTCCAGGGAATAGACCAGGTACACTACAGCCTCCTCCATATCCCTTGTCAGGAAAAGCGACCAGACCTGGTCAAGAAGGTGCTCGTACAGGGTTGGTTCGTTTGGAGGTTCCGGCATCCATGGTTCATCATCATCTCTGTATGGACCCGTGTACCCGTCGCCCGAATGCTCTTCAAGCCTCTTCAGGATGTCCAGGGTATCTTCCTCCCTGGTGTCGCTCCTCGAGGGTTCCTCTCCCCACTCTTCGCCATCCTTCTTCTCGTTCTCCTCCTCCGAGGAGCCATCCCTGTTCTCCACCGGATTCTCATCGGGGCTGCGCTGCTCCAGGAGCGGATTCTCCTGAAGTTCCTGCCTTATTAGGTTCTCCAGGTCCATGGATGGCAGCTGCAGTATCTCAAGGGCCTGTTTGATCTTCTGGGTCAGGGCCAGCTTCTGGGTCTGAACCATCCTGAGGTTCTGGTTTAGCTTGAATTCCGGCATTCTAGAGCCTGAACCTCTCTCCGAGATAGATCTTGCGCGCCTCCGGGTCTTCGGCAAGCTCCTGTGCCGACCCGGATATGAGTATCCTTCCATCGTACATTATGTAGGCCCTGTCGGTTATCGCAAGTGTCTCCCTGACATTGTGGTCGGTCATGAGTATCCCAAGACCCCTTGTCCTCAGCTCCCTGATGATACCCTGGATGTCGTCCACGGCTAT
>CAZXEF010000233.1:0-3736 GCA_964639605.1 uncultured bacterium | reverse complement strand
CGGTCTGATCCGCGCCGCCAAGAAGTTCGACTACCGCCGTGGTCACAAGTTCAGGCGACAAGCTTATCGGAGGACCACAGGCCGGCATCATCACGGGTAAACGCGAGTACATCCAGAAGATCAGGAAGCACCCGCTGGCAAGGGCGCTGAGAGTGGGCAAGCTCACCATCGCGGCCCTTGAAGCCTCGCTGATGCTGTTCAGGGAGAACCGCGAATACCTGGTGGAGAACCACCCGCTGTACAGGATGTTCGCGGCCCGGATGGAGGACCTTCGCAGGGCCGCCGAGGAGTTCGTCTCGATGCTGGACCTGCCCGAGAGCTGCTCGGTATCCGTAATACAGACCGAAAGCTTCGTGGGCAGCGGATCGCTGCCGGACCATGCCATACCTTCGGTGGGAGCCGGTATCAGCACCCCGGACAACGAGGCCCTGGCCGGAAGGCTCAGACAGGGCGACCCGGCTGTGGCCTCCAGGATAGAGGATGGTCTTCTCAAACTTGACATGCGGACCCTTCAGCCCGGTGAACCTGAAAGACTTGCCGGACTGGTCAGCGCAGCCGCAAAGGAACTATGGGCGTAATCATTGGGACCGCGGGTCACATAGATCATGGCAAGAGCCAGCTGGTAAAGTACCTGACCGGTACGGATCCCGACAGGCTCAAGGAGGAGAAGGAGCGGGGCATAACCATAGAGCTGGGGTACGTGTTCATGCCCCTTCCCGACGGAAGCCTTCTCTCCTTCATAGATGTCCCCGGTCACGAGAACTTCGTGCGTCAGATGGTTGCGGGGACCGCGACGGTGGACTGTTTCCTTCTGGTCGTGGCCGCCGACGAGGGAATAATGCCTCAGACCAGGGAGCATCTGGACATACTTCGTCTGCTGGGAGTGGAGAAGGGACTGGTCGCAATCACCAAGTGCGACCTGGTGGATCCCGAGATGCAGGAGCTGGTCGAGATGGAGATTCAGGACCTGTTCCATGAGACCGTCTTTGACGGAACACCTGTCTACAGGGTCTCATCCATCTCCGGGATCGGTATGGACCAGCTCAGGGAAGGCCTTGTCAGGATCGCCATGGATGTCGGACAGAGGCAGTCGGGGAACAGGTTCAGGCTGGACGTTGACAGGGTCTTCGTGCTGGAGGGCTTTGGCACCATAGTGGCCGGGACCGCCATCTCCGGCTCGGTGTCCCCCGGTCAGGAAGTCGAGCTTCAGCCTGGGGGGGGAAAGTACAGAGTAAGGGAGATCCGGGTCAATACCAGGAAGGACGTTCCCACAGGCGTTGCAGGTGACAGGATAGCCATGAACCTGGTGGGCCTGGACAAGGAAGACGTGCACAGGGGTGCCTGCGTTGCGGAACCAGGCTACATGCTGGTAAGGGAGAGCCTGGACACGAGCCTTACCATGGTTGCAAGCGCCGAGCCTCTGAAACGGTATCAGAGGGTCCGTTTCCATACCGGCACCGCGGAGGTGATGGCGCGGGCCATTCCCGTGGAAGGGAACGTAGTAGCACCGGGAACCACCGGTTACGCACATTTTCAGCTGGAATCCGCTGTAGCCGCGATGCCCGGAGACAGGTTCGTGATCCGAAGCTATTCGCCCGTCATCACTATCGGAGGCGGAAGGATACTGGAAACCGGTACCAGGAAGGTCCGCCGTAAGTACAGTGATGAGCGGGTCTCTCATCTCGAAGTGCTTGAAGCCGGCGACCTGAAGGAGATACTGAGTGAGATGGTGGCCGACGGAGGGACAGAGGGGATGACAGCTGGCTCAGCCGCCTCCGGGACATCCCGTCCCGTGGACGAGGTGCTTGGTGCCCTCGCCGAAATGGCCGACGACGGAACTGTGAGCCTGATCGGCACCGGACCGTCCGCCCGTGCAGTGGACGGAGGCATCTTTCGGAGCGCTTGCCGGAGGCTTACGGACAGGATTGCCCAGCATCACCGGGAGAACCCGCTCAGCCCCGGAGTGCAGCTGTCTGAACCATCGAGGATTCTCAGTAATTACCCCCAGTGGCTGGTCAGGTCGGTGCTGGATCATCTTCTGAATTCCGGGGTTGTCGATAGACGAAAAGAGAGGCTTGCCCTGTCGGAGCACCCGGATGGGATACCGCAGGGATTGCAGGCATCGATTGAAAAGGTCCTGACTGAGATCGACTCGGCCGGCGAGAAGGGGATGCCGGCCGAGGGGCTGCCGGACAGGAGCATTGTAAGGGCGCTTCTCGAGCGGGAAATGCTGTCGGAGCTGGCGGAAGGGGTTCTGGTCACTGGTTCCATGGCTGAAAGAACCATGAACAGGATCCGCGTGGAGTACGGTGAACGAGGTTTTACACTTGCGGAACTGAGGGATTTCCTTGGTGTTTCAAGGAAAGACGCTCTGAGATGGGCGGAACTGTTCGACGGCAGGGGCTGGACGACGCGGAGGGAAGATAGAAGGTTCTTCAAACCAACTTAGTTTACAGAGCATGGTTTTTATCGTATTCTTCCCTGTCAATCCTAACATCATCAGCACACTGGAGGAAAAATGCACATTGCAGTTATCGGGAGCGGCTACGTCGGTCTTGTTGCCGCGACCTGCCTGTCGGAGATGGGTAACGACGTTATCTGCGTTGATAACGACAAGAAGAAGATAGAAGATCTGAACAGCGGTATAATACCCATTTACGAGCCCGGGCTCAAACCCATGATAGACCGCAACACCATGGAAGAGCGCCTGACATTCACCACGGACATCGCCCGGGCGGTCAGGGAAAGCACCATAATATTCATCGCCGTTGGAACCCCGCCTGACGAGGACGGCTCAGCCGACCTCAAGCATGTGCTGTCAGTGGCGTCCGACATAGCCACTCACATGGACGGCTCCAGGATAGTTGTGAACAAGAGTACGGTGCCTGTCGGCACCGCGGACCTTGTCAGGAGACAGATACAGGACAGGACAACACACCCCGTGCACATCGTCAGCAATCCCGAGTTCCTCAAGGAGGGGACTGCCATCGATGATTTCATGAAACCCGACAGGGTTGTAATCGGGACTGATTCGGAGGAAGTGGCGGATACCATGAAGGAGTTGTATTCCCCATTCGTCAGGACCAACAATCCCGTCCTTATCATGAGCAATCGCAGCGCCGAGATGACCAAATACGTCGCAAACAGCCTTCTGGCAACCAGGATCTCCTTCATGAACGAGATAGCCAACATGTGCGATGTGGTCGGAGCGGATGTGCACGATATCCGGATCGGCATAGGCTCCGACAGAAGGATAGGCCCGAGTTTCCTCTTTCCAGGCGCCGGTTTCGGCGGCTCCTGTTTCCCCAAGGATATCCGGGCCCTGCAGAAGACCGCTCTGGAGAACGATGTGGAACTCAGGGTCCTCAAAGCCGTCACGGACGTGAACGAGGACCAGAAGAAGATCCTTGTGAAGAAGGTCACGGAGCATTTCGGCCAGGACCTGAGCGGCCTTAAGATAGGCGTTTGGGGCATATCCTTCAAGCCCAACACGGACGATATAAGGGAGGCGCCCGCCCTCACGGTCATCAGGGGGCTTCTTTCAAAGGGAGCGTCAATAGCCGTTTACGATCCCCAGGCCATGGAGAACGCCCGCAGGGTCCTGGGTGACGGTGTAAGGTACGCCACCTCCGTCTACGATGCGCTGACAGGTGCCGATGCACTCGTCCTGGTCACGGAGTGGACCGAGTTCAGGGAACCGGACTTTCCCAGGATCTCCGGAATAATGAGAAATCTC
>CAZXEF010000232.1:0-3750 GCA_964639605.1 uncultured bacterium | reverse complement strand
TGGACTTCCTGAGCCTCTCGGCCATGCCCGTAGCGCCCTCTATACCGGTCTCGGGAAGGACCACGCAGAACTCCTCTCCCCCGTACCTTCCGGCGAAATCAGTCTTCCTGAGGGTCTGAGCTATCTTCTCTGCTGCGGCAACCAGAACGGCATCACCTGCGAGATGACCGTGGGTGTCGTTCACTTCCTTGAAATGGTCAAGGTCGATTATCATCAGGGACAGGGGTCTTTTGTACCTGAATGTCCTCTCCATCTCCTTCTCCAGCCTGTCCATGAAATGCTGGCGGTTCAGCAGCCCCGTGAGGCTGTCGGTCCTGGCGAGCTTCTCCAGCTCCCTCTTGGCCATGATGCGGCTTGTGATGTCCTGTACGATGGTGTCGAAATAGACGAGTCTGCCTTCCGTATCGAAGGTGCCCCTCGCATCGAAGGATGCTATGAGCTCCTCCCCGTTCTTCCGTCTGAGATTGACCTGGTAGCCAAGAACGGAGCCTTCCTTACGGAGACGCTTTATCATCCTGACCCGCTGACCGGGGTCCACCCATACATCTTTGAGACGGGCCTGCTGCAGCTCTTCGAAGGAGTCGAAGCCCATCATCCTGATAAGGGCGCTGTTGGCCGTCTGCAGAAGACCTCCTCGAACCGCCCTGTAGATGCCAACAGGCAGGTTCTCCTGGAGGATCCTGTACTTCTGCTCAATATCCTCCAGTGCCCTGGCAGATGTCTCACCGTCTGTTTCGGGTATCCACTCGGTGAGAAAGAGGGACTCCTGCTCCCTCTTGCTGAAGAGGGCCGATGTCTCCACCCTCACTTCACTTTCTACACCTGCGAAGGGCAGCTTCATGCCTGAAGAGAACGCCTCCCCCGGCAGAAGCCCGGCAAGCCTCTCGAGATAGACCCTGCTCCCGCTCCCATAATCGAACTCCAGTTTCTCGTAGCCGTCAGATACGCCTATCAACGAGGAGAAGGCATCCCTGAAGGCTTTACTGGTAAGAAAAAGTCGACCTGCCCTGTCAATGACGGCCACTCTCAGGGAGGACCTCCAGAACAGTTCCTGAAGAAGCTCTTTGGAGTTGCCGGGCATAGGGTTCTTCCTCTTCTCAGTCATAGGGGAGTTTCTACGCAGGAAAATATCCCTCCGGACGCATTGAAGTCAATTACAGGGGCATGCCAACAAAGACCGGACATGGGTCCTTTGACAGCCCTGCGGCACTTGGCTATTGAATTACTATTCGATACCGGAAAGGGAATGAGTAAAGCGATATGGAACGAAGTCACATTAGAGTCTTGAATTCCTGTCTGCTGCTGTTCACTGTCATTTCTTCCGTTCATGCAGAAACAGGCTCTTACGCCGATTACCTCTGGCTTACAGAAACCTGTGATGGCTTTTTCACTGACAGTATGGTGATGAACGGTCCGGTTAGAATGAACACCGCCTTCTTTATTGTCAGCAACACTCCCGGCCGGGACCATGATCCGTGGTTCTACAGCCTCACATCCGCAGGCGATTCCATATACACCTTCCTGGCGGACACGTCCATCGTCATCTCCTCCACCGTTCCCCATCCCGAAGGCTCAAACCTCTGGGTCGAGCCCTACGAGCAGATGGTCCAGGGTCCGCCCTGGTTCAATCTCGGCGCGGATCCGATACCCTTCGGATACGAGAACGTCGACTGGCAGACCACCAGGGACGCCGCCATGACATTGGGCTACTATTTCCCGCCCGACTCGCTTGAATCAGGGACCAGGATAATCCTCACGGCCTCCAGGCTGGAGATAAAGGAGAATCCGGAAGCCGAGGAGATCAGGATCTGCGTCTTCGAGGTGCCGGAGCCTGTCATATGGATAGACAACGCCCCGGAAGACACCATATACGTAAGGTCCGTGCTTCCGGACACTGGGATCGCAGTTTTCACTCCCATGACCATAGGCTGCAACGGCCATCTGTTCATCATGGGTGACATTGAGTACGAACCGGGCTACAGCGGGATGCTTGGATTAATCACAACAAGCGGCGACATGGAAATTGCCGACACTCCCCTGGAAGAGCCATGGCAGGGGGAATGGAAGATCGACACCGAGAGGGACATGGTGATATCGGGGTCTTTCCTGCTTTGCGACGGCTGGTTCTCCGCGGAAAATCCGTGGGAACCGCACCCGGCGGTAGACTTCACCATCTTCGGGGGCATCCAGATGATCCAGGAAGGTATCACGGGATATTGGACTCCTTATTCAGGGAACAGCTGGGGTTACTTCCTGAATTTCGATTTCGACACCAGGTTTTTCACCCAGAGTCCCCCCTTCTACCCCGCCTTCGACACCGGGACAGGGATAGGGGGAGGTCCTGCAGCACCGGCTGAAGATCGTCTTCTGGCAGTCATGGGAAATCCCTTCCACGGGACGCTGGACATAAGGCTGGTGACGACTGCGGATGAACCGCTGAAGCTGTATCTCCTGGATATCTCAGGAAGGGTGGTGCTGCAAAGCTTGATCACTGATGAGAGATCGCTTCAGACGGAAGGTCTTCCCTCCGGAGCCTACATGTTGGTATTGGAATCTCCCCGGGGGTATATGGAGAGCCTGAAGGTGATCAAGCTCTAGGGGTCTCCGATTCCTTTCTCAGCTTCCTCACCAGGAAATCCAGTGAGAGTTCCTCCCCGCTGAGTTTCCTGAACAGCTCCGGGAACGGGTACCTTCCGGAGATTCCTATCACGTCGTCCAGGACGAACCTTCCGAAGATTTCGGGCTTCTCCATGACGTCCGAGACATTCTCACGCCCGAGGAAGACCTGCTCCAGCATGTCGCAGGTGAGGTCACCCAGAAGGTAGTTGTGCAGGTAGATGGGATGGGTTGTGTAGTGTATGGTGCTTGCCCAGACGGGTTCTTCCGCGTAGGGCTCCTCCCCCAGGACCTCTTTCTGCGTCCGCCAAACAAGGTGGTGGATGTCGTCGATGGAATCGATGCCGGTCCTGTAGAGGGACTGGTCGAAGAGTATCCTGGAAACGGTACGCAGCCTGCCGGCCCTCTCCCAGAGCTTCAGCCTGCGGAAGTTCCTTCCGGTCTCCTCAAGGCTGTCTTCGAAAAACCCGGAATAGAAGGCCTCGTGGGTCCTGAAGCTTCCGAACAGATTGGCCACTCCCTCGGATACGATGCCGCTGATGCCCATGTTGAGGATGACCTCCTCCGGATCGAGCACGAAGCTGTGCACCGCGTGGCCGGTCTCGTGGAGGAGCACTCCGAACTCGAAGTACATGTCGCGGACGTTGGCGAGTATGCGGGAGTCCACACCGGTCTCCACCGGGAAGTTGTAGCCCCACTCTGACTTGTTCTTTCTGGGGAAGATGTCGAAGGTGATGTTCATCTCCGTTATGTCGATGCCGAACCTGTCAAAGAGACGGGCAATGGGACGGTGGTATTCAGCCATGCTCACACGGCTGTTCAGCTCCGGTGCGATCCTTCCGGATACATAGGATTCGTCCCAGGGCATCAGGACCGGATCGCCGATTATCTCCTCCCCGAAGGCAGACCTTATACTTCGCATCAGCGGGAGGACGGAGTTGACCTCTTCCTTCCAGGAGTCGAACATTGATGGATCGAGTTCCTGCTTCTGAAGCTCGTACTCCACATAGTCCGCTGCGCCGTACTCCTCCGCGAACCGCTTCCTGAGGTCCAGCAGCTGGATGAAACCTGCATTCACGAGCGGGGCGTTCACCTGGGTCCTGGCCAGGAAGGCTTTCCTTCTGAGTTCCCTGT
>CAZXEF010000231.1:0-3759 GCA_964639605.1 uncultured bacterium | reverse complement strand
CCTCTTCCCGCCGGGTACAAGGTCTTTGTCGAAGACGATGAGGGGCGGGAGATGTCGGCCCGTGTGGCCGGCAGGGTATACCGTGAGATACAGCCTGTCGCCGGGGACAGAGCACTGGCCGCAGAGGATGCGAATATCCCTGTGGTCGAATCCATACTGCCTCGGGAGAGCGTTCTGCAACGCACGGTTCCACTGGGCAGGTCAACTCAGATCATAGCCTCCAATGTGGACATCGTTCTTGCCATATGTTCCCTTCACCAGCCGGATTTCAGCCACGGGTTCCTCTGCAGGGCCCTGGTTGCAGCCCGATGGCGCAGGCTCAGGGCTGCCGTGGTGCTGAACAAGATGGACCTTTGTCTGAGCGGGGATGACAAGACCCTGCTGACCGGGATCCTCTCAGTGTACGAGGGTGCGGGTTACACCGTGTTCCAGACCAGCAGTACCACCGGCCATGGGACCGGTGATCTGATGAAGCACATCAGGGGAAGCACCGTGGTGATGACCGGACCTTCCGGGGCTGGAAAGACCTCCCTTGCCAAGATGTACATCCCTGCGCTTGATGTGAGGATAGGCTCCGTGAATCCCAAGACAAGCAAGGGCAGACACACTACGGTGACCGCAAGGATGATACCGCTGGGGTCCGAGACCTTTCTCATAGACACGCCGGGGCTCAAGATGTTCTCCATAGAGCATGTTCCCAGGGAGGAGCTCCAGTTCTGTTTCCCGGAGTTCGACGAATACCTTGGCCAGTGCCGGTTCAGGGACTGCCTGCACATCTCCGAACCAGGATGCCAGGTGAAGGCGGCAGTGGAACTGGGAAGCATATCCGGCATCCGCTACGGTATGTACGAGGCATTCATGAGGGAGGCAGAGTAAACAGTATGGAGATCCCTATCTGCGGCGCCTCCTGAACGACAGATCTCTCCTGATATCCTCCAGGAGCTTTCTCCAGGGATCCCAGAGTTCGGGGCTGTTGTTCTTCACGCTTCTCAGGTTCTCCCTGGCCACCAGGAAGGAGAAGAGAACCAGGAAGGTGATAAGGAACACTTCTATCCAGATGAGGCTCTTCTTGGGCCTGCTCTTCCAGCCGGGATGCCTGGGGGGGTCCAGCACCCTTATGTGGGTCTGCTGCCTCTCCTCTGCGGCTACGGCTTCCTGAAGGCTTATCTTCACTGCGTTGGTTATCTGCAGGGACATCTCGTAATCGGCCCTGAGGATCGCGTATTCCAGGCTGATCTCGGGATAGTCTTCGAGGCTCACAGAGGGCATTATATCCTCGTAGCCGGGTACCGGCTCACCGCTCTGTAGCATTTCGATCACTCCAAGCAGCTCCCGAGCCTTCCTCTCATTGAATAGCAGGGTTGCTCCTGGAGCACCTGATATACCCTGCCTCATGGCTGATATCTCGGTCATCAGCATGGCGTACTCCGCCTTGAGCTGTGCCAGGTTCGATATGTAGTTGAGCAGCTCCTCCTCCGGAGCCACCAGGCCGTAACGCGTCTCGAACCTCAGGATGGCCTCACTTGCGCCTGCAAGTGAACTCTCTGCCATCATGGCCCT
Source organism: uncultured bacterium (assembly GCA_964639605.1). GTDB lineage: Bacteria > Fermentibacterota > Fermentibacteria > Fermentibacterales > JCC-6 > Aegiribacteria. The sequence continues at coordinate 2,199 of CAZXEF010000231.1, read as the reverse complement.
CTGCTCCAGGAACATCCTGGCCTGTCCCAGTCGGCTGCTGGTTATCTGTCTGTTGATACTGTCCAGCGCAGTGATGATAGCCTCGGAAACCTCGACCGCGTACTCGGGGTCACTGAACGTGAACTCTATTTTAAGGAAGCCCGTGGGAGAGACGCTGACATCGTAACTGTCACTGAACTTCTTCCTGGCCCAGTAGAGGCCCTGCTGCGGGTCGCTGTCATATATGTGCCTGAGGTCCGTGGAATCTATGAATGAGGTGGCAAGTATGACGCTCTCTGCCAGGGAACGGCTGTTCAGAATCTCCTCGTAGACATCGGACAGGGTCGTCATTAGGGGCAGTGAGAAGCCCATCCCGCCGCCGAAGTAGCCGGCGAACTCCGCCAGCCCCAGTCCGGCTATGGTGAGACCGGAAGCTGACTGCTCCTCCGGGGGCATTATCAGCGAAGTAACCGTATACTTCTTGGTCATGAGGAAAGTTATGACAACGGTCGGTATCATCACCACGAGCAGTGCCTTGACCAGGAACCACCTGTTCTTCAGCAGAAGGAACAGGTACCACAGAGGCTGCCTTCTGCTGCTCATCTCAGTTCAGGCTCTTCCAGGCTATTATGACGGAGGCCACACTGGTGATTATCAGAAGCGGGTCCTCCCAGCCGACAAGGACTTTTCTCGGTACAATCACGGAGGATCCGGCCGGGACGGAGGAGATGTCATCGCTGTCCACTTCTTCACCGTCGGGTAGGCGGACTCTGGTATCCGACCTCCTGGCGGCCCTGAGGAAGCCTCCCGCCTGGTCGACGTAGAAAAGGGCCCCCATCCCTGCGGTGTGGGGGTATGTGCCGGGAGAGTAGACCTCGCCGCTCACGGTGACCACCGGCGGTGTACCGGGGCAGACCACCAGGTCGCCGGGCATCAGCACTACGTCCGCTACCCTTTCATCAAGTGGTGAGGAAATCCTGACGGTACTGCCCGTATCTGTATCGCGAACGATGTAGCAGCTGTCCCTCAGGGCCCACGGGGCGGTGCCGCCCATCCTGGAGATGAGGCCGGAGACGGTCTCACCCGGAATGTACTCGGTCATTCCTCTCCTGCTGCCGCTCCACACCATTTCTTCCGAAGCTGCGCTGAACCCCACCGCAAGAGGCTGGGTGAAATGCAGCGCCCCTTCCAGCCACACGAACTCCTCGGCTTCCGGCACATGGACCCTGTCCCCCAGGGAAAGGGAAGGATTGCAGGACATATCCCCCCACATGAGGAAATCCGTGATGTTCACCATGGAAGTATCCCCGTCCGAGCTGATTACCAGAATTCCTGTCATGCTTCCGGTGGAAGCCAGTCCCCCCGCCTCGTCCAGGACCGATATCAGTCCGTCGGCACCCGTGACCTCCACTACGCCGGGAGAATTCACGTGGCCGGTCACAGGCACAAGGAAGACCCTCATCCTGGCCAGTCCCGCCAGTCCCGACATACCCGGGAACCTGGATGAGAAGCCCCTTTCGACGACTGAAGCGGCCTCGTTCAGCGTGAGTCCGGACACTTTCCACGCACCGACGGAAGGAAGCACGGCGTAGCCGTCAGGCGTGACCTCGAGGGTTCGGGGTCCCGCTCCACCCGCCGTATCACCCGGCAGGCTCCCGGGGAAGGAGAACCACAATACGTCACCGGGACCCACGATGTACAGGTTGGCGTCGATCTCTCCCATGAGGGGCATCGACGGTATGCCTGCCCCTTCACCCGCCTGGGCGAACAGGGTGGTGCTCAGGACCAGGACCAGGAAGAATGTCATCTGAATCCCTTCACGGTATTTACTCCCGAACTGCCCGTCCATCGTCCGGCTACAGCAGACTGGCCGCCATCAGGGCCTTTATAGTGTGCTTCCTGTTCTCCGCCTCGTCCCATACCACCGATGCGGGCCCTTCTATAATTTCCATTGTCACTTCGTTGCCCTTCACCGCAGGCAGGCAGTGCATGAACACGGCTTCCGGATTGCCGGTCATCTCCATCATCTCGCCGTTCACCCTGTATGGGGTGAGAAGCTCGACCCGCTCCCTGGATTTTTCCTCCTCGCCCATGGACACCCAGACATCGGTGTATACCACGTCGGCTCCGGGCACAGCCTCACTGACGACGGAAGTGATATTGAGGGTCGAGCCTGAATCATAAGCAATCTCCCTGACCGTATCAACAAGCTCCGATTCG
>CAZXEF010000230.1:0-3761 GCA_964639605.1 uncultured bacterium | reverse complement strand
TTCAGGGCCAGGGCAAGATCGCGGAGCCACAGCCAGTTGGAGAGCGACCTCCCGGTCCAGAAGGTGCAAGGATGATGCTTGTGCGTGGGTCTGTAGGGGGCGGCGATACCGTTTTCATGAAGCACTGTACAGAGCATCTGTGCGCTCTCCAGAGTCATCTTGACCACATGGCGGTCGGAGTGGTACCGCGCGCACTTCGAAATGTCGGTATCTAGAACGAAGATGTTCATTTACCTTCCGATCAGTGTTTTCAGGACACGGTTCCCGCGCAGCTACCCGGACCCGAATTGGATATCACAGTGAGTAACGGCTGCCTGTCGATCGAGTTCCCCGGATCATTCCCGAAACCCGGCCTGGGCGGAAGGTGTTGTACCTTCGGTGGTGCAGGGCGTTATCTTTGTAACCTGGTGGGACGATCGCACGGGAGCGGTGCCCCGACCGCCTGGACGAAAGGCCGGGTTTCGCGATACGAGGAGTTCCGGTCGGACTGAGATGGGCGGCCGCCGCTGCCTCGCCTGGTCTTCAGCGGGGATGACGGTAACCACTGTCGTGTCATCAGTGTCCATGGGTATTATCTTCAGGATCCGCCTCGGCTGCCGGGATTGAAGTCGTACGGGGAACATGAACTGAAATGAAAGACTGAAATGGGCAAGAGCGAGTTCGATCAGGTACTGGAAGTCATCTACAGGGCAATACTCCGAGAGACGGCCTCCTTCAACTACTATTACCGGGCAGGCAACGATGCCTCGCTGCCGGATGGTGTAAGGGGCCTTCTGGCAAAACTGGCCGAGGAGGAGAGGGAGCATCGCAAGATACTTATCAGGGAGTACACGGCCATTCAGAAGGGATGGTCGGGGAGGGGCCCCGGGGATGAGGACAGGGGCGGCATTTCCTACCTTGTACCGGAAAGTCCCGAGTTCGTCTCGCTGGAGACGCCGAAGAAGCTGGACATCAAGGCGGTCTCCCTTCCCGCGAGGCTTGTGGGAGGCGACCACATCTTCAGCAGGCTGGTCAGTTCCAGGGACGGCAGTGACCTCGGTCTTTTCCTCACCCTCTACGACGCCATGGGCCATGGCATCGAGACCACACGGATAAACTCGGCTGCAGCCTCCGTCCTGGGTGAGTACCTGGACAGCAGCACTTCCGCCGACGCGGAGAAGGAGATCCTCTCACCCTCCAGGGCCGTGAACCACCTGAACGCCCACTTCAGCCGCATGTTCCAGGGGACCGGGGTCTTCCTCACCCTCTTCTCGGCCTACTTCGACCTGGCCGGCCGAACACTTAAGTACACCATAGCGGGTCACGAGCCTCCCATGATCATTAGGCGCGACGGGGCGCTGGAGTCGCTGTTCGACACCCAGCTGATAATAGGCATAGACGAGGAGCGGAAGTATCTGGAGCACGAGGTGCCATTCATGCAGGGCGACACCCTCTGCCTCTTCTCCGACGGTATACTTGAGGCGCAGGACCCCCGGGGCGAATACTACGGAAGGCAGAGGCTCAAGGACGCGCTGGCTGCGCATGCGGGACGTTCAGCCGGTGATACGGTGCTGGGTGTGCTGGAGGACCTCAGGGACTTCTGTTCAGGCGAGCCCCTGAAGGACGAGCTCACAATAGCCGTAGCAAGCTGCTGCAGTAGCTGATACGGGCTCAGCGCCTGCTTGAGATCCCCGGATCATATGAAAATTCTCCCTATCATCCATCGAAAGGCGGAACATGGACCGGAAACTGAAAGTACTCTTTCTGTGCACCGGCAACTCCTGCAGGAGCCAGATGGCCGAGGCCTTTACGAGGCGTCTCAGGGGCGATCTCATAGAACCGTTTTCCGCCGGGACCGAGAAGCAGGGCCTGAATCCAAGGGCCGTGACCGTCATGGCCGAAATCGGCCTGGACATCTCTTCGGGTGTGAGCAAGACCGTGGACGAGCTGGAAGAGAAAAAGTTCGACTACGTGATAACCATCTGCGACAGCGCCAGGGAAGCCTGCCCGTTCTTCCCCGCCGGGACGGCGCTGGTCCACCGGGGATTCGACGACCCACCGGCGCTGGAGGGTACGGAAGAGGCTGCCGACGACATCCTGTCTCCCTACCGCAGGGTGCGGGACGAGATAAGGGAATTCGTACTCACCCTTCCCGGTTCACTTCCGGAAAGCCGTTGATACTCGCCGTTCACCTGTTTTTATATAATCCTCTCCGGTTGGACCGAAGAGCAATCGGAATGCTGGAGGGGTGTCATGAGACTGATAACGATTCTGTCACTGGTTCTATTGCAGACCGCGGCATACGCCGCTGAGCCGACGGCGGAGGAAGTGTCCGGGATCCTGTCCGATGATCCGGACATTCAAGCTCTGACGAATGTCCTGAAGGACTCATACTGGCTGGCGGGTTCTCCGGCAGCCTCTTTCCCGGGCGACAGTATCCCGCGTGACACGCTCCTAATGGATTCAATACTCTATGCTGACAGCGTGGAAAGGCATTTCTACTTCGCGGTCCCTGAAAGTTACGATCCGGAGGTCCTTACCCCTCTCTTCGTATGGCTTCACGGTGGAGTCAGCACCGCAGAGCTCAGCACAATGGAACCCGGGGATATTGATGATTGGGTCCTCATCCCCAGGCTGCTGGAGGAGGGCTACCTGATAGCATTCCCCTGTGGACAGATGGGGGCCACATGGTGGGATCCCGTTGGCGAGGAAGGCATACTGAACATCGTGAAATGGATGAAGTTCAACTTCACCGTTGATGATTCCAGGGTCTTCGTCGGGGGGTTCTCCGACGGCGCCTCCGGATGCTTTTCCCTGATGATGCTCCATCCGAGTCCCTTCGCCGGCTACCTGGCCTTCTCGGGCCACCCCGGGGTGGCGGCTCTGGACGGGGACAGGGCGACATACCTGCCCAGCCTGTCCAACCGGCCCGGGATGGTCACCCACAGCGACGAGGATGGTCTGTATCCCGCACGGCAGATGGCCCATTCGATAGCGCTGGCGGAATCTGCCGGCGCCCGGATCGAATACCACACCTTCGAAGGATACGAGCATGACCCGTCCTATCTGCCTCTGCTGGAGGACAGGATAGTGCAATGGCTGGATGAAACCCGGCGGGTGAGATTCCCCGTTAGTATCGTCTGGGAGGCGGGTGATCCATCGGGGTGCGACTGGCTCATGGTGGACTCAATTGTCCCGTGGCCCGTACTGACAGAGGATAAGGACTTCAATACACTGATGGTCTCCGAGAGGCTCCAGTTCGGTTTCTATCCCGACTGGGACTTCCAGGGTGATGGAATCCTGGTCTCGGGAGTGGCTGAGGGGGACCTTCCGGCATCAAGGCTCGGGTTCCAGGAGGGAGATGTGATAACCGGTTTCCAGGGTGTGGAAGTGAAGGATCTGGATGAGTTATGGGAGGTCCAGTCGGGGATGGCCCCCGGCGACAGTTTCTCCATAACCGTCCAGCGGGGAACTGAAACGCTGGAGCTCAGGGACAGGTTCAATCCTCCGGAGCACTACTGGCTTCTTCCAAGGCAGGGACCTTCGGTGAGGGTGGAAGCTTCATGCACAGACAACCATTTTGAAATATCGGTGAACCGACTGTGCAGGCTTGTCCTTCTGCTTCACCCTGAGATGATCGATCTCGGAGAAGATGTCACGGTAACCTGCAACGGGTACAGGGTCTTCTGCGGAAGAGTGGAACCTGATGACCGGTTCCTGCTGGAGAACTTCATATCGGAGGGGGACCCTGAGAGGATGTACCGGGCCCGTCTGGAGCTTGA
>CAZXEF010000229.1:0-3781 GCA_964639605.1 uncultured bacterium | reverse complement strand
ACGGCTTCAGCGATATGAGAGGGGCCGATCTCTTCAGCCCCGGCAAGGTCGGCTATGGTGCGAGAGACCTTGACTATGCGGTCGTAGGCCCTGGCGGAGAATCCGTACAGGTCCATGGCCGACTTGAGGAGCATCCGGCCCTCCTGATCAAGCCTGCAGAACTTCCTTACCAGGGATGAGGTCATTCCCCCGTTGCAGTGCACGCCCGGCAGGTTCGTGAACCTCTTCGACTGGGTCTCCCTTGCCCTCACCACCCTCTCCCTTATATCGGCGGAGGACTCGCCCGTAGGGAGGTCGCTGGAGAGATCGCGGTATCTTACAGGCGCCACATCTACATGAATGTCTATCCTGTCCATCAGCGGACCGGATATCCTGTTCAGGTACCTCTGTATCTGCGGCCCCGTGCAGTTGCATGAGTGGGTGGGGTCCGTGAAGTAACCGCAGGGGCAGGGGTTCATGGCGGCGGCCAGGGTGAAGTCGGCCGGGAATGTCATGGTCATGGCGGCCCTGGTAATGGTGACCCGTCCGTCCTCAAGCGGCTGCCTGAGCACTTCCAGAACGTTCCTCCTGAACTCGGGGAGCTCGTCCAGGAACAGTACACCGTTATGGGCCAGGCTGACCTCACCGGGACCCGGTATGGCTCCCCCGCCGATGAGCCCGGCGTCGGACACCGTATGATGGGGAGAGCGGAAGGGCCTGGTGCGGAGAAGGGCGTCTTCCCGGCCCAGCAGGCCGGCGACACTGTGTATCTTGGTTGTCTCGATGGCCTCGTCTGGCAGAAGAGAAGGCAGGATGGAGGGCAGCCTGCGGGCAAGCATGGTCTTCCCTGAACCGGGAGGACCGATCATGAGTATGTTGTGGCCGCCGGCGGCCGCCACCTCAATGGCCCTCTTGGCGAACTCCTGCCCCCTGACGTCCCTGAAGTCGGGTTCGGCCCCGGTTGGCCCGCCCGGATCCGCAGCGGACCATACGGCAGGCGAAATGGTACTTTTATCCCTCAGGAATTCTATAACACTTCTGAGGTTTTCAGCCGGATAGATATTCTGTCCGCCGGTCACCGCCGCCTCCCTGGAATTGGAAAGAGGCACAACCAGACCCGAGTGGCTGTCCCGCCTGGCCCTGTCAGCCATGGACAGCACTCCCCGAACGGGCCTGAGGGAACCGTCCAGTGCCAGCTCACCTACGAAATAGTGATCACGCACGGACTCCGGAGGCAGTATCCCGGAGGCCGCCAGTATGCTCACGGCTATGGGCAGGTCGAACCCGGGCCCTTCCTTCTTCATCCCGGCCGGGGCCATGTTGATGGTTATCCTCTTGCCGGGCAGCTTCAGCCCGAGGTTCGATATGGCGGAGCGGATGCGCTGCCTGGCTTCACGCACAGCATTGTCGGGAAGGCCTACTATGGTGAAGGTGGGGAGGCCCAGGGACATGTCTGCCTCGATCTCAACCGGGTACGAGTCTATTCCGAATACGGCCAGGCTTCTGGTGACTGCGATCATTCACTTTCCCCGTTCCCTTTGAGAAGAGTGTACTTCCCTTCGGGGGAAAGTTCAAGACCGATGGTATCGGGTGGTCACCTAAGCAGGAGGAACCTGGCAGGGGGCGCTCCACCATCGAACACGATCATGTAGACTCCCGGAGGCAGCAGGGAGCAGTCCAGGGAGATCGAGGACCCGGCATGTATGTCCACATCGGCATCCATCACTGCCCTGCCGGCGAGGTCGTATATCCGGATGCCCGATCCGTAATCAGGGCCGCCGGACCCAAGGGAGATGGTGAGGTTACCGTGGACGGGATTGGAGGCCACGAAGGGATACGGTGACATCCCCTCCTGCTCCCCTTCGCCGATGCCCAGCCCGGAGAGGTTCTGGCAGAAGATCTCCCATCCTTCACCCAGGTCTCCGGCCCAGCAGATCTCCTCCGAAGTGGATACAGGGGACCATGCGGGACCGCCGAACCAGATCAGCTGGACAGGCTCCGCGGCTCCCGAGGGAAGGGCCATTATCCTTGCGTCAGGGCCGCACCCCTCCTGCCAGACCAGACCCTCCGCGTCAGGCTCCGGCAGTGAGCTGAGAAATACGCCGGATATGCGCCGGTCAGTTGTATGGACAGTCTCCTCCGGCTCCCAGGCAGCACCGTTCCAGTTTCGCATCCTGACGGAAGTACCGCCGCTTTCATCGATCCAGGTCAGGCAGGTGACACCGTCCGAGGGGCGGGTGTCCAGGCTGGGGGAATGGCATAACTGCCCGGAGGATACCTCCACCGGTGCGGAGAACCCTGAAGAGCCTCCGCAGGACCACATGATCCTGCTTCCGCCCGGCTCCCTTTCCTCCCAGGCCAGGTGGACCAGACCGGAACCGCCAGCGGACATGCAGGGGTTCTGGCACCAGCTGCCCCATTCGCTTATCCGTTGAGCCGGAAAAGCCTCGTCGATGCTCTTGAGCATCACAGCCCCGCCCTGCCCGTCCCAGTCCAGCCAGGCCAGCCAGAGGCGGCTGCCGGTGGAGGCCAGGACAGGGTTGATCTGATACCCCTCCTGGGCCACCTGGACCTCGACCTGGGAGAACCCCGGACCGCAGGCGGTCTTTATCCTGTAACTGAAGGTCGCATACTCGAAATCGCTCCATGCGATCCATGGAGAAGTGTCATGGTAGCATGCGGAGACGCCGACATCCCAGTACTCGTCGGGGTCGACGTAGAATACCGGGCCCCACCCCGATACCTCATCGTAGAGCCTTGCCGCAATGTCCAGCCTTCCGTTCTGGCCGCTGAGCCAGGCAGCCACCAATCTATGGGGAGAACCCTGGGAAGCCGAAACGGAAGGGTGGCAGTCCGAGAACAGGCTCGTGGAGAGCTGAGTGAAGTCTGCGGAGGCCCCTTCAGGGAAGTAGGTCCCCCGGGGGACCATCCCTCCGCCCACCGGCCTGAGGGTAGGGTCGCCCAGCAGCGCGTTGCCGTAGAACCATGCCCGTTCGTAGTCGGAGAACCCTCCCTGGGCCTCGTACTCCCACCAGTCCCGGAATGATTCTCCGAAGCAGAGGCCTGTGCCCAGCGGACCGTAGTACTCCTCGAAGTCCAGCATGGAACCGGTCTTTGCGGCGCCGGTGACAAGAAGTCCGCAGTCGGTGCCGTAGAGGTACCAGTTCCCCAGGCAGCCCTCCTCAACCCACCTGGCGTTGGAGCAGCTGAAGAGCTGGAGGAAGGCGGTGCGGGGATTCACCTGGGATATCTCAGGGGCCATCACCGTCCCCGACATACCCCCCGGAATCTTGAAGGTATGCCCCCAGGGGCAGGAATGGGCCATCAGGTGAACGAACTCGTAACCCTGGGAGAGCTGTGAGAGGTAGTTCTCCGCCGTGGTCTGGCTCTGGGAGCTGATGACCGTTACACCGGACGGGCCGTACACGTCATTCAATCCGCAGTCGTCATAGTAGGACCAGTCGTCGTCGTTGAAGGCCAGGGCCCTGGAGTTCAGCCCCATGGCGCCGGTCCTGTACAGGTGGTCCTTCTCGAAGTACTGCGCCAGCAGGTACAGTTCGGGGCCGTAGGCAGTATGGGCGTCGATGCGGCCCACCCATATCTCGGGTGCCACGTCGCCTGTATGGTCATCGAACAGGCTGTCCTGGTCAGCATCGACCCATGTGCCGTCAAGGTCCATGAAGTAGAGTTCGCAGGGAAACTCCTCCGCTGCCCAGTAATCGTCCTCGTACCAGGCGCAGGGCAGGAACCCGACGAAGACGGCGCCGTCAAGGTCCGGTGTGTTCTGAAGAAGGAAGCGCAG
>CAZXEF010000228.1:0-3788 GCA_964639605.1 uncultured bacterium | reverse complement strand
CTTCTGGCCCGGATGAGAAGCCTGGGGATTCCCAGGGAAACTGGCAGGGACATATGACCGGTGGCAAACCAAGGATACTGGTGGTGGACGACGAGCAGACCGTTCGCGGGCTCTGTCGCGAGTTCCTGGAACTGCATGATTACATTGTAGACGAGGCCAGGAATGGTACAGAGGCCCTGGAACTGATGAGCAGGACCTCTTTCAGCCTCATTCTCAGCGACATCATGATGCCTGACATCAACGGACTGGAGCTGGCCTCCATAGTCAGGAAGAGGTTCCCGGACACCCTGGTCATACTGATAACGGGCCATGGCACCATAGACCTGGCAAAGGACGCCATTCAGAGAGGCGCCTTTGATTTCGTAACCAAGCCCTTCAAGATGATCGAACTGAAGAATATGGTCGATCGCGCCCTGGAGGTCCGCAGCAAGCAGCTTTCCGTTCTCCCGTCCCCGGAACTCAAGGACCTCTACGACCTTACCGTCAATGTGAATATATCGGAGCAGTCGATTCAGGCGTACCTTGACGGTCTGATCACCACCCTGCGCAAGACATTCCGCGGTGACCTTGCACGCATATATCTCGGTGGGGATCCGGGAGCCCTCACCCTGTCCCGCATGGCAGGATCGGGGAACGAAGATCTCCTGTCCGAGAAGGAGTGGACCGGAACGGTCATGTCAGCTCTGGAAATAGACGGAGGGGTTCTTGACAACGGCGAGGAATGCGATTTTGTGCCGGAGAACTCTCAGGTGACCTCCCTCATGGCCGTACCCGTCCCCAGTTCCGACGGGAACCTTGGAGCCTGCATCGTGGCAAGGTCTACCATTCCAGTGGAGTTCACCTCCAGAGACCTCAAGCTGATGGGACTCTTCGCAGCCCAGGCCGGCAACCAGCTGATGAACTACAGGATGGCCTCCAACCTGAGGGTTCAGGCGGACAATCTCGAAAGGACCAACATCCTGGCGGGAGAGTTCTCGTCATCCCTGAATACCAGGCGGGTCCTGGCCTCCATCAGCCAGGGACTTCGCTCGTTCCTGAGCTTTGACCTGTTCGGCGTTCTCCTCAGCGGCAAGGACATGTTGCCCCTGAGCTACATGCTTGTAAGGTCGGATTTACCTGAGAAGGTCCTCCAGGGAAATTTCAGGACCATCCTGCAGAAGAAGCTGGACATCCATGACGCAGAACTGTTCCTTAACGGTAACACAAGGGATTCCTTCGCCAGCCTGGTGGATTCCGACTACGATTCCATGCCGTTGGTCGAGCTGCTCGACCTTGGAGATATAGGCTCTCTCAGAGGCATGATAGTACTGGGTGACTGGAGCGGGACAATGTGCCGCATAGGGACGTCATCCCATATTCCCATCCTTCTCAGGCACGCGGCTTCCGCTTTGAGCAACGCCTTCCTCTTCGAGACCAACGAGAGGAATTACATCCAGACCATCGCTGCCCTTGCAGGGGCGGTGGACGCCAAGGATCCCTACACTCACAACCACTCCAGGAACGTCGCCGCCTATGTCACCAGCATCGCTGCCCACATGCGGCTTCCCTCCCGGGACATATCACTGCTGAACAGTGCCGCCCTCCTGCATGACATTGGCAAGATCGGCATACCCGAGAACATCCTCAACAAGACTGGACCGCTGAACGATGAGGAATACAGTATTATCAAAACTCACCCCGAACTGGGGTACAACATACTCAGACCGGTGACCGCTTTCAGTAATTTCATCGATTCCGTAAGATACCATCACGAAAGGTTCGACGGCAGCGGATACCCGGCCGGTCTCTCCGACGACACCATTCCCCTGCATGCCAGGATGCTGTCGGTGGCCGACGGGTTCGACGCCATGACGTCGGACAGGAAATACAGGAAGGCTCCGGGGCTGGATTTCGCCATCAGGGAGATAAACAAGAACATAGGAAGCCAGTTCGACCCTGAGATTGGCCGGATATTCCTGTCGGCCCTTAAATCGATGTCCCCTAACGACATGATCAACGAATACCTTTCAAAGGCATCGTACCAGCTTTCATTCAATCAGATATAGTACATATGAGGGACCCGTTACGTGGGTGGTCCCGCCTCGCGGCCGTATATTCTCAGCTGTCAGAACAAGAATACGAAAGGAAAACCATGCCAGAGATCATCAATGTGAAAGCCAGACAGATAATTGATTCCAGAGGGAATCCAACCGTTGAGGCTGAAGTACTCCTGCTGAACGGCGGCTGGGGAAGGGCAGCCGTGCCAAGCGGAGCTTCCACCGGGGAGCATGAGGCCGTTGAACTCCGCGACGGCGATGAAGCTTATGGCGGCAAGGGTGTCCTGAAGGCGGTCAGGAACATCGAAACGGTAATAGCACCGGAGATCTGCGGCATCTCGGCACTGGAGCAGTGGAACATCGACATGACAATGATCGATCTTGACGGAACGCCCAACAAGTCGCACCTCGGCGCCAACGCCATCCTGGCGGTCTCCATGGCCGTATCGAGAGCTGCAGCAGGGCATCTCGGTCTTCCCCTCTACAGGTACCTGGGAGGTCCCGCGGCCCGGAACCTGCCGGTCCCGTTCATGAACATACTGAACGGCGGCAAGCACGCGTCGAATCCCATAGACCTCCAGGAGTTCATGATAGTCCCCGCCGGTTTCGAGAATTTCAGCAGAGCGCTGCAGGCCGGAACGGAAGTGTTCCATGCCCTGAAGCGCCGCGCTTCCTCCAGGGGACTTTCGACCACCGTGGGCGATGAGGGAGGACTGGCCCCTGATCTTCCGGACAACAGGGCCGCCCTTGAGCTGATCATGGAGAGCATCGCCGATGCAGGCTACAAGGCTGGAAGAGATATCTTCATCGCCCTGGACCCGGCCGCCAGCGAGTTCTACCGCGACAGCAGGTATTTCATGCACGGATGCGATCCCGAGGGGCTCCGTTCCGAGGCGATTGTGGAGTACTGGTGTGGCCTTGTGGACGAGTTTCCCATCATCAGCATAGAGGATGGTCTGGCCGAAGATGACTGGGACGGCTGGAAGCTCATGAACGATACACTGGGAGACAGGATACTGGTGATCGGCGACGATCTTCTTGTCACGAACGAGGCCAGGCTCGCAAGGGCCATCGGCAGCGGTGCGGCCAATTCAATCCTTATCAAGCTGAACCAGATCGGCTCCGTCACCGAAACCATGAGCACGGTCAGCCTGGCCCAGAGGAGCGGATGGAAGGCCATGGTCAGCCACCGCAGCGGAGAGACGGAGGATACTTTCATCAGTGATCTTTCAGTGGCGATGAACACCGACCTCATCAAGACGGGCTCGGCCAGCAGGACCGACAGGGTGGCCAAGTACAACCAGCTGCTCCGTATCGAGGAGGAACTGGGTAGCCAGGCGTTCTACAGGGGTACGGGAATACTGCGGGAATCCCGCGGGGAGTAGCTTGGAACACCGGGACGGAAAAAGCAGGAGAACCTTCTATGTGACCCTCGTGTCCGTTTTCGTCGTGGTGGTGACCATACTCGTCTTCAATCGTCACGGTTTCATAGCGCTGGCAGGTCTCAGGGGCGAGGTTGACAGGATGTCAGTCTTCATCGACAGCCTTCAGGTTGAGATAGACTCCCTGGAATCGGAGATCGAGAAGCTGCGCGGCGACTCCCTCTACCTTGAGAAGATGGTGAGGGAGATTCTGGGCTGGGGAAGGCCGGGGGAATACATAGTGCGGTTCCTCCGGCCCGATCAGGAAATGGTCCCGTTCTGAGCCCGGCCCAGTTCCCCTGCAGGATATCCTCCGCGGGCAGGCGGGGAG
>CAZXEF010000227.1:0-3854 GCA_964639605.1 uncultured bacterium | reverse complement strand
GCCTCACTTCCTGGGGGACCACGGGATTCAGCAACAGCAACGTCGCGGCCCTCACCAACGGCCGGAAGCTCCCCTGGATAAGCTCCATCGCATGCTACAACGGGCAGTTCCAGAGTGGTTCCACATGCTTTGGCGAGGCCTGGATGAACGAGGGCACCGTTGCGTCTCCAAAGGGCGCAGTGGGTTTCATGGGCGCAACCACGTCCAGTCCCGTTGGTCCTACCGATTCCCTTGCGCTCTACCAGTTCAGGGGATACTTCGAGGAAGAGATGTACCACATGGGGGCCGCCTTCGACTACGGCAAGATAATGGCCTACTACTACACAGGTGACGCTGAGAACAGCGACATGCACATGATATTCGGCTGTCCGGAGTTCGACATCTACACCGACACATCGCCCCTTGTTCACCTTGCCGGCGACCATCCGGGCACTATATCCGGCGGAAGCTGGTCGGTGACGGTCACCGCCGGCGGGTCCCCCGTCGAGGGTGCCCTCGTGGGCATAGTGCAGGGCGACATCTTCCTGGAGAGCGGATACACCAACGGCTCCGGAGTGGCTTCCCTCACCATACCGTCGATACCCGGCACCGATGACGTGACCGTGACATGCACGGCACATAATTACTACCCTTACGTGGGTTCCGCCGTGGTATCGGGTGTCGGGGTTGCTGAAGGCGGTCTGGTGCTGCCTTCCCTCGGACTTGCTTCTCCTGCTCCCAATCCCTTCTCCGCAACCACTACGGTCTCCTATTGCATGCCTGCAGCGGGTGAGATGTCCCTGGACATCTACGACCTGTCCGGAAGGCTGGTCACAACCGTACTCTCCGGCGATCAGACCGCCGGAACGCACTCCGTGCAGTGGGCGGGCACCGACAGCGATGGGAGATCAGTACCCGGAGGCGTCTACCTTCTACGGCTCACTTCCGGCGGCGATACTTTCACAAGGTCCTGCGTGGTAATACGCTGAGGTCTCGGGGATGATGAAGAGGGGGCACGCTTTTGCGTGCCCTCTCTTCTTTCCATCACAAATGCATGCTCCTTGTTGACATATGACGTCCTGAGCAGGTAGATTTGAGCCTTGTCACAAATGCGCCGAAGCATGGAGATGGCTGTCCGAGTACAGTTCACCGGAAGGTGCCGGTGTTATCGCCATGCCACGAATGTCTCGTGAGGCGCCAACCGTCGGAGGTTACTGAATGTCGAGATATCGCGGACCCAAACTCAGGAAGATCAGGTCTCTGGGAACACTTCCCGGCCTGACGAGGAAGGACCCGACCAACCAGAACCCGCCGGGGGAGCATGGAGGCAGATGGCATCGGAGAAGATCTTCGACCTACCGCCTGCAGCTCACCGAGAAGCAGAAGATAAGGTTCAATTACGGTCTCTCCGAGAAGCAGCTGCGCAGGTACTACAGCAAAGCCACTTCGATGAAGGGCGAGACGGGCCACAACCTCCTTCAGCAGATCGAGAGAAGGCTGGACAATGTGGTTGCCAGGGGAGGGTTCACGCGGTCCATACCCGCGGCAAGACAGCTTGTCACCCATGGCCATGTCACCGTCAACGGAAGGAAGCTTGACATACCGTCCTACTCCGTAAGGGTGGGCGACGTCGTCTCCCTCAAGGAGAAGAGCAGGAAGCTCAAGGTCGTTGAGGACAACATCACCGAGGGCGCCGGGATAGGCGTACCAGCGTTCCTGGACGTGGATCCCTCGGCCAGGAGGATAATCATGAAGGCTCTCCCCTCCAGGGAGGACGTGCCCCTGGAAGTGGACGAGAGAATGGTGGTGGAGTTCTACTCCAAGTAGGCCTTACCTTACAATGCTGGGACCCGCGGATCGAAAGGTCCGCGGGTTTTTTAAACTGATTTGATCATGCGATTGTGTTCAGTCAGAGAAGCATGACAGTCATGAAGAAATCCCCCGGACCTGCCGGTCCGGGGGTTTCTTCAAAACTGATTCATCGATGGACTGATCAGCTGTCAAGCTGATCAGATATCAAACTGGATCAGTCCATATCATCAAGCGTAACGCTCCACTGGTAGCCGTCCGCGCCGACCTCTACGCCCCAGAGGGTGTAGGTGTCGCCGTCGACGTCCTCCACCTTCATGTCGTAGGTGCCGGGATCGACCCATACGGTGATACGGCTGTCAGCCGTGAGTATGTCGGATCCAAGCCTGTCCTCGCCCCAGGGAGAGTCGGAGGCATCGACGTAGACATAGTAGATGTCCCAGGCGCCAAGGTCGTTGATGATGGTGACGGGGGCTGTTCCCTCGCCTGCCTCAAGCATCACGGCACCCATGTCGCCCGCATCCGTTATCATGTCGAGATCGTCGAGAGTGACCCACCACTCGAAACCGGTGGCGTCGACTTCCACTTCCCACTTGGTGTAGGTGTCGCCGTCCTCGTCAACAATCTGAATGTCGTAGGTTCCGGGATCGACCCAGACTATGAGCTCGTCGTTCTGGTAGAGGATCTCAGAACCGAGCATATCACCGCCCCAGTCATCGGAATCCATGGGAGAGACGTATACGTAGTAGATGTCATAACCCTGAAGATCGTTGACTATGGAAACCCAGCCCGTGCCTTCTCCGGCCTCGATTATGCGGGGTTCCATTACCTCGCTGTCGCCCCAGTCGCTGTCTATGTCGTCCAGGGTCACGTTCCACTCGTAGCCATCAGCGCCGATATCAACCTGCCAGAGAGTGTATGTGTCACCGTCGACATCGACTATCTGTATGTCCCAGGTGCCGGGTTCGATCTCGGCTGTGAAGGACTCACCGGGGGCAAGTATCTCTTCACCCAGGAGGTCTTCGCCCCAGGGCTCGTCCGACGGATCGATCATTATGTTGTAAATGTCATAGGCCTCGAGGCCATTGGTAATCGTTACCTTGACAAGCGCTGCTTGGGTATCCTCGACCGGGGTGGTATCACCCTCCTCGGCCTGCTCACCGCATGCAGCGAACAGGGCGATGGCCAGCACACCAAGGAGTAATGCCAGATTCTTCATCTAGTTTCCCTCTCTTCTTGTTACCCGGTTTCCCGAACCGGTACGGCAAACACTGATAATATGCAAAAGGAGAACAACGATCTCAGTGATATACATATGAACCCCTCAGGGCCTCCTGGATGTCCGCCCTGAAGACCTCGCTGAGATCAAGCTTCCATTCCCCCTGCTCGAACACCATTTGATATTTTCTTGGATCGTCAGGGGAGATGGTGACCTCTGCCATATCTCCCTCAACGAAAATCATAGTCACTTCTCCATCGAAGTCAATGTACTCCTGGTACATTACCTGAAGCAATTCCTCTACCTCATCATAACCATGCAGACCCCTGCTGGTGAAGTCCAACGATAATGAGTCCAGAAGGGATTCCGTAGAGGAGCTGATGACTCCCAGTGCCGACTCCCAGTCATCACTTCCCATGGTCGAGACCGCCCGGCGGAAGTCTTCGAGCACTTCCCTCTGCCCGGCGGACCATGAGCAGGCAAGCAGGACCATGAGAGCAGCTGTGAAGGGTATCGAAGAAGAACGGTGGACCATTTATCCTCCCTGTCTACAGTACATCCGGTAGTCTGCATTCTTTCCCCTCCGGTGTCAATGTGAGCGCTGTCATTTGCCCGGTTTCATGTTATTATTGACCAAACCGGGAGGTCTGGGATTTGTCTGTTACTGGTTTTTTCGATCCGGAAACGGCCTTTCCATGGAGGGGTGAGCTTGATGCGGTCACGGGAATCCCCCCACGGAAGGCTTTGGACAGCACCCTTCCACTGCTTCTGCGAAGGATGGGTAGCGAGGGCCTTCCGCTGTCCTCCCTGATGATAGATATCGACCACTTCAAGAAGTTCAACGACA
>CAZXEF010000226.1:0-3857 GCA_964639605.1 uncultured bacterium | reverse complement strand
GATCCCTTCCTATGGTTCAGGAACTCCATTTCGGAAGAAGTGGACCTGGTGCGGACCAGGAAACGGCAGGGCCGGGGAGTTGCGGGCATCTACTGCGAGTTCACTCCAAGGGAGATCATCCTGGCAGCGGGAGCTCTTCCCGTATGCCTCTGCGGCGCCAACAGAAGGACCATACCTGCAGCGGAGACGGTTCTCCCATCGAACCTCTGTCCCCTGATAAAATCTTCCTTCGGGTACATCCTCACAAGCAGATGTCCATTCTTCGTAGTCTCTGACATCGTGATAGCCGAGACCACCTGCGACGGCAAGAAGAAGATGTACGAGCTGATAGCCGACAGGAAGCCGCAGCACATACTGGAACTTACCCAGAAGGTTGATGAGCCTGAGGCCTTCCGCCACTGGTTGGCGGAGGTCGAAACACTACGGGAAGTCCTTGAAAGACAATTCGGTACGAAGATATCGGATGATGACCTGGAGGGGGCCATACTGTTCATGAACAGCGAGCGGAAGCTTCTTAGGAGGGCATACGAACTGGGTAAGCGGAAACCCTCTGTGGTCTCCGGACTGGACCTCGCTCATCTCAGGTACAGGATATCGGGTCTTCCCGAGCATCACAGCATGCTGCAGAGGTTCATCAATGCGGTGGAGGACAGGAGCGGGTCTGTATTCAGATCTGATGCCCCAAGGATCATGATTACCGGATGTCCAATGTCCAGCGGCACTTTCAAGATAATAGAGATAATCGAGGAATGCGGAGGGGTTGTGGCCGTGCAGGAGACATGTTCCGGCTGGAAGCCCCTGGACACCCTGACGGAGGAGGGCACGGGAAGCCCTCTGGAGGCCATAGCCCGGAAGCATTTCCATATTCCCTGCTCATGCATGACCCCCAACACAGGGAGGATGGAGCTGATAGGCCGCCTGGCGGACGACTTCAGAATAGATGCCGTGGTGGACCTGGTCTGGCATGCCTGCCTTACGTACAGCGTGGAGTCATGGCAGGTGGAGAGGTACGTGAGGGACGTTCTGGGCCTGTCCTACCTGAAAGTGGACACGGACTACTCGGAATCGGACAGAGAGAGGCTCTCGGTAAGGATACAGACGCTATTGGAGATGATATGACCTACTGCGGAGTAGACATCGGGGCCCGTTCCATAGAAGTGGTGCTCTACGACGGGGCACAGGTAGTCGATTCACTGGTGACGGATACCGGCAATTCGCCCATAGAGAACGGTCGCAGGGCCTTCAGCCAGGCACTCGGCTCCGCCGGCATCCGACGGAGCGATCTGGACGGGATCGTTGCAACCGGCTACGGCAGGAACTACTTCCAGGATGCCGACAGGTCCTGCTCGGAGATAATATGCCATGCAAAGGGTGTATCGTATTTCTTCCCCGGGGCTGGGACCGTGATCGACATCGGAGGCCAGGACTCGAAGCTGATCGAGCTGGACAGCGAAGGCAGACCTACAGACTTCGTCATGAACGACCGATGCGCGGCCGGCACCGGGCGGTTCATAGAGATGGCCGGGGGCATACTTGGAATACCGGTTACGGAGATGAACGGCAGGGTCTCACCCGATGCGGGGAGCGTTGACATATCCTCCATGTGTGCCGTGTTCGCAGAGAGCGAGATAGTAGGCCTGCTTCAGGGGGGGTGCGGCACCGACGTGATACTCAACGGCATCTTCCAGGCCGTGGCCAGAAGGACTCTGTCCATGGCCGGCAGGGCCAGGATCAGGGACCTTGTGGTCTTCACCGGAGGAGTCGCACAGCTGGAAGGCGTTATGTATGCCCTTCGTGATGAAACGGGACTGGACATCGTCAGTCCCCCGGACCCGCGTATAACCGGTGCCCTGGGAGCTGCCATAGCAGCATCCGAATCAAGGGATGGGAGGCCCGAATTCCTCAGTGGATGACCGTAAGGGACTCCCTTATCTCCATGTCACCCCGGGACACGACCAGAATGTAGCAGCCGGAACTCCAGGCTGATACGTCGACACTGGAATCACCCGTGATCATGTCCTTCCACACGAGCCTGCCGGAAAGGTCGTATGCGCAGCATTCCCACTCCCCTTCGGGAGGAGTGAGAAGCATGATCCCTGAGACCGGGTTCCCGCTCAGTATCCTGCCGCCGTAACCCTGCGCCTGTCCCTCGCCCACCGTCGTCTCCACGGATGACAGGAATGCCCAGGCATGGAAGGGCTGGGGCTGCTGGTCCTGAAGCCCCGCAAAGACAATGGAAGAGGACGACACACCGTCCAGAACGAACGAGCTGACGTTATACACCCTCTCCGTGAAGGGCTGCTCCCAGAGCAGTCCTCCTGTGAGGGCATCGTTCAGGGTTATCCTGTATCCATTCACGCTGCCCCCTGCGATGCATGGGACGAACACTCCTCCGGTGTACACCGAGTCCGCCCAGGCAACGCTCCAGGTATTGGACCCTGTTGGATAGCTCCAGAGGGTGGCTCCGGTGGCACCGTCAAGGCACATCGTGCCCGAATTGTCCCCTGCCAGGGCAACCTCCGATATCCCGTCAGAGTTGAGGTCCGGACCCGATTCCACATCAAGGAGCATGCCTCCCAGATCCCTCTCCCAAATAAGTGTACCACCAAGGTCGTGGCACCTTGCCTCCCCGTCGAAGGAGCTGCTCACTACCCAGGGCAGGGTATCCTCGCGGTCCAGTGCATCCACGCTCATGACATCCCCGCCGCCCATGCGGCTCCAAATCAGGCTGCCGTCGGAGCCGTCAAGCAGCTCGATGGTGTAATCTGTGTAGGAGTTGCCGCCTATTCCGAGGACCACTTCCTGTATACCGTCCTGGCTCACATCGGGTACCGCCAGTACATCCTCCACGGCATCGGCGGCAGTCCTTGTCCAGATAGTATCCCCGGTGGCGCCGTTCATGCAGACCGCCACGGAAGTGTTGGCCGAGCCGGTGGAGCCGAAGCCTCCTATGAATTCAGGGAGCCCGTCCCCGGTCTGGTCCTCCATCGAACCGCAGCTGTAGCCCCATCCTGCACCGGAGGGGACGTTCTCATAGGCACTCCACTGCCAGATCAGGGAACCGTCCACCCCGGAAACCAGTATCATGCACCTCCCGGGAGGAGCGTAACCCCCAGGTGTAGAGAGGAGTATGTCGCAGTAACCGTCGTTGTTCATGTCCTGTACGCCGGTCAGTCCCTCGTCCTGGTAGATTCCCTTGTACTGGTCAGAGGTCCAGATCGTCGTCCCGTCGGCGCCCGAAATACACCAGAGCGTCGGTTGTCCATCCCAGAAGTTCACCCCGCTGACCACATCGGGAACTCCGTCGCCGTCAAGGTCCCCGACCTCCACGGTGGAATACACTCCGCCGCTTGTGACATTGGCCCAGAGTGTATCCGGCGCACTGGCCGCCAGTATCATCAGAAGAAAGTACATTTATTTTTTCTCTCCTTCCCGGTGCATCGGTGACCATGGGCGATCCACCTTCCCGGAATGAATCTAAGCCCTACAGCAAGTGGTGTGCAATCACCGTAATCCGCCTTCCGTGATCAGCGCTTTCAGATATGACGTTGAGCGCGCCTGCGGGCTGCAGGTCCCGTTGGCGCAGACCACGGCACTGAAATCCTCCTCACTCTCCTCAGCGGAAATTGTCAGGTCCGGGCTGTAGACTTCCCCTGCGGCCACCACCATCTCCCGGAACAGGGGATCGGAAGGGTTTCCATGGATCGTCACATGCACATGCCCCGACCCGCTCAGCATGGACGCCGCCAGCATGGAGTGTGCCGAGGGAGCCGAGACGGCCCTTCCGTGGAGCGCAGTCCCGAGGGAGTCAGCCCTTCTCCTCAGGGAGTTGTCGCCGGTGATGCCCCACAGGCGAT